>NZ_JAUBUN010000004.1:120785-166971 GCF_036702665.1 Microcoleus sp. Aus8_D2
CTCAGTTGCACCAAACTCAGACAGAGTTGACTCAATCGCAGTCTCAGTTGCACCAAACTCAGACAGAGTTGACTCAATCGCAGTCTCAGTTGCACCAAACTCAGACAGAGTTGACTCAAACCAAATCGGTGTTGCACAAAACTGCACGAGACTTCAAGCAGTCCCAATCTCAGTTACATCAGACTCAACAGGAATTGGAGCAATCTCAATCTCAGTTACATCACACTCAAGAGGAAGTAGAGCGATCTCAAGCGCAACTGGATCGGACTGAACAGAGATGGGAGCAATCTCAAGCGCAATTGCATCAGATTCAAGAGGAATTGGAGCAGTCTCAAGTGCAACTGCATCAGACTCAAGAGGAATTGGAGCAATCTCAAGCGCAACTGCATCAGACTGAACAGAGATGGGAGCAGTCTCAAGTACAACTGCATCAGACTCAAGAGGAAGTAGAGCGCTCGCGATTTCAGCAAAATCTAGTCGATCGGACAAATGAACCAAGCCAGATGCAGTACACGCTCTTTATTGGGGAAGCTTGGTATGCTTATTACTGTGGCAATCTGACGAAGATGCGAGAGTGCTTGCAGGAATCTTTGAAATGTACGCCTTTGTCCCGAACAGAAACAGTTAATAACTGGCTAGAAAGTTTTGGCAAGTTCTCCTCAGAAAAGGGAGATCAACTCGATACCTATTCCCTGACGAACTCACAAGAGTGGAAACAATTGATGCGTCAAGTAATGGCAGTTAAGCCAATGTTGTTGGTTAACGGAAAAAGTTAAAATTTTTACCAAGCTATGGTTATACAGACAAATGCAATGCAGCAACTCCAAATAGGATTGGAACCCACCCATAGTGTCGAACACCAGACTCAGGTGGAAGTCAGAGATTCTAATGACTTAATTCTGCTCGTCTCAACCCTTGCAGTTCAATTGCACCAGACTCAGGAAGAGTTAGAGGAATCCCACGAGCTATTGGACTTAATGCGAGACAAATTGATGCTGTTAGAGCCTGTACAAGCTCTGCTGAACCAGACTCAGACAGAATTGGAGCGATCGCGCTCTGAGACTGAGCAGTTTCGGGCAGAAAAAGAGTGGCTGGAATTAAAGTATCAGGCTTTGAGGGAGACAGCACAGCAACTTCAAAGAGAGCTGAAACTAGCTCAGATTCAGCAGCAGCATCAACCTCAGAATCCGAGTATGAAGTGATCGATCGGAACAGTATTTTTCTGTTAACACAGCCCGCCGATCGCCTGACCAATTATGAATGTGACAAGATTCACTTATGAACGAGAAAACACTAAACTCTTCTTTGGGTATTAATATTGCAGGTTTTGTCAATGGAGAGTTTGGCATTGGGGAAGGAGTCCGAGCCAATATCAGATCGATCGAAGCTGCTAGGATTCCTTTTGCCATTAATAATTTTCAAGTGGAGTGGCACCGCAACTTAGATACAAGCTATCAAGAGCAGCGCTTTGCTAAGGATAACCCCTATCCTATCAATTTGATAAATTTCAACCCTGACGGTATATCTCAATTTATTGAACTTTGGGGTTCTCAATATTTTGAAGGACGCTACAACATAGGCTTTTGGGCATGGGAACTGCCGACATTTCCGCCGGAGTTACAATTTGGTTTTGATGGCTTTGATGAGATATGGACTTTTAGCAATCATGCAGTAGAAGCTATATCAGCCGTATCCCCAATTCCAGTTATCAAGATAATGCCGAGCCTTTCTCTACCCCGCGTATCGCTGGGCAGAGAAGCTTTGGGATTGCCAAAAGATAAATTTATTTTTATGTTTATGTTCGATGCTCTTAGCACATTTGAACGCAAAAATCCAGCGGCGATTGTTGAGGCATTTATTCAGGCTTTTGGCAAGTCTAATCCAGATATTCTTTTGGTAATTAAGTTTTCCAATTCACACCATTATCCTCGCCAGCGAGACGAATTTAAGGCGTTAGCAGCCCAATGTCAATCTGTTCACTTGATAGATGGACATTTGATGAAAAAAGAGGTGAATGCTTTAATTTACAACTGTGACTGTTATGTATCGCTGCACCGGGCTGAAGGTTTTGGTTTAACAATGGCTGAAGCCATGTACTTTGGCAAACCTGCGATCGCTACTGCTTACTCATCTAATACAGAATTCATGAATGTAGGTAATAGTTTTTTGGTTAAATACGATTTAGTGCCAATTACTGAAGATATTGGGCCTTATAAAACAGGCAATATTTGGGCTGAACCGGATATTGAACACGCAGCCGCTCTGATGCACTATGTATTTCACAATTATCAGCAAGCAAAATTAGTGGGAGCGAGAGGATCTCGTGAAATTCAGTCTTTGTTAAGTCCACAAGCACTGGGAAAAAAAATTAGAAGTCGGTTGGAGCATATTATTGCTATGAGGATGAGGATGAAAGATGATTTACAGCAAGAAAAAGATAGTTTGAGGCGAGAAAGAGATTGGCTGGAATGCCAAGCTCAAGCCTGGAAAAACACATCCCAGCAAGTGCAAAAGGAATTAGAACAAGTACAGTCTCAATTGAAAAAAGCTGATATCAATTCTGGTTGCACTCCTTATGATATAGAGGAGACTGCACGTGCCCATTAGTGTCAACAAACAGGTCAAACCCGCAGTCCGGCAGGGGTTGAAACCCCTGCCTCAAAGCTAAAGTCCTCTTTGAGAGGACTGAAGAACTCATTAGTCCTCTTTGAGAGGACTTTAGCTATTAGACAGGGAATTGATTCTAAGAGCGGACTGACGGGCAGACGGAAGGACTGGGTGGACTGACAGCCTTGATAAATCTCGTTTTTACCTGAGTCCAGATCCCCCTCGCATCCCCCGAATCGTTGCGGGGACTTTGAGCAGATTCTTGTCCCCCCGCAACGATTCGGGGGGCTAGGGGGATCGGGCTTTAATGCTCAAACAGCAGTCTGTGACTACGTTTGAGCTGGTTGTTGACACTCCTTGGGCTCTTGGAGTGTCCTGGCTGTGAGTAATATTAATTCCGATGCTACCGGATTTGATATGAGATACAGATAGATAACTTGCAAGCCATAATCCAACAAGATCGAGGCTTGCGAGTGTGATATCATGTCCGCTGGCATCATTGAATACTAGCTAGCTGCCTTAAGCTAATCACAGGATTTGCATGGCTTCAATTTGACTAATAAATGTCTTCGCAATTACCGCCCAATCAAACTTTTGTTCGACATATTCCCTAGCATTTTCTACACGCATAGCCTTAGTTGAACTGCTTTCATCTCTGAGACGCGCGATCGCCTCAGCAAACTGCTCAATTTCTGCAACAATACAGTGCTTTTGGTGTTCCAGCCCCAAACCTCTCACCCCAGTAGGAGTAGAGATTACGGGAATGCCTGCGGCTAAATAGTCGAGCATTTTCAGATTAGTGCCTCCTCCAGACATCATCGGATTTAGAGCAACATCAGCGATGCCAAAAACCGCATTTTTAGTCTCGTCATCTATAAATCCCATCGCACTTACATTGGGTGGAGCCAGATGAGGTTCAGCACCTAAACCTACACTTCCCACAGTCAAAAATTTAACATCGGGAAGCTTCCTAGCCATATCAAAAATACAGCGCACTGCATCTACATTTGGAGGATGCCCGCTACCTGCGAACACTACCAGAAAATTTCCCGACAAACCCAATTTCTCTTTTTTCAAGGTTCGCTGATACAACGGAATATAACTTACTGTATCTAAATCTCCACCGTTAGGAACACGAACGAACTTATTTATGTCCACATCATATATTTCACTCATGACTAGAGCTTCATTATCAGAACAAGCCATAATCAAGCTACTAACTTGGCAACATTCTTTCTCAATTCTGCGAGTTAATTCCAATAATTCGCGACCGCCAAAGTTATCAGGAAGAATGGCTTTCTTTAATTCTACTTCGATATTGTGAGCTTCATACCAAATAGGCTTATTGGTAACTTTTAGAATAGCTGGGAAAAGATAGGGATGGGAAGCAATTACAAAATCTGAACTCTCTGAGGCCTCTCTTAAAGCCTGTAGATAATCAGGTGTTAGAGAGTAAAGTTTTGGCATTACCACATCACCAATGCCAAACGGTGTTTCTAAATCACGTTGGATTGATGCTTCTGCTTCTTGATGTTGAACTGACCTGGGAATCCTAGTTTCCCACATTCCAGGAGAAATTTCGCCCCTAAATGGTTGATCGTAGGCATCAGTCAGCGTCACCACTTCAATGTCGAATTTTGTAGCTAAATGCCGATAAAAGTGAAATACGCGAAACTGTCCACCATATCTAGGTGGAAAAATTGGAAATGGTGGAACTACAGTGAGTTTTTGGCGTTTTGCTATTGATTTGAAAGTTTTTGTTTTATGGTTTAGGGGGATGGTTGCAGTTAAAGAGGATTTCACAGTTTCACCAAGCAATTTGGCAACTGTACTTTCCCAAGTAATTTCCTTAACTAAATGCTGAGCTGCAAGTCCCATCTTTTGTGCTTGATCTGGATGTTCGCAGAGATAATCAATGCGTTCTGCGATCGCCTGGGGGTCTGGTGGAACCGAATATCCAGTTTCTCCATTACGGACAAACTCATTGGGTCCCCCTGAATCGGTAGCTGTAATTACTGGCTTACCGCTCATCATGGCCTCTACGGTAATCAATCCATAATCTTCGTCATAGGGAATGTAAAGAACAGCTAGAGAATCAGCATAGAGTTCAACTAAATCGCGATCGTTTACAAAACCGAGAAACGTGATTCTGCGATCGTCACCTGCAATTTGTTTTAGACCTTCAAGTTCTGCACCTGTTCCAGCAATTTTAAATTGAATATTCGCCTTGACATATTTCATTGCTTCTATCAAGTGAGCTATTCGCTTGCTACCATACTCCAGCCTACTAGCTGTAAATAAGTAATCACTTTTACCAGTCCGAAAACCTGTTTGGATCGGAGGTGGATAAACAACTTCAATAGGGCTACCTGCCGGGAAATAGTCTTTGCGCTTTATAACATTATATGATAGTGATGCGTACTTTCTAATAGCACTAGGAGCCATACCGATACCATCTAAAAAGTGAACAATCTCACGGGTTAGTGGTCCGGGATATTGAAAAGCATCGGATGGCAGATAATTTACCTGAGAACGGAGCCGATCTATTTTTTGAGAAAATTCACTGAGTGCAGCCCTAGAGCGTTGATTGTGACGCATGAAATTTTGCAATGCCAAAATTTCTGGAACATCAGTAATGTATGTTTCTGGATAGCTAGGAGGATAGAGGTCATACAAGCCACGAGATGTGTGAAACATATAGCACACATGATTTGGATGTTGTACCATCCAAGCAGGGTATTTGCAGGAGATGACTGCATCAAAGTGGCTTAAATCTAGTTGCGAAAATCGCCAATAATTATCCATTAAATCCCAGAAATCGATTTCTGGACTTGGCAGCTTAATTAAATCTGCGTGGTGTGAAGTATGTTGATTGATGTAATGGAGTAGTCCCCACCAAACATTTTCTGCACCACCAATCCGAAATGGTATACCACTAGGAGAAACTATGGCAATTTTCATTACTACTTCCTGAATAATTAAAATACATCTGTGACTTTCGATCCAACCTGTTAGCGAAAAAGAAGAAAGATCTTCATTCAAACAGTATTGGATAATTGGAAATTTCCATGTTTTTCTACTCTTAATTATCTAGTTTTTCGGCTGTTACATCAAACAACCACTCATGTATTAGTTGAAATTTAATTTTCCCCAGCCCTGCTTGCTCCAAATAATAAGTTAATAGAGGTTGGGTAAAAGCTGTAAAATGCCAATCTCCTTCACATGATTGCGGAGCAAACAAGCAGTAAATTATCTGTTGGTTACCTTCCACTGATTGATATTGTTCTAAGTTTAATAGCCCTACTAAGTCTACAAGACTTGTAGTTCTTATTTTTAATATCCCTCCCGGCTTCAACAACCGAGACCATCCTTTTAAAACTGGTTCGGTATCGCAGCGAGGCATATGTTCGAGACAATCTTGAGCTACTATCTCTTCATAGTAATCTGCTGGCAGAGCTTCTAAGTATCGGATATCTGCTACTAAATCTGGCTTAAAAAAGTTGTGAAGGTCTACATTCAAATAGTCTGGTCTGATGTCAGAGCCACAACCAAGATTTAAGCGCTTGGGGTATTTAGAATAGTCAAATCCTTTTAACTTCAATTTCCATTCCATAGCTCGACCGAAGGATTGAAATTCCTGGGACTGGCGAATAGTAGCGGGAATTTGCGATCGCTGCGAGCTATCATCGCTCAGTATTTTAAAGAAATGATTATACCCATGCTTATCAACTTCGCGCTGCAAATAGGCGCGGTAAGCTGCTTTCACAAAAGCTTCATTATTTAGGTGGGAAGTTGCTTGCAAAAATTCAGCGTCGTCAAGTTCATTTTGAGGTATTGAATGTTCGTTTACTCTCCTTTGATTCTGATTTTCCGACAAATCAACGCTTTGATCTGCTTCATCTTTCGATACAATATCTTGCTTTTTCTGCATCCAAAAACTACCGCCATGCTTATAGACACGATCGAATTTTGCATCTGCCGACCATAAGGGAGATAGAATGCTGGATAGTTCTGGATGGAAACTGGCATAATGAACTGGCAATACTATTTCGTAATTAGTTAAACCATTAGCCAACAAAGCCCCTAATAAGTATTGCTCGTTATAATATCTTTCTTGCCATGATTCTGGGTAGTCCAATGGCCAGAAAATGTCATGAATTTGCAGATATACGCCCGGATTCAGACGCGGCATGATGTCAAGAAAACAAATAGTGACATCTGAATTCATAAAACATCTATGAGAATTATCAATGAAGACAATATCATTTTTCTGAAGATTCTCAAAGATACTGAGATCGACTTCCTCTAATGGCTGACGAATCACCCGATCGCATATATTATCAATTTCAGCTCTAGGGTAAGGATCGATCGATATTATCTGAGTATCTAAGCGATGGTCGCTAATTGCTCTTCTCGCAAACTTAGTCGAATTGCCTGAACCTACTTCTATGTATAGATTTGGTTTTAGTTCAGCAATCAAACAGTAGAGAGAAATGCTATCAAATGCTGGCAAGTATGGATTAATATACTGAGGTTCCCTTGCATCTTCATTGCCTTCTACATCTATATTTGCCAAGTATTCAAAATACTTAGGAAAAGTCTGCAACACATTCCGATACATTTCATGATTCGATTCCAGCGCTTTACTAATATATTTATTAGGCTGGGTTTTCGTATAGCGCGGTTTGTTACTGCTACTTGTAGGGTATTCCAACTCAATTTTAAACATTTGGTCTTCCTTTAATTCCTTTAATTTTTAGGCGATACTTTTTAATTTTTCTGCACTGACATCCATTAGCCAACCATGTAACACTTGATATTCAATGTTCCCTAAACCAGCTTCTTCAAGATAGTGAGTTATTAAAATTTTGGTAAATCCCGTAAGATGCCAATCTCCCTCACAAGCCTGCGACCCGAATAAAAAATGAACTAACTGTTTTTGACCTTCGATCGATTGATATTGTTGCGACTTAAAAAGATCGAACAAATCCATTAGACTAGTAGTCCTTATTCTTAATATTCCTCCTATTTTCAACAAACGAGCCCATCCTTTGATGACTGGTTCTGTATCGCACCGGGGCATATGTTCTAAACAGTCCTGAGCAATGATTTCTTCATAGTAACCTGATGGAAGGAGATCTAAATATCGGATATCTGCTACTAAATCTGGCTTGCCAAAATCATGAAGGTCTACATTCACATAACCCGGTTTGATGTCCCAACCGCAGCCGAGATTTAAACGTCGGGGATATCTAGAGTAATCAAATCCTTTGACTTTGAGTTTTAATTGATGCGATTTAAACTCGGATGATTCCCGGATACTGGCAATCGCTTGCTCGCGCGTCCCCTTATTATTGGTAAGTAGACTAAAAAAGTGATGGTAGCCTTGTACGTCAACATCTCTCAGCAAATATTTGCGATAAAGAGCTTGCACAAAAGCTTCATGACTCTGATTAGCAGTTTCTTGCAAAAAAACTGTATCGTCTAATTCGCCTACTAGATTTGATTGGTAATTCATAATTTCATGACTCTCATTTTCAACACAATAGAACAGTTTCAGTACCTTGTCTCAAACTGTGATACCTGACGCTCTTAGAGCGTGAGCATATTTCTCTTCACTGAGCAAAGTCTTGTCCTGAATGGGCTTTTGGATTAATCCTGCAAATTGTACATAACATGACTGATCTACCTGTTTAGCATTTACTATTTTGTAAACTTTGAGTTTCATGCCGTTTAAGTTGTTGCAGACTCGGCTCAAAAGATGTTCTGGATCGTAGAATCGACCGTGACGGTTCCCCCATCCATAGGCACAGTAGACTGTAGCATCATCGTCAAATTTAACTTCTTGTGGTATTGAAACCGCCGGGTCAGTCTGAATCGCATATTCATCAAACATATACAGAGGTAGAATACATATAGCACCTCCTGGTCTAAGTACGCGAGACACTTCTCGAATAAAGCCCATGTCTGAACTGTTTTCAAAATGTTCAAAAGAGCAGTGTAAAGCCATCTTGCTAGCAAATCCATCTGGCACGGCCATATTTGCCGCATCGCCTCCTATCATATTTCCGTGGAGTCCCTGAGGGTAATCAAGGTCTTGCAGATACGGATTCACTCCAAAAAGACGACTGTATATTGTTGGTGTTGGGCTGTGTTGACTGGCAATATCGATGTAAATGTCTTTGTTGTTTAATTGAAGGAGTTTTGCTGCTATGTAGTGTTCGAGAGCTTTTTCTGGCAGATTAAAAGAATAGTAGTCAGGGAAATCCTCTGCGTATCGCGCAGCTTGAAAGTATTTGCGGTAGTCATCTACATCGATTTTGTAATCTTCTACGTCAATGCCTAGCTGGATCAGACGCTGAAATACTTTTTCTTGTGATTCTGGGCCATGAGGCACACCACCTTGTTTTTGGGGATTAGGTATTTCAGGATGATAGTAATTCAAATTCGATCTTGGCTTGGTTTCTGCCCTCTCTATTTTCAATTCTGCGGGGATGATTTGCATCCAGAGGGGATTTTCTTCTGCTTTAGGTTCTACAAATGCGCCGAAAATAATTTTTTTTAAAATTAAATTTACGGAACTGTTGCCGAGCAACTCAGATTCAGAAACCGCTTTTAGTTGAGAGTTATTATCATATTTGGCAACAGAAAATCCCATTGTCAACAATTGATATGCAATTTTTTTGGGATTGACTCCTTGAGCTTGGATCTGATCGCTATTAAATACCATGTAAATAGTAACTTGCGGGTTATTTGCGATCAGCTTTTGCATCCCTTTTAAAATTTTTGGTGCCGCTCCTTTAGCATCAATATTGATAGCAGCAATACCTTGTATTTCTCCCAGGGCTGCATCTAATGAATTGGTTTCATACTCAATAAACCCTTCGTCGTCGATCGAATTTAAAAATATTTGACTGCTACTATTTTCTTGAACTGATACTTTAATTCCTTCTGTGAATTCTGATAATCGTACATTTATACAAGTTGATTTTGAACGAGAGTTCTTGACTTGTACCTCTTTTTTCAGCGAAGCATACTGAAATATCCGAGCTTGAATTTCTTGAGCAGTTAAGTTTGCGATCGTCATTGATAAGACTTCCTTGCTAAAAACAGCGATTTTTTTTATTTCTCAAAAAAGGTCTTTCTGTCTATTTAAATTTAGATGCCTGTATGGCAAGAGCTGCTAAATTGCTGTCAAACGGAGGAGGTGCTTGCTTCTAGCTCAATAGCTTTGCGGTAGGCAACACTTGCCTCATCAACTTTACCTTGCTTAGCCAGAGCATCTCCTAAGTTGTTATGAGCTGGATAAAAGTCTGGGTTAAATTTTATCGCTTGGCGGTAAGCTGCGATCGCCTCATCAAGATTGCCTAGTGCCATAAAAGCTTCCCCCATACCATGATAGGACTTAAAGAATTCTGGTTTGATTTGAGTTGCCCTGCGGTAGGCGGCGATCGCGATCGGCCACTGATTCTGTGAAGCTAGAGCCTCGCCTAAGCAGTGATGAGCTTCCCAAGCATCCGGGTTCATCTCGATCGCGCGGCGGCAAGAAGCGATCGCCCGATCGAACTGATTTTGTTTCGTCAAAGCTTTCCCTAACTGTAAGTGCAGCCCTGGATCGTCTGACTTCATTTCTAGCATTTTTTGGCGATCTGCCAGCACATTATTGGGATTTAGCTCAATAGCTTGACCATAATAACTCAGTGCCTCATCTAAATCCGATTCAGCTTGTTCGATAATAGGTTGAACGCGCGATCGCTGCTGCAAAGCATCCCCTAAATGCTTAAGTACCACATCTGAGTCAGGAGCGATTTTAAGAGCTTTGTGGTAAGCTGCGATCGCTTCATCCCACCGATGAATTTGAGCTAGAGCAAACCCTAAATGATCTTGGAATTCTAAAGAGTTGGGTTCAAGCTCAACGGCATTGTAGTATTCTATTACAGATTCATGCCACCTTTGCAATCTTGCTAAGGCATCGCCTAAGTGATAGTATACCACGGCTGCACTGGGGGCAAGCTTAATAGTTTTGCGATAATAGACGATCGCCTCCTCCCAGCGCTGCACGATCGACAAAGTATGCCCCAAATAGTGGTAGGCTATCGCCGAACCCGGTTCCAACTCAACCGCCTTCCGGTAAGATGCGATCGCCTCCTCCCATTGACCCTGTGCCGATAAAGCCGTACCCAATTTATAGTAAAGCCAATGGAAATCTGGTTTTAACTGAAGCGCCTTTCGGTAATAACCCACGGCTTCGGCTAATTCATTCTTACCTTGCAAAGCCTCTGCCAACTTCAGGTACAAATCTCCCTCGCCCGGATTGAGTTCGATCGCCCTTCGCAAACAATCAATCCCTTCATCAACCCGTCCTTGCCTTGCCAAAGCCTCCCACAAATTTTGGTAAGGCAAAGCCGATTCCGAGTCAAGTTCGATCGCTTTTCGCAAACAACTTACAGATTCATTCAATTGACCTTGCAACCACAAACCCTTACCCAAACTATTATAAAATTCATAAAAATCTGGATATATTTCCACAGCTTTCCGATACGCCGCCACGGCCTCATCAAGATTGCCCTGCTGTTCCAAAACCTCCCCTAAATTGTGCCAAGTCCAAGCCGAATTTGGGTTAAGTTCGCAGGCCCTGCGGTAACTTTTCTCCGCCCCATCCCGCTGCCCCAATTTTGCCAAAACTTCACCCAAATTGTGGTGATACCAGGAAAAATCCGGGTTGAGTTCAGTACAGCGCTGGTAGGCGACGGCAGCTTCCTCTAATTTACCAGACTGTTTAAATAGGTTGCCTCGGTTGAAATAACTAGAAGCAGTTTCTTCGTGCACTTGTAATGAGTTATTCATATTTTTGTACCGTTAATTTCAGTTTTCTAGTTTAGTCTAGCAGGGTTGATCGAAGGGGCGGGGCGGGTTTATTAACCTGTCTGTACCCTTTAAAGCTATTGGTGAACCCGTCACAGGTTTTTGACATTGGTGCAAGATCTGAGCTCTCGCACGGGGTGGGGGCGGGTTTATTTAACCTGTTTGTACCATTTACAGTTATTGGTGAACCCGCCCCTACAGTCCCCCCAGCACCCAGGGCGGGCACGGGGACACCGCCCCTACAAAAGGGCGAATATTGTTCAAAGTCCCCCTTTTTAAGGGGGATTTAGGGGGCTCTAGACTTGGAGACACACTAGAGATACAGAAGGGTTTAAGCTTAAGTTGATACCCTAAACTTAATAGGGATTTTCCTAATGATTCCCCCGCCAATTCTCGTCCTCCAATCTAATACCGCTGTCTTGACACGCTCTAGTTAAATGAGGGCTGTAGTAAGGGTCATTGTCAATATACTTTTGCCACCTGCTTTCGATCAGCTTCGATTCCTTTTTCAGCCGCTCTTTTTTTTCTGGCGAATCCTCGTAACCGCGACTTTTAGATTCGTGGTGGTAGAGAACTACATGAGGCAGGTAAATATTTCGATATCCTTTTTCTAGCATTTTCAAACACAGATCGACATCATTGTACGCCACTGTTAGCTCTTCGTCAAATCCCCCAATACTCTCAAATACTTCGCGACGACACATTAAACACGCAGCAGTTACCGCTGAAACATTGTTCATGCCTACCACATTCCCGAAATACCCCGGTATCGATCGCGGCATATGGTAGAAGCTGTGACCGGCAACTCCACCACCGAGTCCCATCACCACTCCCGCGTGTTGGATCTTGTTATCTGAGTATATCAACAAATTGCCCACAGCGCCGATCGAGCTTCTCTGAGCTTGTTCCACCATCCCGTCAATCCAATCGGGAGTAATTACCTCTGTATCGTTATTCAAAAACAGCAAGTAATCTCCCTCCGCTTTGCTAGCAGCGTAGTTATTAATCTTCGAGAAATTGAATGGAATATCGAGCCGGTAACTTTTAAACCTCGCGGATTCCTGAGCCGTCCATTTAGCCAGAATTTCCGCCGTGTGTTTCTCTTGACTGCCGTTGTCGATGACGATAACTTCGTAGTTGGGGTACAGGCTCTTAGTAAAGATAGACTCCAAGCAATTGTCCAAGACATCGCCTAAATCCCGCGTCGGAATAATGATGCTGACTCGCTTGTAATCCGCTATTTTATAGCGTGCAATAAAGTGTCCCAAAAAGTAGGGGACGCCTTCAATTTTACCCGGTTCGCCCCTGCGTTCGATCGCCTCTTGCAAAGCTTTTTGAGATGCTTCGTAAGCATAGGGTTTAGCATCTACACCGCCAGCAGCAGAACCCGCGTGCATTCTCCAGTGGTAAAGAATTTTAGGGATGTGAAATATTTTGTCAGTTTTTTCTGTAAACCTCAGAACCATATCGTAATCTTGAGCTCCCTCAAAACCAGCTCTAAAACCGCCGATTTCACTGATTAGCGATCGCCTGTAAGTGCCCAAATGGCAAGTATACATCCGAGATAAAAATGAATCCGGGCTCCATTCTGCCTTGAAGAAAGGATTTATTAGTTCCTTATCCTGATAAATCTTGTCTTCATCTGAATAAATCATGTCCGCTTCCGGGTGGCGGTTAAGCAGCAGTACAACTTCATACAAAGCCTCTGGTGTCAGCGTATCGTCGTGGTCTAGCAAAGACACAAATTCACCCGTCGCTAACTCCAAAGCCGAATTTGAACAGTGAGAAATGTGACCGTTTTTGCTGCGATAAACTACTTTTATGCGACTATCTTTAGCTGCATACTCTTGCAAAATCCGCTTGACATGGGGCGTCGTGGATAAGTCATCAGCAATGCAAAGTTCCCAGTAGGGATATATTTGATTGAGAACCGAGTCTAGAGCTTCCCTGAGATAATTCTCTGGCGTGTTGTACGCGGGCATGACAATGCTAATTAGCGGCTTGTAGCTAAAGATTTCTAGTGTTTCCGCCATTTTCCGCAAATCAGATTCTCTGGGGCTGTGCTTAGCGCGCCACTTGGTGTAAGCTGGGTCTTGACCGAGGAAAAGCGCATCTCGCAAATTTTGATAATCCAAACCAAAAAGTTTTGGCTCGAGTTTGCTAGCAGTTTGATAAGCTTCCAGAGCTTCGGAAAGCTTGTCTTGTTTAGCTAAAGTTTTTGCTAAATTGTGGTAAGACCAGCCAAATTCAGGATCGATCTCGATCGCTTTCCGATAGGCCGCAACAGCTTCATCTAGCCTACCTTCTTGTTGAAATAAATCTGCTAAGTTGTGGTGCGACCAAACAAAAGTTGGATTCACTTGTGTGGATTTCTGATAGCTTTTAATGGACTCATCAATTTTACCCATCCATTTCAGGACATCGCCTAAATTATGGTGAGTTCCAAAGTAATTGGGATTAATTGCAATTGCTTTGCGGTAGGCGGAAATAGCCTCGGTAAATTTACCTTCTTGTTGCAGAGACTCTCCTAATTCGTGGTACTCCGCAGCTACTCCTGGGGTATCTTCGAACGCACTTCCCGAATCTCCGTTAACAGCGCGATCGCTCTTTCGGGCTTTAGTTATGCCTTTTTTTTTTAAGACCTCTTCTAACAGCCCAGAAATAGCCTGGTCATCAGGCCGAACCTGCAACGCCATTTGATAAAAGACGATCGCCCCATCAACCCAACCCTGCCGCACCAAAGCATCAGCCAAACCTACATAAAGGTCTGCATCATTCGGCGCAATCTCCAGCGCCTTGTGATACAACTGCAAGTCATCGCGATTTTCCTCAATCGCGCGCTGGTACAAACGCATCGCATCTTTCAAATCCCACTGCGATCGCATCCTCAAAGCATCAGCCAACTTTTGCGAAATCCACGGTAAATCCGGCTGAATTTCGACAGCACAGCGGTAAGCAGCGATCGACTCATCCCACCGTTCCAGCTTCTCAAAAGCCGTCCCCATGTTGTAATAAGTCCACGGAAAATCGCGATTTAACTCGGCCGCGCGTTGGTAAACATCGATCGCCTCATCCCACCTTTCCATTTCTAGCAGCGCGTCGCCCAATTTGCTGTGGGACCAGAAGAAACTCGGATTCAGTTCGTTAGCGCGCCGGTACGCCACAACCGCCTCATCCCAGCGTTCCAAATTCACCAGCGCTTCTGCTAAATTGTTGTGCGCCCAGAAATGATCGGGGTTAAGTTCGATCGACCTTTGGTAAGCAGAAATCGCCTCTTCCCACCTTCCCAGCTTAATTAGCGCGTCTGCTAAATAGTTGTGCGACCAACTAAAATCTGGATTTAATTCTGTTGCTTTAGTGTAAGCTTCTACAGATTCTTCCCACCGTTCCAACTTCAGCAGCACATCGGCTAAATTGTTGTGAGACCAGCTAAAATCCGGATTTAATTCTATCGCCGAACGGTAAGCATTTATAGCTTCTTCCCAGCGTTCCAACTTCACCAGCGACTCAGCTAAATTGTTGTGCGACCAAGAAAGTTCGGGATTAGTTCTAATTGCCTTGCTGTAAGCATCTACCGCCGCTTCCCACTGTTCTTGACCCTTCAGAAGTTCGCCCAATTCGTGATAAGCTGCGCCAGCATTTGGGTTCATCTCAACTGCGCGTCGGTAACAGTCAATTCCTTGCTCAACCTTACCTTGCTCGATCAAAGTTCTGGCTAAATTCTCGTGTTCCTCAGCAGTACCCGACTTCGGGTCGATCGCCAAAGCTCGATACCAACACTCGGCCGCCTCCTCCGACTTCCCTAACTGCGTCAACAGCTTGGCAAAATTGCGGAAAGCACCGGCGAAATCTGGCTTAATGGCGATCGCCTTTTCGTAAGCCGAAACCGCTTGTTGCCACTGTTCCTGCTGCACACAAATGCTGCCATAATTAGCGTAGGCTTCGGCAAAATTCGGGTTAATTTCGATTGCCTTGACATAGCAACTTTTAGCTTCATCTATTTTTCCACTAGCTTGCAGGGCGTTGCCGAGCATTTTGTAAAGTGGCGCTTCCGGCTTAATTTGCAGAGCTTTCTTACAAGCAGAAATTGCCTGTTCCAATTTTCCCTGAGCAAAATAACCTTCTGCGAGTATTTTGTATGCTTCTGGATCTTCTATATTAATTGTAGAATTAACTCCCTGCTGTACTGGTGGCTTAACTAGGGGCTTGACTGGGGTTGCTGCGGGTTGCTGCTGTTTAACTGCTGCACCGTTTGTCGCAGTTGCACCCGCCAAAGTTTGCTCTCCCTCGCTGCCGTTTCTAGCATTAACTGCGTTCAGTTCAATAGCTTTACGATAATATACTGTCGCTTCCTGTAATTTGCCTTCTTTTTTCAGCGCTTCGCCCAGGTTTTGGTAAGCTTGAGGCAGATTAGGATTTAATTTTATCGCGCGATCGTAACAGCCGATCGCCTCCGGGAACTTTTCTTGCCGAAAAAAAGCATCACCCATACCTAAGTGTTCTGCCGGCGATGCTTTTTCTGGTTCCAAAGAGAATGCGCGATACCAGCATTCCTGAGCTTCTGCCGGTTTGCCAATTTGTCCGAATACTTTGGCTAAATTGCGGTAAACTCCGGCGAAATTCGGCTTAATTGCGATCGCCTTTTGGTAAAACTCGATCGCCTCCGACCATTTTTCCTGCTGCGCGCCAATGCTGCCTAAATTCGCGTATACTTCCGCAAAATTCGGCTCTATTTCAATAGCTTTAGCGTACCAGTGCCGCGCCTCTTCCATCCTGCCTTGAGCTTGTAGCGCGTTACCCAAAGTCTTGTAAGCCGGCGCAAATTTGGGGTTAATCTTCAAAGCTTGCTCGCAGGAGGCGATCGCTTCTTCTAATTTTCCTTGGGATAAGTACGTTTCTCCCTGTTGGTTAAATTGAACCGCTGTTGATTCTGTATTGACTGTTGATGGCATAGGGGCGGCGGCTCCACAAGTAGCAAGTAAATTATAGGATTCAAAATGTTTCACAATTATACAGCGGTTTGACACCAACAATTGCCGTCTTACCCAAGCTGTCGAGAATGTGATGGAAAGGTTCAACAATAGCAGAATTCGATCGCGATCGGGCAACTCCGGCAAAAAAGCCTTCAGCCTCCGCGCCTCGGTTTTTTCCCAGGCATTCTGCTGCTTGCACTCTTATAAGCTGTACTGGATTATATTTTGTACCTTTGCGGTGGCATCGGAGCAACTGGCCGCAAAAAATTAATAAAAATTAGCGTACAAATTAAATGCGTGACAACTTAGTGCCGCAGACGATGCTCCAATAGCAATAGTTCCTCTGACACCAAAATCGATCGATCGCAGGCAGGATGCCTGCACCACAAGACTTATTGAAGAAATCTATTATACTAATTAACAGTAAATGTTCTGTCAACTTTCCCTAAAATTGCGGTAATTTTGATGTTGTTAGAGCCACCACCTCAACTTGTTGGAGAAAAGCGCCTCACCTTTGGCGATCTCGATTGGCGGGCCTTCAAGCAAATTCAAAGTTTGCTGGGGGATCGTACCCGCGCCCGTTTTACCTACGATAACGGAGTGTTAGAAATCACCAGATCCCTCGAAGGACACGAACGCTCTGCTCGCTTGATTGAACGCTTGATTAAAGTCCTTGTGGTTGAGATGGGGATGAAAATTAAGACGATGGGATCGACTACGCTCGATCGCGAAGACCTACTCAAGAGCGCCGAACCCGACAATGGGTACTAGATCCAGAATTATGCCTTAGTTGCCGATCGCCAGGTTAATTTGAATGTCGATCCTGCCCCGGATTTAGTGGTAGAAGTAGATATTACCAATACGGAGCTGAATAAAAATACACTTTATGCGAGTATGGGAGTGCCTGAGTTTTGGCGGTTTAACGGGCGGGTATGGCGGATTCTGCAATTAGTCGATGGGGCCTATGTCGAGTGCGATCGATCTCCGACTTTTCCGAACGTTGAAAAAACTGATTTATTCCGGTTTCTAGAAGCGGCTTTCATTGATGAAGTTGCCGCAGAGATTGATTTTCGTCAATGGGTAAGACAGCAGATTCAAGGCTGAGTAGAGAAAGTGCGATCGCACAAAAACTCTAACAGCTTTTTTGCAAAAAACGATCGCCCTTTTCCGAAAAAGCGATCGCCTTTTTGTTTAATAATTAGTTAACAACTATTCGTAATTACTAATCAAGCTGCTGGTGCTGCATCTGCATCTTCTTCAGCATCGGCTTTAGTTCCTACCACGGTAACAACCACCTGACTTGGTTCGCCGAGAGCTACTACTCCCGCAGGTAAAACTAATTCGTGAATGTGCAGCGCATCGCCTACCTTCAAATTAGAAATATCTACTTCAATTGCATCAGGAATGCTATCAGGTTTGCACTTAACTGCGATTTGCACCAGCACAGTTTCCAACATACCACCTTCTAACTTGACGCCGACAGATTCGCCGACAAAATGCAGCGACAATTCAACTTCCAGGCTGTCTTGAGTTGCTACGGAGAAAAAGCTCAGGTGGTAAGGAAAGCCTTTCCAAGGATGAACTTGAACTTCTCGGAGCAATGTTTTTCCGCTCCAAGAGAGTTCGGGAATGCTGAGGTCAATTAGGGTGTTGTTGACTGCGTGTTTTTTGAGCAGGGTTTCAACTGTTTTGGCTTTGACGGTAAGGGAAATGGATTCAGATCCTTTGTGCCCGTAGAGGACGGCGGGAATCAATCCGGAGCGGCGGAGGGCGTTAGGTTTGCTGCCTTCTGCCCGCTTTTGACATTCTACTGCGAGTTCCATTTTGTGACTTTCTGTTGATTGTTTTCACATTTTATCAAATTTGTGCTACAGCGATCGAACTTAATTAAAGTCATTGGGCATTGGGCATTGGGCATTGGGCAAACAGGTCATTAGTCATTTTAGACTGAGCGAAGTCGAAGGCTAGTCATTAGTCATTAGTCATTAGTCATTCGCATTGGGCTATTCTTTGCCAAGGCGTGTCAACAATTGTCTAAAAACGTTTGTATCTCTCGTTTATAGCGTAGCCTCGATCGCCCTCGCATCCCCCTTCTTAAGGGGAGTAGGGGTTGACTTTGAGTATTCCGGTTCCCCCCTTCTTAAGGGGGGTTAGGGGGGATCGGCAGGCATAATTTTCAGACAATTGATACCTATAATTCTCTCAATATCGTCCTATCCGATCGGTCTTTCCGAATCTCAAATCCCAAATCTCCAATCTAAAATGCTTTAGCCAAGGGATGGCCGTCAGGAGACAGTAAAGCGCGCTTGGGCCCGTGAATCGGGTCTTCGACAATAATAGTTTGATCGCGGCTGGCTCCGAGAGATACAATGGCGATCGGCACTTCCATCAAATCTGCCAAAAACTTTAGATAATCCAAAGCTTGCGAGGGCAAATCTTCCAAATTGCGGCACTCTTCCGTGGACTGTTTCCAACCGGGAAGCGTTTCATAAATCGGTTTACAGCGAGCAAATATCCGCGAACTTTTCGGGAAATCAATGCAGCGTTCGCCGTCAATTTCGTAAGCAACGCAAACTTTGATTTCTTCTAATTCATCCAGAACATCTAGTTTGGTAATAGCCAGACAGTCAAGGCCGTTGATGCGGACTGCGTAGCGGCCGATGACTGCATCGAACCAGCCACAGCGGCGTTTGCGGCCGGTTGTGGTGCCGAATTCTGCACCTCTCTCGCCCAAAACTGCGCCAATTCCATCGACCATTTCCGTAGGGAACGGGCCTTCTCCGACGCGGGTTGTATAGGCTTTGGCGACGCCAATTACCCGATCGATCGCTGTGGGGCCAACTCCGGTTCCTACACAAGCGCCGCCAGCGATGGGATTGCTGGAAGTCACGTAAGGATACGTGCCGTGATCTAAGTCTAATAAAGTGCCTTGGGCGCCTTCAAACAGAATATTTTTCCGCTTGTGAAGTGCCTCATAAATCTTTAGGGAACTGTCTACTACGTGCGGCCGCAAACGTTCCGCATAAACTCGATATTCATCAATGACCTCTTGGGGATTTAGAGGTGGTAAATTGTAGAGTTTTTCCAGAATGACGTTTTTATGCTCGATCGTCCATTCCAGTTGTTCTTGCAAACCTTCCAAGTCCATTAAATCGAGCATCCGAATCCCTGTGCGTTCGGATTTGTCAGCGTAAGTAGGGCCAATGCCGCGTCCCGTCGTGCCGATTTTATAATTTCCCCGCTGCTCTTCCGATGCTACATCGATTAATCGGTGATAGGGCATCGTGACGTGAGCAGTCTGGGAAATCATCAGCGAGGCCGTCGAAATATTCAGTTTTTCTAACTGATCTAATTCTGCAATTAAAACTTTAGGGTCGATGACCGTGCCACAGCCGATGATACACTCTGTTTCAGGGTAGAGAATCCCGGACGGAATTAAGTGCAGCTTGAAAGTCTGACCGTTGACTACCACCGTGTGACCGGCGTTGACGCCCCCTTGGTAGCGGACAACGATATCTGCGGATTTGCTGAGCAAATCGGTAATTTTGCCTTTTCCTTCATCGCCCCACTGGGCGCCGATCACAACTACGTTAGCCAAGGGTTTCTCGCGTTCAGTTCAGGTTGACACAAACTCTGATTATGTACGAATGCGTCCCGGATGTCAAATATATTTTTGTTACAATTGAGAGACTAGAGGCTGTATTGCTCTGAAAAACGCACTCCCAGCTCGCTCCGGGGAGATGGGGAGAATGGGAGATGGCTTCTTCGGCTTCCTTCGGCTACGCTGGCTGACAAGTCGCGATCGGGTAAAGAATGGGAGAGAGGGAGAATGGGAGATGGGAATAGTCCATTGCAAATATTCAGCTTAAATGTGGAACCGCTTACCTGCTTGGAGGAATTAAGATGATATCAGTTCTCTAAATAGATACAACTGTAGGGAAGATCCAAGTCATTAGATGAGATTACATAAATGTTTGATGAGAGAGGGAAACCGCAGATGAACGGAGATGAACGCAGATGAATGCAATCTTGTTGATTGTCGAGTAATTTATTCCCAATTCTTCAATTCTTTAATCCAAAATCTAAAATCTAAAATCGCATGACTTTACACGCTGAGTTGCACCGACATCTAGGTGGTTCTGTGGTTCCTCGGATTTTGTGGCGGTATTTCGATCGCCATAATGCTCAAATGGTCGATCGCTTTCAACAATATTCCGCTTTTGAGGAGTTTTACACTCGTCCCCGCAATACTCTCGACGAGTATTTGGAACTGCACACGCTGGTAGAAAGCGTTCAAACTGTTGAGACTTTGCCTTATTTCATCTATCGGTTGATGCGGGGCGCTTACGTGTTTGAAAATCTGGCTTATTTGGAGTTGCGCTATACGCCTTATTTGCGGACTCCTGAGCATTTGGAACAGTCAAAACGCATTGATTTGATGGCAGAAATTGTACAGGTTGTGGGTAAGGCCAGTCAAATTAGCGATTGTCCGATCGTTACTAGCCAAATTTTGTGTATGCACTCGCGTTTACCCTATGAGGTGAATCGAGCGATCGTTGATTTGGCGGCGGAAATGGGAGAGTATGTTTGTGCGATCGATCTGGCGGGCGGTGATGCTGCTATTGGCGATCGTTTGGATGAGTTTGTCGGATTGTACCAGTACGCAAGGTCGATCGGCGTCAAAACTACCGGCCATCTCTACGAAACTACCTCTGGCTGTTACCCTGAACTTCTGCCCTATCTGATGCGTATCGGTCACGGGATTCAAATTCCGCTAAAATATCCCGAACTGCTGCCAGAAGTGGCGCGCAGCGGTCAATGCTTGGAGGTTTGCCCGACTACCTATCTCAAAACGGGGACGTTGCAGGATATGGGAGAATTGAAGGTGGTGTTCGATCGATGTTTTGAAGCTGGTGTCGATATTGCCATTTGCACCGACAACGCGGGATTGCACAACGTGCGGCTGCCTTTTGAGTACGAGAATTTGTTAACTCTGGATATCATTGATTTTCGGCAGTTACAAGCCTGTCAAGATGCGGCTTTCCGCCATGCTTTCGCGTGGCCCTACGACGGGCGGCCTGTGAAGATGCTGACGGGTTTGTTGCAGCATGAGTCGGTGGGTGCGATCGAGAATTAGCAAAGAATATCTATTTAACGAACCGCGAAGGCACGAAGGAAGAGAAGGAATAGAAAGAAGAAGATAGGTAGATCTTTTCAGGAAAAGACCGGACGGGAAAATGATAAAAAGCTCTTTCTTATCTTCCTTCGCGCTCTTTGCGTCTTCGCGGTTTGTTTAAAAGAGATATTTGTAAAATTATAATAAGTGTCGCTACAGTGGCAATCGGTAACAAGTTATAGTTAGAGACAAAAGTATCAAGATAAAAGCTAAAAAAACATGACAAATCTCGACGCTTATTGGATGCCTTTCACTGCAAACCGACAGTTTAAAGCCAATCCGCGCCTCTTGGTTTCGGCAAAAGATATGCACTTTACAACCGATGATAACCGCTCAATTCTAGATGGAATTGCAGGGCTTTGGTGCGTGAATGCAGGCCACTGCCGCCCGAAAATTGTCGAGGCAATTCACAAGCAAGTATCGACTCTAGATTATGCTCCACCTTTTCAGATGGGACACCCAGGCGCGTTTGAATTGGCGGAACGTTTGGTGAAGATGATGCCGGGTAATTTCGATCGCGTTTTCTTTACTAATTCTGGTTCGGAATCAGTCGAAACTGCTCTCAAAATTGCGATTGCTTATCACCGGGCCAAAGGTGAAGGAACTCGCCAAAGATTGATCGGTAGGGAACGCGGCTATCACGGCGTTGGTTTTGGGGGAATTTCTGTCGGCGGTATCGGTACAAACCGCAAGTTTTTTGGCAGTTTGCTGACGGGAGTCGATCATTTGCCTCATACTCACAATTTAGAACACAATGCTTTCAGCCGGAAACAACCGGAATGGGGCGCGCATTTGGCGGATGAATTGGAACGGATTGTAGCTTTGCACGATGCGTCTAATATTGCGGCGGTAATTGTCGAACCTGTTGCTGGTTCTACGGGGGTTTTGATTCCGCCCCAAGGTTATTTGCAGCGCCTGCGCGAGATTTGTGACAAGTACGGAATTCTGCTGATTTTTGATGAGGTAATTACCGGATTCGGGCGGCTGGGTGCGAGTTTTGCAACTGAATATTTTGGGGTGGTTCCCGATATGGTGGCGGCGGCGAAGGGGATAACTAACGGTACGGTGCCGATGGGGGCGGTGTTTGTGAAAGAGGGAATTTACGATGCTTTTATGAATGCTCCTGAAAATGCGATCGAGCTTTTTCACGGTTATACTTATTCTGGGCATCCCTTAGCCTGTGCGGCGGCTTTGGCGACGCTGGATATTTATGAGGAAGAACGGCTGTTTGAACGGGCTGATAAGTTGGCTGATTATTGGGAAAATGCGGTTCATTCTTTAAAAGGCGTGCGCCACGTCATTGATGTGCGAAATCTGGGACTTGTGGCGGGGATTGAGTTGGAATCTATTCCTGGGAAGCCGGGGAAACGGGCTTTTGATTGTTTCTTGCAGTGCTTTGAAAAAGGGTTGCTGGTGCGGACAACTGGTGATATTATTGCTTTGTCGCCTCCGTTGATTATTGAGAAGGAACATATCGAGATCATTTTGGAAATCTTAACTGCGGTTTTGCAGGGATTGGAGTAAGTTTTAATAAACCGCGAAGGCGCGAAGGACGCGAAGGAAGAGAGAGAAGAAGATCGGGAAAATCTCTCTCTCTTTCTTTCTTCCCTTCGCGCTCTTCGCGTCTTCGCGGTTCGTTTAAATAATTAAATAGTGCTATATTGAGAAGGAAGATATCGAGATCCTTTTGGAAATCTTAACTGCGGTTTTGCCGGGGATCGGTTTCCTCGGAAATTGCCACCTCTGGATTTTGAGAAGTACCCAAACTTCTCGGCACGGAGTCCTGTATTTGGGTAGGATGGGATGATGCTGTTAGCAGTTTGCGAGTGCACCACCAAGCTAACCATCCCAAACCTCCACCCAATATGCAGCTAACTGTAACGGAAATCACGAAGGGATGCAGCAGGGGATATTGGGGAGATGGTAAGTGCAAAGGTTTGTCTACCACCAAAGGGTAGCTGCTGGCGAGAATTCCAGCAAAGCCGATGCCTACGCCGATACCGGTACCGACGGATTGAATGGTATTCTCTAATTTACGATCGTTCTCTTTTTCGGTTTGGGCTGAAGCGCGATCGCTCTCGGCTTGATCGATTTCGACTAAACCGCGTATACTGGCAATAATCTGATCGAGTAATTGAGCGCCCGGTTTAGAGTAGTTGAGGTCGGCTTGAATTTGCAATTGAAAGGTTTGGCTTTCTCGTTCCGCAAACCGATTAAATAAATCCAGAGGATCGTTTGCTTGAGCTTGCAGGCGCTTCAGGGTGAGTTGGTAATTTCTGGTATGAATGTTCAGGGTATTCAAACTATCTTCTAGATTGCGGATTTTTAAAGTATATTGAGGAACAGTTTTTAAGATATCTTTGAGTCTGTTTTTTAAGATAGCCAAATCTAAAGATTCGGGCAATGTTGATTTACTTTCAATTTCTTCGATGATTAATCTGTTGAGTTCGTCGGCGAAGTTTCGACTCTCTTGGAACGCCTTGGTGATTTTATGATAGTATAAGAATAGTTCGGGTAAGTCAAAATATATTTTTTTCAGTTGTTCGGAAGTCGCATCGGCAAAATAGAACAGCACCAGATACCGAGTTCGCGATGTTTTGGGTCGGCTAAATTCTAAAATGTAACTATCTAAAAATGTATCGGCTTGATAAAAGTCAGGACAAAAACCAAGTAGTTGATGCAGCAAGGTTTCGGCATGAATTCTTAAGGCTTCAGCATTGCTTGGTTTGGACTCAGACAAATAAGCGGTGATGAGTAAGGTTTCTCCGATAAAAAGTGGGTTTTTGGCAAGAGTTAAGCATTTGTTGGGGTTGAATTCGCCAATTTTGCTGGAGTTGACGCCATCAAAACCTGGAGATTGCGGGCGAAACACATTAATTAATAAAGCGTAGCTATCGCTAATTTTTTGCGGATACACCACTAGACGATATAAAGGTTTAGGCTGAGTTGGATGTTGGTTTTTCTCTGGGCCCGAAAGCAAAAAATATTGTCTGGTTCCTGGTTTTTGGCTATTTAGTAAGTCGTAGTTTTCTGACTTGGGAAAATCTTGACGCAACTCAGGAAATGAATTAGGGAAATTTAGCTTAGAACTAAAATTATGTTTTAATAATTTTTCATAGTTGTGCTTGAAATTTTCGGGAGGTTCGTTAATTTGTTCTGGCAAATCTAAGTAGGAACCTGATTGCAGGGTGAAAGCAAACAGGTTAACATTTAAGGCGTAGTAAATCGGAGCTGGTGCGTTGGACATTGCGATTAATCTTCAGGAGTATTTTCGGGAGTGTTGTCTTGAGGCTGCTGATTCTCCTGAATTATTTTTTGGATTTTATCTCGATTGCGAATAATATCCGCTTCGTTTGATGGGGGTGCAGCTTGAATTTCTGGTTCGTCTTCATCAAACATATCGCAGCGAAGTTTTGGCCAATCCGTCTCCTGCAACTTTTGATTGATTGCTGGATATTTTTCGCACCCGTCTAAAATGGCTAAAGCAATTTTATTAGGTTTGCTAATATCATGTAAAGCTAAATTTAGTTGATTGAGGTCTTGCCAAATAGTAGCATTAAATAGGTTGCTGGTTTTTTGTTCTATTTCCAGCAATGTGAGGAAGTCGAGAATGGTTGTAGCCGCGTTAGAATAGTCGTTCATTTTTCTAAGTTATTCGTGTGTTCGGGAAATCTTCATATAGTATACCAACTGCCAACCTGATTAGGAAAAACTGTAGGGGCGGGTTCACCAACCATTTCTGGTAAAAATGAATAATATCATAAACCCGCCCCCGCCCACCAACAATCAAAATGTACCGTGAATTTATTGGTAAAATGTTCATCTATAGCGCTTCTCAGAAAGATGAGGTATGTTGTTGGGCTTCAGCCCTCTTTAAATTTGTTGCAGAGCAAGGTATGCGCCTAACAACTCCATTTACAGTTATACCTCATCTATCTGAGAAAGGCTATAAATACTGGCGAAGATAGGGCGGGTTTATCAGATTGTTTGTCGGTTTGATAGATGGTTGGCGAACCCGCCCTTACAAAATCTGTGCTAATAAATACTGGCGAAGATCGGGCGGGTTTATGAAATTGTTTGTCGGTTTGATAGATGGTTGGCGAACCCGCCCTTACAAAATCTGTGCTAATAAATACTGGCGAAGATGGGGCGGGTTTATCAGATTGTTTGTCGGTTTGATAGATGGTTGGCGAACCCGCCCCTACAAAATCTGTGCTAATAAATACTGGCGAAGATAGGGCGGGTTTATGAAATTGTTTGTCGGTTTGATAGATGGTTGGCGAACCCGCCCTTACAAAAATTATATACCAATCGCACAAAAAGCTGCCCAGTATTGAGGATCGGCAAAGGGTGGATTGGCAAAATTGCGACGCAACAGGATTTCCAGATTGTCGAGGCTATCTTCGGCGATTTTGACATCGTTTTTCAACCAGGTTAAAAAATCGTCGCGATTAACGGTTCTCAACCAATTTTGGGCGGCTTGTAAGGCTTGAGAAACTGACAAGTTTTCATGTTTGAGATTTTCATAAAAGCGAATCATCAGAAAGGCGGTGGAAAAATCACTGACTGACCATAAACTACTGACAACATTCGTCGCACCGGCATAGAGGAAACCACTAGCTAAACCGATATATTCGTCGGTGGAAACGCTACTTACTAATCCGGTTTCACAGGCAGAAAGGGTGACTAGGCGACAGTATGGTAAGTTGAGAGTGGCGAAAATTTCTTTGAGTGTCAAGCATTGAGTCTCCAGCCGAAAGCGATTACCATTGCGTAAGGTTAGGTAGCAATTTTTATCGGTTTCCTCTGGATTTTGTGAGGGTAGTTCGGCGGTAACTAAGGGAGTTTGTGCTGCATCTCCAGCTAACAGTAAAGCTGAATTCATTGGATTGTTGGAGTTGAAGCTGCCGTGACAAGAGAAATGGGCGTAGTAGGAAGCAGTTAATTTGGTGAGAGTTGCTTCGGAGTTAAAGGCGATTTTGGTGGCTTCGCGGTTTTTCAAAATGTGCGCGTGGGGGTTGAAGGGGCGGGAAATCTCTGCTACTTCAATTTCAGTGTAGCGCAGGTCTTCTGTGGGATTTTGGATGGCGAATAAGGGGAAAATTTTAGTGGTTGGCGGGCGTTGGCGTTGGTGGAGTCGGTCGAGAAATTGGCTGCTGGGGGCGTATTGTACGCCGTTGGGGTAGAGCTCTAGCAAGTAATCTGTTTGAGTTTGATTGTTTGCTAATTTTCGGGTGGCGGGTAAGGCGTGAAGCGGTAACAAATGTAAATCCCGGTGGGGGATGAGGATGAGTTTTTGGATGGTTGGAGGTAGTTTTTCTAGGACTTGGTTGAGGTGTAGGGATTGCGCCAGGATTGGTAGGCGGTGGCTGAGGGCTTGACTCCAGGTTTTTTGGCGGTAGTCGCTGAGGTAGGTGGCGATGTCGGTGTCGAGTTGTTGGCGGTTTTCGGGGGTGAATGCTAGGTGTTGAATTTGGGTTTTAACCCCCCCTAGCCCCCCCTTGGTAAGGGGGGGGACAAGATTTGGAGTCTCACTTGGTAAGGGGGATTTAGGGGGTTCTTCTTGATTATTCAAAGTCCCCCTTACCAAGGGGGATTTAGGGGGTTCTTCTTGTTGAATTTGGGTTTGAACCCCCCCTAGCCCCCCCTTGGTAAGGGGGGGGACAAGATTTTTAGTCTCACTTGGTAAGGGGGATTTAGGGGGTTCTTCATCGGCGAGGGTGACGATGAAGGCATGAAAACCAGATTCAGGGTTTGGGGGAAGATACCACTCGATGAGGGCGGTTTCGCTGTCGAGAAATTGGGTAAAGTCGGGTAGTTGGGGGATGACTTGTTGGGTGAGGGTGAAGTCGGGATCGTTGATTTCTGTCAGGAGTTGGGTGAGTTGCTGTTGTCGGTTTTTTAGTTCGGTTTCGAGGGGGGAAGTGGCTGTTTGAGGACGTTCTAATTTGTTGGAAATACTGCGGTTTTCCTCGGTGTTGCTGTCGGTGTCGGTGGTGTCGGTGGGTTCGTTGCTGTCGAGTTGTTGTTGGAGGGAGGCAATTTGGTTGCGGAGTTGGCGGAGGCTTTGTTTTTGTTGGGGGGTGCTGTTTTTGGGTTCGAGTGTGGCGTCGTCGAGGAGTTCGATGAGGGTGCGAGATTTGCTGCGTTCGACGGTGAGGAGGGCTGTGTGGTAGCGTTCTAGGTGGATGCTGGCAAGTACCAATTTTTCGTAGATGGGCAAGGCATTTTCCAGGATTTGGCGCTTGCTGCGTTGGGATGCTGCCCAGGCGCGACTTTGTTCGACGGCGGTGATGGCGTTTTCATAGCCGTAAGTGGCGTTTTCCCAGTCTTGGAGTTCAAAGGCAATGTTGCCGAGGTTGCACCCGGTTTGGAGACAGTCAAGGGGAAAGGCAGAAGGAGTGCGAACTTCTAAGGCTTGTCGGAAACACTGAATCGCCACTTCGATATTCTCGGCTTTCTCTCCCCTGATTCTGTTACTGTAGGCTGCTGCCAGATTATTTTGCGTCATTGCCCAATCTTCGGGAAAGGTATCGGGGGTGTAAACGGATAAAGCATTGGTGTAAGATGCGATCGCCAGTTCGAGATTCTCGGCTTTCTCTCCCCTGATTCTTTCTCTGTAGGCTGTTGCCAGATTATTTTGTGTCGCTGCCCAATTTTCGGGAAAGGCATCGCGGGTACGAACGGATAAAGCATTGGTGTAAGATGCGATCGCCAGTTCGATATTCTCGGCTTTCTCTCCCCTGATTCTGTCACTGTAGGCTGCTGCCAGATTATTTTGCGTCAGAGCCCATTGTTCGGGAAAGGCATCGCGGGTAAGAACAGATAAAGCATTGGTGTAAGATGCGATCGCAACTTCGATATTCTGTGCTTTCTCTCCCCTGATTCTGTTACGGTAGGCAATTGCCAGATTATTTTGCGTCCGAACCCATTTTTCGCTTCCCGGTTCCCGATTATTTAAAACTATTTGATAACCTGCGATCGCAATTTCAATATTATTCGCTCTTCTCCCCAGAGGAAAGTTACTAATATCAATACTCAAATTTTCAATATCGCCGAGAATCTTTCTAGTTCCTTCTGGGTGTTCTGCAATTAAATTACTAGCTACTTGCTGTAAAGTTTCAGCGAAACGGGCATTAAGAAGATGTTGCCGTTGCTTGAGAATGGGGTAAACTACAGCAACATCGCTATTGCTATCTTGTTCGGCTTGCAATAATTCTAGGATAAAGTTTGAATACTCTTCTGGATTTTCCCCCTCAGAGTTATCGCTATCTTCCTCCTCACGCATCCCCAAGAATTCCCCTACCTGAGTGGCAAGATTCCGCAAAAAATTAGCATTATTCTCGTTTCCTTGCTGTGCCAAAGTTGCCGCTACCGCCTCGCAAGCTTGCAGAAACCCAGCATCGAGCAATTCCAAGTTATCCTGTAATATCTGCGCTTCCTCACCGCTAGGACAACTCAGCAGTTGTTGAATCAATTGCAGATAAGCAGAATTACCCTCTGCATTTTCTCCCTGAACCCCGGCGGCCAAAGCTTGACTAATTTGCTCCGCCAATTGCTGCAAAAAATCCGCAGCATTTTGTTCGCCATCCGCCGCCATCCGACTCGCCACTTGCTGCATCACTTCAATCAAGTCTGAGTCTATTAACTCTGAGTGCTCTTGCAATAGTTCCATTTCTGCGCCAGACGGACAAGTCAGCAGCGATTGAATCAGGTTCAAGTGCGATCGGAGGCGGTTTTCATCCATGAGGTGTGAGGTTCGACATTCTTTATTTGTTTAGTTGTAGCACAAATGCCAGCAGTTTTAGTTCAGGTGCGAGATTTTTTTTATTTGGGGATGGAAGATTTCGCCCGGATTTTTCGAGCTAGGATATGGCAATGTCCATTAATCTGATGTCTTGCACCAATGTCAATGGGGTTTGTTCGTGGGGTGGGGGCGGGTTTATTTGATCTGTCTGTTAGGTTTTAAGCTGTTGTCAATGGGGTTTGTTCGTGGGTGGGGGCGGGTTTATTTAACCTGTCTGTTACGTTTTAAGCTGTTGGTGAACCCGCCCCTACAGGATTTTGGCGGTTGGAATAATTAAATAGCGTTATAATCGGGTTTGTTCGTGGTGGGGGCGGGTTTGTTTAATCTGTCTGTTACGTTTTAAGCTGTTGTCAATGGGGTTTGTTCGTGGGTGGGGGCGGGTTTATTTAACCTGTCTCTTACGTTTTAAGCTGTTGGTGAACCCGCCCCTACAGGATTTTGGCGGTTGGTTCAAAAAATTCAACAGCGCTATAATGATGGATAACTAACGACGAATGACTCATCACTATGGTACTGTTAACCGCAAAAGTTTCTGCTAACGAGTTGGCAAATTTGGCTGTAGATTTGATTCGGAAATCTGGGTGCGAGTACGGTGACGTGCGTTTTTGCAGTTACCGCAGGCAAAGTTTGTATGCGCGCGATCGATCTTTAAGCAATATCTCCGATAATGTAAGTTCCGGTTTTGGCGTGCGAGTGTTGCTAGACGGCGCTTGGGGCTTTGCCGCCAGTCACAGCAAAACGCCCGCAGAGGTTGCCAGAATCGTCGCTTTGGCTGTTGAAATCGCTAAAGGCAGCCGCTTGACTCAAAAGGAACCGGTGCGCTTAGTACCGGTGGAAAAATATGTCGATACCTACATTAGTGCGATCGCAATTGACCCGTTTTCAGTACCCGTTGCTGACAAAGCCGAACTGCTGCTAACCATCAACGAGCGCCTGCTATCCCACGATTCTCAAGGCATCAAAAAAGCTTATTCTTTTTTGACCTTTAACCGCGAGGACAAGGTTTTTGCGTCCACAGAAGGCTCGCTAATCGCACAAACAATCTACCGCAGCTATCCGGGTTTTGGCTGTACGGCAATTGCGGGCGGCGATGCCCAAAGTCGCAGTTACGAACGCCCGCCCCTAAATATCGGTTACGAACACATCAATCCCGAGGATTTGTTGAGTCAAGTCGCCCGAGTTGCGGCCGAAGCGATTGAGAAAGTCAGCGCGCCAAAGGTTCCGGCTGGTATTTGCAAATCCCTGATTCTGAAGCCGACAAATTTGTTTCTGACAATCCACGAATCCGTCGGACATCCAACAGAATTAGACCGGGTTTACGGCTACGAGTCTAATTTTGCTGGCACGAGTTTTGCTACTACTGATAAATTGAATAAGTTGCAATACGCTGCACCTTGGGTAAACTTTAAGTGCGATCGCACTCAACCCCACGGCCGCGGTACAATGGGTTACGATGATGAGGGTGTAAAATCGCAGGATTGGTACGTTGTCAAGGATGGGATTTTAGTTGATTATCTCACTGACAGAGAAACAGCTTATCGCCTCGGACGTGCTAGCAGCAACGGTTCCGCCTGCGCTGACAGTTGGTCTAGCGTGCCGATGGTGAGAATTCCTAATTTGGGACTGGAACCGGGCCCGGATGGCGGCAGTCATACTGCTACTTTAGATCAGATGATTGCTGATACGGAAGATGGGATTTTAATTGATGGTATTGGTAGTTTTTCGATTGACCAACAGCGGCGCAATTTCCAATTCGGCGGTAATGCTTTCTGGAAGGTGGAAAAAGGTAAAATTGTCGGTATGTTGAAGGATGTAACCTATCATTCAATGAGCACAGATTTCTGGAATCAAGTAGATGCGATCGGGCCTGCTTCCGAACGGGTTCAGTGCGGTACTAATATGTGCGGAAAAGGTGAACCGATGCAGGTTGCTCAAATGACTCACGCTTGTGTACCGGTGCGGGTGAGGGATATTCAAATTGGGGGAAGGGCTTAATTCGGAATGATTTAACCACAGAGGGCGCAGAGAACACAGAGAGAGTATTCGTAGGGTGCGTCGCCTGAGAAGAATCCCTAAATTTAACCTACAATCTGATAGCGACGCACCTTACACATTGGGTGGAATACACAAACCCCAAAAAAGATTGTAGCAAGCTTGTTTATGGCATGACATAAGGTGCGTCGCTATGAGATTTTAGCGGTTTTTTAGAGATTGTCGATGAATCCACACCCTACAGATACTGCGTCAATCTGCCTGATATCTGCGGTTACAAATTACCATCCAACTTATAAATTATGACTGCAACAACATCCCCCTCAATATTAAGCGAAGACCGAGCATTATCTTTGCTAGAGTCAACTGTTAAACAATCATCGGCGGAAGCAGTATTTGTCAGTCTCTCTACTGGTGAAGAATCTCTTTCCCGTTTCTCGGAAAATCAAATCAGCCAAAATATTAGCAAGACTGTATTTAGCCTCAACATTACTAGCTATTTCGGCAACAAAAGCGCCTCTGCATCTGTTACCGAATTTGATGAAGATACGATCGCCCAAACCATCAAACGATCGCAAGAACTAGCTCAAATTGCCCCCGCAGACCCCGAATGGATGCCCTTGCTGCCCCCTCAAACCTACGATTTACCCACGCCCGCGTTTGATGAAGCAACGGCCGCTGTATCGCCTCTAGCCCGCGCTGAGATGGTGCGGCAAGCCTGTGCGATCGCCTCCCGGGAAGGTGCTAACGCTTCCGGTACTTTGAGCGCTGAGGCGTCGTTGTACGCGATCGCCTCGTCAACCGGACTCCGCGCCTGCAACCAGTCTACAGAGGCGAATTTCGGCTTTACAGCCCGCATCGGAGACGGTTCTAGCTGGACGGAAAGCACGGCTTGGGGTATCAATCAACTACAAGTAGCGGCATTAGCAGCACAAGTTGTCGATCGCGCCAAAGCCTCCCGCAACCCCCGCCCCATCACTCCGGGCGTGTATCCTGTAATCTTTGATGGCGCTGCGTTTGCGGATTTGCTACCCTGGATTGTTTGGGGAATGGATGCGCGGGCGGCGGATGAAGGGCGATCGTTTATGTCGATCGCAGATGAGTCGGGAAAACCCGCTGGAAACCTGGCTGGGGAACAACTTTTCAGCCCGTTGGTGCAGGTACAGCGCGATCCGAGTCATCCTTTATTGCGATCGAATACTTTTTTCGGCGACGGATTGAGCAATAGCTATTTGGAAATCATCAAAAATGGCATTCCTCAAAGTTTATCTTATTCCCGCTACTGGGCTGCCCAAAAAGGCAAAGAAGCGAAAGGTGCTTATTACCCGATCGTGATGACAGGTTCCGAGCAAAGTTTAGCAGATTTAATCGCTCAAACCGAACGCGGAATTTTCGTCAGTCGCGCTTGGTATGTCAACTACGTGAATCCGAAAACATCGGAAGTAACGGGAATGACTCGCGACGGTACTTTCTGGATTGAAAATGGTAAGATTGCTTACCCGATTAAAAATTTCCGTTTCAATCAAGTTTTACCTGATATGTTGCGGGATGTGGATGCAGTTAGCGAGGTGAAACGTTACGGCGGTAGTGTCGTGCCCGGAGTGCGCGTCAAAGCTTTTAATTTCAGCAGTGTTACTGACAGTTTGTAATTTGCAGGGGTGCGCTGCGTGGCGGTGCACCCTCTGTGAGTTTAGGAAGGCAGTTCCATTCTTGTTTAAAACTGGTATCATGAGGGCGATCGAGAAAAACCCATTCCCAACCCCCAACCACCTGTCTTCACAATCCACAAGTCACGAATACACACATAGCTATTTCTTCCCTCTTCCTTCTTCACTAATGACTAATGACTACTGACTAATGACCAATGACCTGTTTGGCCCATGCCCCATGCCCCATGCCCCATGCCCCATGCCCCATGACCAATGCCCCATGCCCCATGCCCCATGCCCCATGCCCCATGCCCCATGCCCCATGCCCCATGCCCCATGACCAATGAATCAATATTTTGCCACAGTAGCGCGCGGTTTAGAAACCATTGCCGCCCAAGAATTAGAACGTTTAGGGGCGCAGGATGTCAAGCCCGATTTTACAGGAGTTTACTTTGCGGGCGATCGCGCTTTATTGTACCGCGTAAATCTCTGGTCGAGAACAATCTTTCGAGTCCTAGTTCCCATAGCCGAATTCCGCTGTTACGACTCAGATAAGCTTTACCGCGAAGTCCAGAAAATCCCTTGGGACGAATACTTAGATCCTGAAAATACATTAGCAGTCAACTGCACCGGCGGGAACGACAAGTTAAATCACACTCACTTTACAGCTTTACAGGTCAAAAATGCGATCGCCGACCAACAGCGCCACCAATTTAACAAGCGTTCCAATGTTGATGTCGAAAATCCCGACTTACTAATTAACCTTCACATCCATCGAGACCAGGCTATTTTAAGTTTAGACAGTTCCGGCGGCAGTTTGCACAGGCGGGGATATCGCCCAGCAATGGGCTTAGCTCCGCTCAAAGAAACCCTCGCTGCTGCCCTATTAGAGATGGCAGAATGGACGCCAGATTTACCGTTTTTAGACCCGATGTGCGGTTCCGGAACTTTGCCTTTGGAAGCGAGTTTAAAAGCCTTAAACATTGCGCCTGGATTGTTTCGCGAAAAATTTGGATTTATGAGTTGGCGCGATTTTGACGAGCCTTTGTGGGATTCATTGTGGGCCGAAGCTGAAAACAGCGAATTGGCTGAGCTTCCTGAAATGGTCGCTGGGTGCGATCGCGATTCTGATATGTTAGATCAAGCTCGCACCAACGCCCAGCAAGCAGGTATTGCTGGTAAAATCAAGTTTGCTCGTACCGAATTATCCGAGTTGGAAGCACCGACAGATAGAGGCGTGCTGATTTGCAATCCTCCCTACGGAGAGCGCCTGGGAGATGCTAGCGAATTGGGAGATTTGTACAAGATGTTGGGCGATATTTTCAAGCAGCGTTTTAAAGGTTGGAATGCATTTATTTTGACGGGGAATAAGGAGTTGGGAAAACAGGTTGGACTCAGGACATCGAAGCGAATTCCGGTTTTTAATGGCTCGATTCCCTGTACTTTGCTCAAGTATGAATTGTATTGAGTATAGCGGTTCTCAAAAAAGTGAGGATAGCCCATAGCCCTGTTTTGCCCATGCCCTATGCCCTATGCCCTATGCCCGGTTTGGCCGTCAAGTACCTCATCTTTCTGAGAAAGCCTATATCTCTAGTAAATATCAACTATTTTGAGCGCATGGAACAGGAATTTACAAAAAGGAGTTTTGGCAACTTATACACTAGACAAGATTGCATTCATTCGCTCTCAATTCTTGAAATGCATCTGCGTTTATCTACGTCGATCTGCATTGAATTTACGGTTGACGTATTATACCAAATCCGGGTTTGGGACCCCGTTTCTTCAGTCGGCATTACTGCCGACTTTGTTTGTCTAGAAGCGGTTTCAACCGCCGAAAGATCGAGGGGATATTTAACCCGGATTTGGTATTAATCAAAGATTTAGGCAATTCAAGTCTACTATGTATGTTTTAGTTGAACGCTATTTTTTCAGAGATTTTCATCAAAGCGAAGGGAAAGAATTTTGTCGCCTTGGCCGATAGCATTCCCTTCGCCTTACCTTGATTCAATATTTTACCTAGACATCAACTTCGGCTGGAATGACTGCGAACCATTTTCCCACCAGAAAACGCATTCTTTTTGGCGTGGAGAAAGAGTTTTTGAAAGCACAAGCAACTCATCTGGCGAAAAAGGAGCATTCCAGTGATCTGAAAACACTTTGATCGGTTCTCTGGAGTGATAGTTAAAAAATATGGCGTCTCGGTTTGACTTGAGAGGCATCTTACCACGATGGAAAACATGGTGAGAGTCGAAGAAAATCACAGTACCTGCTGAGCCCGTACATGAAGCCCAATTTGATGGATCTAAAACTTCCGCTACTTCTGCATCAGAAAATAAAAGTTTGCCTTTGAGAGAGCTTAATTGAGAATTGAAATGCTTTGGAATATATTCAAACGGGCCGCTTTCAGCATTCACATCATTCAAGTAAACAGCTATTTTGAGAAGTCGGTGATCTTCCGGGTCTTTATGCCACAATCTTGTATATACCTGCTGTTCGTTCGCAAAATCTTTCTGAAAAAATAAGCCGCGGTAAGCAACGGGAACTTCAAGATAATTTTCAGCAATGTCGAGCAACCGAGCTTGAAGACCCCACGCAAAAATTTCGGAATTTTCTATAATTTTTGCTGAATTAACATGGTAAACGTATTGATCGGGAAAAGCAGGAGCTTTTGGATTATTAGGTAAGATCGCCTCGACGGCATCCAAAAGTTTTTCATTCATTGGTAATGACAAAGCTTCTAGAGAAGTAATAAAAGCCCCTTCCTTCCTGAGAGCATCGACAATACACTGATTTGTCGCACTAAGTGCAGGTATTTTTTTGATATGTTGAAACATTCTCCAATTGAAAGATAAACCCGATTGCAGCAGCGAAGCTTCTCTTGCTACTTTTCTTAAACCTCTATTAATCATGTTAATTGTACTTTTTTCCTTGGCAGTCTGAAATATATATCTTTTATATCATCAGTTTGCTTAGGCGCCGTAGGTTTTTTACATAAATTTACTAACCGGGTTCATCCCAGTAATGTCGATCGCGAATCAATCGCCCAACCATCTTAAATGCCAGTTATATATATAGCCTTTCTCAGAAAGATGAGGTACTTGACGGGCATAGGGCATAGGGCATAGGGCATAGGGCATAGGGCATAGGGCATAGGGCATAGGGCTATCCTCACCACGCTTGAGAACCGCTATAACTTATTTTATATATAGTTTAATTGCTTTTCAGTACCTTTTATGCTGATTTTTTAATTAGCATCATAACTTGCCTGTAAAATTAAGGCTTCTAGCCGTGGGTCGCTGCGAGGGCCTCTAACCGTAAGCATAACGACTACGCTTTTTACCGTAAAGGTTTCAGCGTCGTTTACAGGCTTATTTAGGATAACCAGTAATTAAGAGCCTATTTAATTTAGTATTATGTTTGCAATAAGGACTAAAGTCCTTACTACAAACGCCACTAATTACTGAAAATTAATGCTCGATTTTCAGCGAAATAATCTTGTCGCCTTGGCGGATCGCATTCACGACAGACATATCTTCAGTTTTGCCAAAAGTTGTGTGAACTCCGTCTAAATGAGACTGGGGAGAATGGCAAATAAAGAATTGGCTACCACCCGTATCGCGGCCTGCGTGAGCCATCGATAAAGTTCCTGCCAAATGTTTGTTCGAGTTGATTTCACACTTGATTTTGTAGCCGGGGCCGCCACTTCCCGTGCCTTTTGGACAGCCGCCTTGAATCATAAAGTTAGGAATGACTCGGTGAAACGATAGTCCGTCGTAAAAACCTTTTTCCGCCAATTCAACAAAATTCTTTACTGTATTCGGCGCATCCGCATCGAACAGTTCCAAATTGATTGTACCCTTGTCGGTTTCCATAATAGCGCGGGTCATGATTTCTCCTTGCTTCCTAAAATGAGTGTGCTGTCTGCGTGTTAATTGCGGACTTTGGTTTAATAGCGACAGGTTGCAAGCTGTCACTATATTTTGACTTTCAGAAGTGTAGCATACTCCGGCAAATCTCATAGGACTTGGGCCGGCTTTCTGAGCAAACCCGGTTTCTGGCGAGATTTGTGGTTAGCAAAGCCAACATTTTCCCAGAAACAAGGGTTCAGAGGGTAAGTGCTATTTTAATTGTCGATCGCTTTTGGGCGATCGGGTTCTTCCTTAATATCGTTCATATTAAAAATGAAAGGAACCCGACTCGAACCGCTGCCCATAACCAGCACTTTTGGCATCTGAGCGCCTCCGCTTCTCCAAGCTTCGATCGCCTCTTTTTGCAGCACCAAATCGCCGCCTTGAGCCTTCAGAGTTTCTGCTAAAAGTCTTTGAGCTTCAGCCCTACCTTGAGCGCGGTTAATATCAGCTTGAGCCTGTTGTTCAGCTTCTTGAGCAACATAGACTGCCCTTTGCGCCCGCTGTTCAGCAACCTGTTTCTCCTCAACTGCTTTCGCAAAATCTGTGGAGAATCTAATGTTAACAACGCTAGTATCAAGGACGATTACATCGTACTTTGACAGCCGTTCCTTCAGTGCAGTATCAAAGTCTCGCTTTAGTTCGCTTCTTTGAGTAATAGATTGTTCGGCGGTTCTCAGTGCAGCCGCTGTTTTAAATGCTTCTTGCGTCTGCGGAGCAATAATTTTAGAGACTATATTCTCCAAGGTTCCTTGAGTCCTTCTGACATCGACTACTTTTGCTGGATCGAGGCGAAAATTGATCGCAAAACTAGCATTTAAATCCTGAAGGTCTTTAGTAGCACTCTGAGCGGGAACTTCAAATTTTTGGACTGTTACATCGTACACATCAACCTTGGAGATCAGCGGGGGTCTGAGGTGAAATCCCTCTAACAATGCTCCATCTGTGGCTTTTCCTAAAATGCTGACAACCCCTGCTTCACCTGGATTGATGACAACAAAAGAGTTGAAGCCCAGGAGCAGCGCGACTACTAATAGAATCCCAGCGATCGCTGAGGTTACGCTCTGGAAACTTTGACTTTTCAAAATACACGCTCCTTTGTGATAAATCTATTATATAGCGCTCCGAAATGATTTGCAAACCTCTCTCCGATATGACTTCGCGCCCTTTGCGTCTTCGCGGTTCGTAAAAAAATACAATTAACAACTCAAATAGAATTGTTATGATAGATAAAGGAATGAGGTAACAGCGCCATGGTCGAAATTGTTAAATATCCTAGAACTTATCACATCGAAGGTTCGCGTTTCCAGCCGGGTGATGAAGACCTCGACAGCGTGCCATTTAGGGCTATTGGCGATCGCCCTTTAATTATCGAAGAAAAGGTAGACGGCGCCAATACAGGCATCAGCTTCGCCCCAGACGGACAAATGCTGCTGCAAAGTCGCGGCCACTATCTCACCGGCGGCCCCAGAGAAAAACATTTTAACTTATTCAAACAGTGGGCGTTCAGTCTCAGCGGAGTCCTGGGAGAAGTGCTGGGAAATCGTTATATTTTGTACGGCGAATGGCTTTATGCAAAACACACTGTTTTTTATGATTTGTTGCCGCACTATTTCATGGAATATGACGTGCTGGACTTAGAAAAAAGTCATTTTTTGAGTACAGAAGCCCGCCGCAAATTGTTAAGCGGATTGCCGTTAGTGTCAGTTCCTGTTCTGTTTTCTGGAGTAGTCAAATCGCCCAAGCACATGATGCAGTTGATGGATAAATCTAATTTTATTCAACCTGGACATTTGGAGCGGTTGCGCTTGCAATGCCGGGAATTGGGATTGGATGAAGAGCGGTGTTTGAAGGAGACTGATAATAGCGATCGCATGGAGGGTCTGTATATTAAAGTCGAAGCAGATGGAATTGTCAAGGCGCGTTACAAGTACGTGCGCGCTAGCTTTTTGACTGCGATTAAAAATGCGGAGGGACATTGGCTGAATCGCCCGATTGTACCGAATATTTTGCGTCCGGGTGCTGATTTATTTAATTTTAGCTAAGAGTCTGCGGTTGAAACTGCTTCTACACAAACAATGTCCGCCTCTGCGGACGAATAAATTGCGTTATTAACAAACAGGTGAAACCGTGACTACTTTATTATCACAATCTGCAACTTGGACTTTTCCTTTTTGTCCGGAACCGCCCGATTGGTTCTTGGATTGGGAGAACATTTACAATTATTTTGATTGGATTCAAAACTTAGAAGGATGCCAGCAAGACCCGATTTATCACGCTGAAGGTGATGTTTTAATTCATACCAAAATGGTCTGCGAAGCCTTAATATCTTCCCTCAATTGGCGGCAGATTCCCGCGCCAGAACGTTCAATGCTTTTTGCTGCGGCTTTGCTCCACGATGTCGCAAAACCTGCTTTTACAAAGATAGAAGAAAATGGCAGGATTAGCTCGAAAGGTCACGCCCGTCAAGGTGCGAGGATGGTCAGACAAATTTTAGCTCAATTTGACCCGCCGGTGCAGTTTAGCATTCGAGAGACTGTTTGCGCGATCGTCCAATTTGGCAGTTTACCCATCTGGCTGCTGGACAAACCCAACCCGCAGCAGTCTGTAATTAAAGCCAGTCAAGTTGTCCGCTGCGATTTCCTCGCACTTTTAGCAGAAGCAGACGTGCGCGGGCGAGAGTGTGCTGACAGACAAGAAATTCTGGATAAAATAGAACTATTTCGGGAGTTTTGTCAAGAAAATAATTGTTTGGATTCTCCGCGACAATTCCCCTCAGCACACAGCCGATTTATCTATTTCCGCAAAGAGAACGGCAACCCCGATTATAAAGCATTTGATGATACTAGATGCGAAGTTGTTTTGATGTCGGGATTGCCTGGAAGCGGTAAAGATTATTGGATTAAAGAAAATCTGCCCAATTGGCCTGTTATTTCCTTGGACGCGCTGCGAAAAGAGATGAACGTTCCTCCCGATGAAACTCCCGGAGAAGTAATCGTGGAAGCTAAAAATCGAGCGCGGGAATACATGAAATTGGGACGTTCTTTTGTGTGGAATGCTACCAATACGACCAAACAAATGCGCCAGCAATTAATTAATTTTTTTGCAGGTTATCAAGCGCGAATTCGGATTGTTTACCTCGAAGTTCCCCTGGAGGAAATATTGCGGCGGAATCGATCGCGCGCAGCAGCAGTACCAGAAGCGGTAATTCAACGATTGGCTAATCGGCTGGATATTCCAGATATCACCGAAGCGCATGAGGTAGAATGGATTGTAGATTTCTGACCTCAGTTCTTTTAATCAAATGTTAGGACGCTGCTCAAAGCCCATCCCACAAGAAAAAATTGTGGGATGGGCTTCTAGCCCGTCCTAGCTATGAGCGAAGCTATCCCTGTTCATCGATCGCCCGTATTTTATCAACGAGCTACCAATTCCTTTTTCCCTAACATAGAATCTTGATACTGCGCCAATAAGTCAGCGGGGTGATCGTAAATTTCCGCAGCACCTGTAAGCGAAGCATCATCAAAACCTCCGCAGCGAAAAGCAATTACCGGCACGCCGCACTTGCTCGCAGCTTCGATATCGTAAGGAGTATCAGCTAACATCACAGCCTGACTCGCTTCCACCTGCAATTTGCTCAAAGCAGCTTCCACAATATCCGGTTCCGGCTTAGAAGCTTCCGCATCGCTAGATGTTGTTGCTTCATCCAATAAATCGTCAGCTTCTGCGGCTTTCAGCAAACCAGAAAGTTCTTCGCTGGTAGCTGAAGTAGCAATAATCAGCCGCAATCCTTCTTGCTGCATTTTTAACAGCAATTTCCGCGAACCAGGGGCTGGAGAAAGCTCGGGAACAAAGCGATTAATAATCAATTCTTTGCGCCGCTGTGCAATCTTTTTCCCGTCGCCTGCTTTGTCAGAAAGTCCCGATACCATTTTGGGTATAAGTTGGTCGCCTCCCATACCAATTAGCGGGCGAACTTTCTCAAAAGGTACGTCGTATCCGCAAGCAGCAAATGCCTCTACCCAAGCTTGAGCGTGGGCGTCATTGCTGAGTACGAGAGTACCGTCAACATCGAGAATTACTGCTTGCAAATTCATAAGTTATTTGCTGTTATTGATGAGAATTGTTGCAAAAATATGGTTTGATCGTTCGGACTTCAGTCCTTAAATAATTAATTAGCAAATTCGGGACTAAAGTCCCCACTACGAACCTAAGGTTTGTAGTAAGGACTTTAGTCCTCTCTTAAGTTTGTAGTAAGGACTTTAGTCCTCTCTTAGGTTTGTAGTAAGGACTTTAGTCCTCTCTTAAGTTTGTAGTAAGGACTTTAGTCCTCTCTTAAGTTTGTAGTAAGGACTTTAGTCCTCTCTTAGGTTTGTAGTAAGGACTTTAGTCCTCTCTTAAGTTTGTAGTAAGGACTTTAGTCCTCTCTTAAGTTTGTAGTAAGGACTTTAGTCCTTAATTACTTAATGAGTCAATCGGGGACTGAAGTCCCTACTACGAACCTTGAGTTTTATAATTTTCCTCAGTCCAGCAACGCGGCAGAACTTCCCCTGAGGGAAAAACCAATTTATCCTTTTCAAAAGTAGCCGGCTCTTGCTCCTCTTGACCTGCTTGATTTTTGCCCGCCACCTCTGTTTTTGTTGGGCTGACTAAAGTCTCGATGTCGATAATTTCTATCAAATCGCCGGATTCTTTTTCTTGTAAAAGCATAGTTTCTCCTTGTGAATTAATGGTGAGTTAGGGTTTGAGAACAACTTTGATGCAGTTGTCTTTTTTGTGCTTGAAAATCTCGTAAGCGTCGGGCGCTTCATCCAATTTCATGCGGTGGGTAATCACGAATGACGGGTCAATTTCGCCTTTTTGCACGCGATCGAGCAAAGGGCGCAAATAGCGGTGAACGTGCGTCTGTCCCATTTTCAGAGTCAAACCTTTGTTGAAAGCTGCACCTAAGGGCACCTTGTCCACAAAACCGCCGTAAACGCCGGGAATTGACACCGTACCGCCTTTGCGACAGGCGAGAATCACTTGTCGCAGGGCCGTAGGCCGATCGCTCTCCAGGCGCACAGCTTGCTTAGCTTTGTCGTACAAAGCATCGAGGCCGGTACCGTGGGCTTCCATTCCCACCGCGTCGATACAGGCGTCAGGCCCGCGTCCCCCCGTCATTTCGGTGACAGCTTCCCCGGCGTCCATTTCTTCGTAATTAATGATTTCAGCTTTCGCCGCGGCCGCCATTTGCAAGCGTTCGGGTATGCGATCGATCGCAATTACTCGATCGGCGCCCAACATAAACGCGCTTCTGATTGCAAACTGTCCGACAGGCCCGCATCCCCAAACAGCAACAGTATCCCCCGGTTTAATGTCGCAGTTTTCCGCCGCCATGTAACCAGTCGGAAAGATATCAGTGAGGAACAATACTTGCTCGTCAGAAAGTCCGTCAGGAATTTTCAAAGGGCCGACATCTGCAAAGGGAACCCGCACGTATTCTGCTTGACCGCCTGCATAACCGCCCGTTAAATGCGAGTAGCCAAACAGTCCCGCCGGCGAATGACCGAACATTTTTTCGGCTAAGCCTGCATTCGGGTTGGAATTGTCGCACAGAGACCACAAATCTTGATTGCAAAAAAAGCAACTGCCGCAAGAAATAGTAAAAGGAATGACAACGCGATCGCCCTTTTTTAAGTTCTTGACTTGGCTGCCGAGTTCGACGACTTCCCCCATGAATTCGTGGCCCATAATGTCGCCCGATTGCATGGTCGGGATGAAGCCGTTGTAGAGGTGCAAATCTGAGCCGCAGATTGCTGTAGACGTTATTTTAACAATGGCGTCGCGCGGATTGATAATTGTTGGGTCGGGTACATTATCAACTCGCACGTCATTTGCTCCGTGCCAGCAAAGAGCTTTCATTATTTGTTTCTCCTCTAGTTAACTACTAGCAGATTTTGGTTCTTAATCTTAAATTTACTCCGCAGCTAAATCACTCGGCTGGATGTTTTAATTTTAAGCATATAAAATCTGGCAGTTCTCTATCCGAGGTATAATTTATAAATCTATCTTTCGGCTGTTTTAAATTACAAACAAGCTTGACAAAAACGCGAATAAATTGCAGAAGCTTTCGGGTTCTTCTGTTAACAGTTAACAGGTAAGAGCGGCATGGCTGAGGTTGTTTTTGGCGATCGGGTTCGTAGTGCGGACTTCAGTCCGCTCTCCGGATGCGGACTGAAGTCCGCACTACGAACCATATAACGGCGGCCGCATCTGGAGAATCGCGCACCCTGCTGGAGGAGGATTAATCGTCAAAAATTGTATCATTAGCTATAGCTAAAAGCCGAGCTTGCGCTAAAGTTGTTAAAGATAAAAATTTATCGATCGCCTTTTATGCCTTACACTGCATCTACCCCAACAGATCCCAATCAAGCCAACATCCGCAATGCCGACCACCGCTTACTAGAATTCACCAAGCTGACGCCGATGATGCAGCGGTATGTGGAAGTGAAAGAACAGTATCCCCACGCACTTTTATTATTTCGAGTCGGAGATTTCTTTGAGTGTTTTTTTCAAGATGCCGTGACTATTTCGCGGGAATTAGAACTGGTTTGTACGAGCAAAGAAAGTGGCAAAGAAATCGGTAGAGTGCCGATGACAGGAGTACCGCACCACGCCCTCGATCGCTATACTTCTCAATTAGTAGAAAAAGGCTATGCTGTAGTAGTTTGCGACCAAGTTGAAGATGCCTCGATCGCAGCAAAAGAAGGCCGCCAAGTCAAGCGCGAAATTACCCGCATTCTCACTCCCGGAACTTTGACTGATGACGGAATGCTCAAACCCCGACAGAATAACTTTTTAGCAGCAGTTGTCATCGCTGGCGAACATTGGGGATTGGCTTATACTGATATTTCTACAGGAGAATTCGTCACTACCCAAGCCGATAGTTTAGAACAATTAACCCTCGAATTGCTGCGCTTGCAGCCTTCAGAAGTGCTAATTCCGACTAATGCGCCGGATTTGGTGACGATGTTGAGGCCGGGAGAGAAATCCGAGCATTTACCCGATTGTTTGCCGAATTCGTTTTGCTATTCTTTGCGATCGCAAATCCCGTTTACTTTGTCCGAAGCCAAACAGCGCATCCTGCAAAAGTTCAAAGTGCGATCGCTCGAAGGACTGGGATGCGCCCACCTTACCCTCGCAGTGCGCGCCGCCGGAGGTTTGCTGCAATATCTCGAAGAAACTCAAAAAGAAAAAGCAGTTGCTTTGCAAAGATTGCACACTTACACTATCACCGATTTTCTGATCCTCGACTACCAAACCCGCCGCAATCTCGAAATAACTCAAACCGTCAGAGATGGCGTATTTCACGGTTCGCTGCTGTGGGCGATCGACAAAACCAGCACCGCCATGGGAGGCCGTGCTTTGCGCCGCTGGTTGCTGCAACCTTTGCTCAGCATTAAAGGTATTTGCGCCCGCCACGACACGATTCAAGAATTAGTAGAAAACAATCCCCTGCGCCAAGATTTGCAGCAGTTGCTGCGCCAAATTTACGACATCGAAAGACTCACGGGGCGCGCCGGTTCTGGAACCGCTAGCGCCCGAGATTTGGTCGCTTTAGCCGATTCTCTCTCGAAATTGCCGCAATTGGCGGCGATCGCCACTGAAGGAATCTCGCCTTATTTAAAAGCCCTGCAAAATGTCCCGCCGATTTTAGAGGAATTAGCAACTCAAATTCACGCTTATTTAGTTGACGAACCGCCAATTCATTTAAAAGAAGGAGGTTTGATTCGATCGGGCATCAATCCGATGCTTGATGAGATGCGCCAAACTGCATCAGGCGACCAAGAATGGATTGCCAATTTAGAAGCAAATGAAAGAAAACGCACCGGGATTTCTAATTTAAAAGTCGGCTACAATAAAGCTTTCGGCTATTACATCAGCATTACCAAATCGAAAGTTGACCAAGTACCGAACGACTACACCCGCAAGCAAACTCTTACCAATGAAGAACGCTACAGCACTGAAGAATTAAAAGAAAGAGAAGTGCGAATTCTGACGGCGCGCGAAGATTTGAATCAGTTGGAGTACGATATTTTTGCGAAATTGCGATCGCAGGTAGGAGAGCACGCCGAAATTATTCGCAACGTTTCCCGCGCGGTGGCGGCGGCGGATATTTTGTGCGGTTTGGCGGAAGTAGCAGTTTATCAAGATTACTGTCGCCCGACGATGGTTGAAAGTCGGGAAATTAAAATTATTGAAGGTTGTCATCCGGTGGTGGAAAAGTCTTTACCGCCGGGATTTTTTGTCCCGAATTCGGCTTTTTTGGGTCGGGAAGCAGCGCTAAGTCGCCCAGATTTAATTATTTTAACCGGCCCGAATGCTAGCGGCAAGAGTTGTTATTTGCGACAGGTGGGTTTAATCCAGTTAATGGCGCAGATGGGCAGTTTTGTCCCGGCGAAGGCTGCAACTTTGGGAATTTGCGATCGCATTTTTACCCGTGTCGGCGCCGTGGACGATCTAGCAACCGGTCAGTCTACGTTTATGGTAGAAATGAACGAAACTGCGAATATTCTCAATCACGCCACGCCGAAATCATTGGTATTGTTGGATGAAATTGGTAGGGGAACGGCGACGTTTGACGGACTTTCGATTGCTTGGTCTGTAGCAGAATACTTAGCCAGCGAGATTCGGGCGCGGACGATTTTTGCGACTCACTATCACGAGTTGAACGAGTTAGCTTCTATTTTGGATAATGTCGCAAATTATCAGGTGACGGTGAAGGAATTGCCGGATCAAATCGTATTTTTGCACGAAGTTCACCCCGGAGGTGCTGACAAATCCTACGGAATTGAAGCGGGGAGGTTAGCTGGTTTACCGCCGTCGGTGATTGATAGGGCGAGACAGGTGATGAAGCAGATTGAGAAACACAGCAAAATTGCGATCGGGCTGCGGAAGGGTGTTAAAAAAGAAGGGAAACAAGAGTCTGAGGGCCAACAATTAGATATCTTTGATGATTGAAATTGTCATCAAAAAAGGTTCGTAGTAAGGACTTTAGTCCTTCAAAACTCAGATTTAAGGACTTTAGTTCTGACTGCACACCTATCATTTAAAACTCAGATGGAAGGACTAAAGTCCTCACTACAAACCTGGAAGGACTAAAGTCCTCACTACAAACCTGGAAGGACTAAAGTCCTCACTACAAACCTGGAAGGACTAAAGTCCTC
>NZ_JAUBUN010000004.1:167071-213524 GCF_036702665.1 Microcoleus sp. Aus8_D2
ACTACAAACCTGACTACGAACCTGTCATTTAAAACTTAGATGGAAGGACTAAAGTCCTTACTACGAACCTGTATCATTTGCCATTTTGCAACTTTCTTACCTCTTTGTGCACGCTCATCCCAATTTCCAAAGCCTCATTTAGCAAGCGCCCGTATTCGCTGGCGCGATCGCTCACATCCAATGCCATCAAAGCTGCTAAATTACTTTCAATATTAGCAAATAACTCGTAGCGGCGACCGATAAATTTCTGGTTTTCCCGGAGAATCCTCTCTGTTTTTAAAGCACAGACCAAACTTTCTCTAGTGATTTGTAATGCCTCAATTGCATCTTGTCGGTTAATTAAATTGGGTTGTAAATTGCCAGCCGCGGTTAGGCGATCGATAATATCTAAAGCCTGAATCACCTCATGATACTTCTCAACTTCGTCCAACAAACCCGCCAGGGTTTCTAAAGGCTTGGCTTTCACCCATTGATAGACATTCCAAGCAACCGCAATCGCCAGCGACAAACCCAAAGTTAATTGTAAAACTCGGACAAATATTTCAGCATCGCTAACTGAACTAACCTCATGTTTGTTGGCTAATAAAGCAACAGGGAGCGACACAACAAGCGTCACGCAAAATATCAGCAACTCATGCAACAAAAGAGCAAACAGCTTTTTGCCGTCCCGGAGTGTAGCAGGCCGATAAAAATTCCCTGAAAAACCGTCGCCCAAAGCTATTCCGCTCAAATCTTCCAATTCCTTCTCAGGAATTCTCAACCCATCCAAATCCGCTTGCATCACTATGGCAAATCTCCTTAAATTGGCATTAATTAAAATCCTCCCAGAGACCTAATTGAATCCCACACACTCAGATAAAAATTGCTGTCTCTGCCTCGGAACAGTTGAAAAGCTCTTCCAGGCGCCCCAAAAAACGGTCTCAGCGTCCATCCCAACTGACTGCCCACAAAGGCATAAAGTCCCAACCAGAAACGCAAAATATTTAGTCTGATGTCTTTGCCTTCGGAATCTTGTTCGGACAGAAAGTGCATTCCTTGATAAATGAAGCTTACCCCTAAAAATCCTGTAATTGCCATGATAGCCACATTCAACAGCAGATAAAAATTGTAATTGGTACTGCTGATTAAGAAAAACAGGCTGACAGGTGCAAATCCAAACAGCAAAACGCTAATCATCGCCATCGATGTCATCAACAAGGTCAAATACTGTTCAAAAGTGCGTCTTGAACCAAACATGACATTAAAAAAGTACAGTGTGGGAAAGCAGATAATCAGCGTCAGCAAGTAAAGTGCTGGCAACTTGATTGCTGAAACTAGACATTGCATCCACGTACTGGATGCACCTAATATTGCTCCGTAAATGCCAAAAAATATGGTACTGGCAATCAACAAACCAAAAATTTTAGATTTGAGCTTGACGCCTTCGCGAATTTCTTCGAGAAACTGTTGCCGTTCCCGCAGCAAATACATTACTACTGAAAAATATTTCACGGGTTCTCCTTGTGACTGATGCGACTCCGAATCAGTCATAGCTCAAGCTGAGGGCGATCGCCAATCTTGCCAACTGAGGACACTCTATGTTAACCGCGCTTTGGCTTGTTCTGACTCTTTGACAGGTAAGTAATTGCAAATACCGTCAAAGCAATCAAAGCAAACGAGAAAATGGTTGTCAGCGTACCCAAAGCATAAAGCGCTGGGGATGTGACGTTGGTAGTCATGCCAAAGATTTCTAGAGGGAGGGTGTTGGTGTCGCCCGATGCTAGAGAAGTGCGCGTAAATTCATCGTAGGACAAGGTAAAACTCAGCAACGCCACCCCAACTACACTCGAAGCAATTAAGGGAAACACAATCTGCCAGAATGTCGTGACATCATTGGCACCTAAATCGCGGGAGGCTTCCTCATATGCTGGATTAAACCGCCCAAAAATCCCCAGCATGATTAAGAACGCAAACGGTATAGTCCAGGTGAGATGTGCTCCTAATGCCGAAGTGTACCAGGCGTTTCCCCAGCCTAGTAAGTTAAATACTACTGCGATACCTAGGGAAATCAAAATGCTGGGGACGATTAAGCTAGAAATGGTGAGGTAAAAAATTAGATTCGATCCTTTGAAGCGGTTGCGAAATGCCATCCCTGCCATCATGCTGGAGATGACTGTCAATACCATGACAATCAATCCTAACCAGAGCGATCGCCAGAAGGCATCGGTAAAGTTGCCTACCCGTTGTTCTTCAAACACCGATCGCATCCACATCAAGCTAAACCCTTTCATCGGAAAGGTTAAGCTGCCTTCTGGGCCTTGTAATGATAGCAGAAAAATTGCCGACATTGGCCCGTACAGAAACAACACAAACAATCCAAAGAATCCGGCCAGCAGATAATAGGATAGCGGGCGCTTTTTGTTTTCCATAATTCCTCTACAGTTCCTTGCGAATATCGACGACACGCAAAATGGCAAACACCATAATTAGGGTCACAATCAGCAGAATCACTGCATTTGCAGCAGCTAGGGGATATTGCAAACTGCCAATCTGGTTTTTAATCAAGTTTCCCATTGAAGCTACCTGTCCGCCTCCCATCAGCCGCACGGTAGCAAACTCTCCCATCACCAGCGTGACAATAAAAATGGTGCCGATCGCAATTCCCGAAGCAGACAGGGGCACAATGATTTCTTTTTGAATTTGAAACGGTGAAGCACCGGCATCTTCAGCCGCAGACACCAGAGCGCGATCGATCCGCATCATGCTGTTGAAAATCGGTGCCACCATAAACAGAGTATAGAGATGCACCATCGCCAAAATCACCGAAAAGTCGGAGAAGAGAAACATTTCAATTGGTTGCTCTGTGAGGTGCAATCCCATCAAAGCTTGGTTCAGCAACCCTTCCCGTCCCAAGAAGGGAATCCAGGAAATCATCCGAATAATATTCGATGTCAGAAATGGCACAGTACAAATTAGAAACAGAATTGTTTGCCACTTGGAACTTTTAACGTGAAACGACAGAAAATAGGCAACTGGATAACTAATCAGCAAACAAATCAACCACACAACGGCTGCAAACTTAAAGGTATTGAGATAAGTGGCGAGGGTGACTTTTGAGGTGAATACTGTGATGTAATTCGCTAGTGTAAAACCGGGTACCATTGCGTAGCCGTTGAAATTCCAAAAGCTGACGACAATAATTGCCGCGATCGGCAATACTAAAAATAAGAGCAGAACAATGGTTTGCGGTGATACCAGCAGGTAGGGCTGGAGTGCTTTCCAATTGAAAGGTTTAGCTCGACTGGGGCGAACTGGTTGTGAAGGAGCCGACTGGTTCTTAGTGGTTGTCATGGTGTTTAAGTTCGCTAGACAATTGGACTAAAAGGCGGGGATAAGTCAATACGCTGGCGTTAATATTGTTTGTTTCCCGGAGATCCCCCTCGCATCCCCCTGATATTCGGGAGACTTTAAGAACTCTCTTGTCCCGCCCTTTTTTAAGGGGGTTAGGGGGGATCGGCTTTATCCCAAGCGTATTGAGCGATTAGTAAGTTGAGGCGATCGATAAACGCATTCAAACCAGCCGCCAACTCGTACCGAATCAGAGCGCAGTTGCCGCGATTCAACCGTTTAAGCTGCCACAAACTCGTTCCACTTCTGAACCAAGTATGTCTGCTCCTGCATCACCGAGTTCCAGCAAGCAATGTTGGCAAAGCGCTCCTGAAAAGAACCGCCATCTCGGAGTGCGCCCTTCGATTCAATCTTTTTGCCAAAGGGATCTACGATATCGATCGCCGCTGGTTTGCCTTCATACCAAAAATCCCACTCCTCCGGCTTCATAAACTTGCGGGCGGTTTCTGGTGCCGCGCTGTAATAGCCTTGGCGACCTAAGAATCCGCCCATCCATCCATCCAGCATCCAGTTGAGATACTCGTAGGCCGCATCGAGAGCAATACCTTGTAAATTTCTCGAAATCCCAATACCACCGCCCCAACCGCGATAGCCTTCCTTGAGGGGAGCATAAACGCACTTAATCCCTCGCGATTTCACCGCAGTCACCGCAGGCGACCACATCGATTGCAGCACCACTTCCCCCGATGACATCAAGTTGACCGACTCGTCAAAATTTTTCCAAAATGCCCGAAACTGTCCGCTCTTCTTGAGTTCGATCAGCATTGCGGTTACTTTGTCAAGTTCTTCTTTGGTCATGTTGCCCTTGTCACCAAATTTCATCCTACCGGCTGCTTCTAACACCATCGCAGCATCCATAATCCCGATCGACGGAATATCGAGCAGCGCAGTTTTTCCCTTATATTTGGGATCGAGCAATTCTGCCCAGGATTCAATTTTCTTGCCAGTTAGATCGGGACGGTAGCCCAAGGTATCAGCATTGTATTGGAACGGAATCAAAGTCGCCCAATCCGTAGGCGTGGGCGAAAACTCCTTGGAATCTTTGTCTTTGACATACATCACCTTAAAGGGAGCCGTCCCCTGGGAAATGTTCACCTTTGCCCCTGCGGCGAACTTACCCGTCGTAAAGTAGGGAACGATTTTGTCCCAATTTTTGATTTTCTTGACGGAGAGCGGTTGCAGATTTCCCGATGGAAACACCAGGGGCAAACTGAAATATTCCCCATCAAAAATGTCGTACTGTTTGGGCTGAGTAATCGCGATCTGATTGTTTTCTTCCGTACTCAATGCCCGCAGTTGAATCTTGAAGCCCAAATCCTTTTCGGCTTGCGCTTTAATCTCTTTACTTTGAGCTGCTCCAGTGCCAATAAACCGCAGGGTGACATCTTTAAGGGAATTGGTAATCACCCCGGGTGCAGCTCCGGTCGAGGCTTCTTTTTTGGGACTGCAACTTGCGGCTGCAACCATTGCTCCAGCGGCGAGTCCGGTTGTGATTAGTTGACGGCGACCGATCTTTGACATGGCGATTACTGCTCACAAAATACAATAAATTCACAAAACGTCTGCGAAACAAACCCGCCCCGAGGATTAACATCCGGTGCGATCTTCATTCAGTTGACAGTTGACAGTTGACAGTTGACAGTTGAAAGAAGAGCCCGATCGCAAGCGAGAAGGGTTGACAGCACTTGACAAAAGAAGTCCGAGGATTGGAGTAATGAAAGTCTGATTTTAATTTCTCCCTACAAGGGTTCCTGCTTTAAACCAATTCTTTCTGGTAAATCTACAGAATGCGTTGCTAATGAGGCAGAAAAACGCCATCATCTTTTGACCAACTCAGGACAACTAACTGCCCTTCGCTCAGGGAATTACTGTTCCAGTCATTGGTGCGAGCTTTATAGAGCAGTTCTTGTCCAGTTGCCTCACCCATTAACGAAACTCGTGTCACGTATCCGGTCATTTCTACAGCAGTAATTCGAGCAACAATCTGGTTGCCTGCCAAGGTTGATTTGACTGGAATATCTGGGTTGTAACCCTCTACATGAAGCAAGTCAGGACGAACCGAACAAGCTGCTTCTGTCCCAACGGGGCTGGCGTAGCCTCGGCAGTAAAAGATTCCCAAATTCTCGCTCTCTAGCTGAATCACATCCAGTTCGCCGTCATTCATGACATTTTTGACTTTGCCGCTGAAGATGTTGTTGTCGCCCATGAATTTGGCAACAAATTGAGAGCCGGGACGATCGTACAATTCATCGGGAGTCGCAACTTGATCCAGCCGACCGTGACTCATGACAACCACCATGTCAGAAAGGGAAAAGGCTTCTTCTACGTGGTGGGTGACTTGAATGAATGTCAAACCAAACTGTTTTTGAATTTTGCGGAGTTCCGTTCGCATCCGCACCCGCAGGTTTTCATCCAAGGCGCTGAGGGGTTCGTCTAGCATCAACACTTGGGGACGGGTGACGAGGGCGCGCGCTAAGGCAATCCGCTGTTGCTGTCCGCCGCTGAGTTGGGTTGGTTTGCGATCGGCAGTGTGGCTCAGACCGATAATTTCCAGGAGTTCTCCGACACGGGCGCGACGTTGTGCTTGCGGCACGTTCCGCATTTTCAAACCAAATTCGATATTTTCCCAAATCGTTTTGTGCGGAAACAGAGCATAGCTCTGAAACATCATGGAAGTGTTGCGTTTAGCCGCTGGCAAATCATTGACGCGCTTGTCTGCGATCAGAATATCGCCGCTGGTAATGTCTTCGTGTCCGGCGACCATCCGGAGAACCGTAGTTTTACCGCAACCGCTGGGCCCTAAAAGACAACAGTATTTGCCTGCGGGAATATCGAGTGTAATGTTTTCCACGGCTGTCACGGCACCGTATTTTTTGGTGACAGATCGCAGAGATACCCCAGCAGCCGCCCCGGCCAATGCCTGCTGAATGTCTGTGACAGAAGATGAGTCTGTTATGCTGACTCCCAGGGTTTTTATTCCGGTGTCAATTGTCATGGTTACTCCTGTGGGAAAAGGATGAATTTCATGAAAACTTGTAGATTCAGTGAAATGTCTGAATCCTTACTCATTAGCTGAAGGCTGCCTCACCATGGCATGACTAAGAATTTATGTTTGCTTGTCACCATACTTTAGACAGATTTTTTATTAAGGTGAATAGTAAATTATCAAAATCAAAGAACTCCTGGAACTGGCACATATATCTTTGATTGTCAGCGATAATTGTATACAGTTTTTGTACAGGACTTCTCTGCTCAAAAAAGTCTATTTAGATACAATTCAAAATGATTGCTAACACCATTTGATGAAGTGATGAGCAATTAGGTGTTAATTAACTTGCACTGCAATTTGTACACAAAAATTGTCAAAAAGATCCAGGCTATTGCAAATCTATGAAAATCATGGCGATCAACCCAAACACAACAGCCAGTATGACAGAAAAAATCGGTGCAGTCGCCCGATCGGTTGCCAGTCCTGGAACTGAGATTATTGCCTGCAATCCGCAGTCAGGGCCTGCTGCGATCGAGGGACATTACGACGAAGCCTTGAGTGCGATCGGGGTACTGGAGGAAATTTGTAAAGGAGAAGCAGAAGGCATGGATGGATACGTGATTGCTTGCTTTGGCGATCCGGGACTATTGGCAGCACGCGAGTTGGCAAAAGGGCCGGTGTTGGGAATTGCCGAAGCCGCCATGCACGCTGCGAGTTTTATCTCAACTGGGTTTTCCGTTGTCACAACTCTGGGACGGACAAGGACGATCGCTCAACATCTAGTTGATAATTACGGGATGACGCGGTTTTGTCGCAATGTTCGGGCGATCGACTTACCGGTATTGAGTTTAGAAACTCCTCAGGCCAAAGCTGCAATTTGGCAAGAATGCCGTTTGGCGCTGGAACAAGACCATTGTGGGGCGATCGTCCTGGGCTGTGCTGGTATGGCCGATTTACCGATGCAATTGAGTCAGGAATTAGGCATTCCAGTTATTGATGGGGTGAGTGCAGCAGTTAAATTTGTGGAAGCTTTAGTCTGTCTGGGTATAGGAACCAGCAAGGTAGGCGATTTGGCATATCCAACGTCCAAATCTTATTTGTCGGCCTAACCAGTTGAAGAGTAAGCGCAAAAAGTCGAGGGCGGACTTAGCAGATATGGAGACTGTTCTAGATCTGCTCTCCCGGTTGTGGAGTGGTGAAACAGTTCCCTAGGGTTTCTCAGGATATTCTGACTTTCTGTTTGGAGCGGGGTGAGTATCGCCAAAACATGATACTCACTTGATACTCACTTGATACTCAAAAAACGGCATCTGACCGTCAACTTCTAGTCATTTGATACTCAGTTGATACTCACCTCAACCCCTGATTCACCTGTATTTCCGCCAATAAAAAACCTCAAACCGTTGATTTCTCGTTGGTTTGAGGTCTTGATTGTTGTAAGCGGGCAGCGGGAATCGAACCCGCATAATTAGCTTGGAAGGCAGCCAGCAAAAATAGACAAACCTCATATGCAGCAATAGTTTCCGAAACAATTGAATTTACTTGCGGTATTACCGTAGTCATTGCGTAGTCAATTTGATAAAATTGGTTGGTCAAGTTTGGTAAAAGTACATGACTAAAACTCCTGAATCTGGTGGCAAAGCTTCTCACGGTTCTGTTGTAGTGGCGACTCGCGAAGGAAGGCTGCGACTGCAACTGCCGAGACATTTGTATGGGGGGGAGCAAAAATACTTATCTCTGGGGATGCCGGACACCGCTGAGAACTGGAAGTTGGCAGAGAGAGGCTAAAGCACAGTTGATTGAATCCGATATCAAGTTCGAGCGGTTCGACCCCACACTCAAAAAGTACAAGCCCCAGGCTCACTTGACCGTCATCGAAACCATCAAGCCCCAACCGGAAGTAACCTTCTCCCAGTTGTTTGTCAAATATTTGCAGTACAAGAAGCCCACAGTCAAGGAAACGACTTTTAACTACTTGGTTGTGATTCAAAGCTATATTGACCGCTGCCCCTATCAAGGAGTTTCGGAAGAGAGCGCTTTGCAAGTGCGCCAGTGGCTGCTAGACAACACCACTAGCAGTATGTCTAAACGGATTCTTACTCATCTGAATGCTGCGGTGAAATGGGGGGTTAAATTTAAGGTCATCAAAGGTTTGGCTCTGTCGCCACTTGAGGGAATGGCTGCTGAGCTACCTAAACATAACTGGGAAACAAACCCAGAACCTAACGCTTTTTCGGCGGTGGAAAAACAGCTAGTCTTAGAGGCTTTCAAAAGTCATAGCGGAACTTGGAACGGTCGGGGATACGCGGGTCAAAAGCTTTGTTTTTATTACCCTTTGGTTAACTTCTGGTTCCTAACTGGGTGCCGTCCTTCTGAAGCTGTCGGACTGAGGTGGTGCGATGTTGCTTCAGACTTTTCTCACATTGTGTTCAACGGCAGCATCCAGCATCCGGGCGGTGTTGAGACAAGGGTTGTGGGCAGCAAGAACAACAAGCAAAGGAAGTTTTACTGCAATCAAGAGCTAACCAGTTTGCTGATAAGTCTCAAGCCTGAATCTTTGTCGGACAACAGTCGCCTGGTGTTTCCATCTCCAGTCAAAGGTGGCGCTATTAATTACAACAATTTCTGCAAGCAAGTGTGGGACAAGTTGGTTGACCCAATTACTGACGGCATACGCCACCAAGAACAGGACTATAAAAGGACTACCCCATACTCTTGTCGGGATACTTTCATCAGCGAACAGATTGCTAAGGGTGTGCCGTGTGCCGTTGTGGCGCGGTGGTGCGATACGTCGGAGAAAGAGATTAATTCTAAGTATTTAGACGGCAAAATACTGGAGCATCTGCGTCCGTTGTGATGCTGTTAATATGTTGATTCTACTGGCAACTTTGTGAAATAAAAGTTTACAGTCGCACCGTTGACAAATGGCTGTAGACCTGCGATCGTATGTAATCAAGGAAGATTGATGCGCGACTGCTAAGCACTGACAATGCTCACCAAGTCACGACTTCCCCAAACGTTTACTACCAACGGTTTGGAGCTAATAGATTATGACACTTTCAAACGATTGTCCTATGGGACGATCGCAACTCTTTACGTTTGAGTTGGCGGGGGGCTTGGCATGACTAAACCCACCGTCAACTACCGTCGGATTGACAAATTACGGGCGATCGCCTTTGACCGTGGATTCACAAACGAAGATGCAAAACAGTTCGGAAAACTTTCTAAAACTGCTACATGGGAAGCGCTGCTAGAACTGTACCTCATTGACGGTGAATCCCTAGACACACCACTAGACGCTGTGGACACCACACCTGAAACCCTTAATCAGCCTGACGTAGACACTGTAGACACCCTGGAATGGACTAACGACTGTTCATTTCCTGTGTGTAACTTTACCCGTCAAAATTCCACCTTTTTAGAGTGGGTTGATTTCTCCCAACTCATGGCACTCGCACTCGCATCGGCGGGAGTATTTGTGCTGGCGATGTCCCTGTGGAGACAAATCAATCCGCTTAATTTATTTCCCCCAGTCCGCATCACCATTCAAGTAGGACAAAAATAATGAGTTTACAACTGCGACTGTTTGGTGGCACAAAAACTGCTGCTGGAAACTTGGCCGCTACCAATGAAGGCAGCCACGCGATCGACAAATCTAAGGTATTACAAGCAACCGCCCCCGGAGTTATTACCCCCAACAATCCCGGCAACTTTGGTTCAGTCCGCACAGTCCCCGTACTGCCCGAGCCGCGCTACTTTGACCGCGAAGAAGCCGACAGATTGAAAGAACTTGCCAAGGAAAAAACCGACGGCGCGCGCCAGTCCAAGCGAGCCTACAAAGCTTTAGGCAAGATTGAAGAAGCTGACAAAACAGTCCACAAAGCACACCGCCAGTACGAAGGAACAGTCGCCGAAAATGAACTGGGCAAGAAACGCGCTGATGCCGGACTAGCAAAAAAACTGCACGGACTCCGACCCGGTTATGCCCGCTTGGGACTGGGCATTGACAAATCCGACAGCGATGCCCGCACCCGCATTGACGCCATAAAAGCCAAGCTGACAGGGGGTAACGGCTGATGAAAGCGATGTATCTGGTCAACTATTTTGTTGCCGGGTGCATCGCTTCCTCCCTTCTGGGATGGATAGCGAGCTTGCACCCGATGTCGTTTAGGGCGATCGCTTTTTTACTGGCAGCAATTGCCGTCGCTTGGGGAATGTGCTGGCTGCTGGATTACTCCCTAAGCCAAACACTGAAGATTTCAGTACCCCAGTTGCAAGCGCTTTTAGTCAGCAGCTTGGCTGTATTGCTGATAGGTTTGGGGGTGTTCCTATGTACCTAAAAATGTTCGTTTTGAGTGCGTCAGCAGTGGCGCTATGGCTGACTCCTTTGAGCGCACTTGACAAAAAGATAGGCTGGCACAAGGCGATTCAGGGCTTGTCGCTTTGCGGTGCTGCCGCCTGCGCGATCGGGGCGGGTAATATCGCCCGACATCTGGCAGAGGAAAACGAGATTGAGGAAATTAAAACCAGGGCGATTAAGGCTGATGTTGTTGATGAAATCTCTGTTGCCACCTATGTAAGTCAGCAGCAGCGTCAACAGGAAGCCGAAGCAATCTTAAATCCTGTTGAAGCCCTAGAACGCGCTCTAGCACTGCCTGATGCCGATGGGTTGGATTCGGAAACGGAACGTTCAAAACAGCTAGTTGAACCCGAACAGAACGGCTCGGAGAACGGTGAATCAGAACGCGCTGAACGAGTGCTGCAATTAAAGGCAAAAGGCTGGGGCAAAGCCAAAATCATCCTTGAGATTTGGGGAGTCAGCAAGGGGGGTTCGCCGAAATACAAGGCTGCCGAGGCTGAGTATAAACGCTTAATTGGAGAGTAAAAACGCTCTATTTTGCCTTGAAAATAGCCTCCCCCTGAAACCCGCTCTCTGTCTCGTTTTCTCTCTAAAAACTCACTCGTCGGATCTTAGAACCGACGTGGTAGAGACTGGTTAGAGAAATAGAGGTGATTTTCAAGGCAAAATTCGTCCAAAATTTCGGACAAAATTCGGTCTCGCTCCCTGGAAAAACTCACTGGTCGGTATTAATATCAATCACGTAGAGTCCGGTTATAAAAACCCTTACCTAGAGAGGGTTTCTCTCCTAAAACTCACTCGTCGATGTTATAGGTCGAGGTGGTAGAGACTGGCTGGGAAAATCAGCCCTCCAAAAATACCATTTATTGAGGAAATCATGCCCACAGGAAAACCAAAAATCGGAGTGGTGTATTGCAGCGCAGGCGCACCCGTAGACCCGCCCGCTTGTATTCCCGCCAAAGTCTACGAGAGGAAATACTTTGTCTCTCGCTTTCAAATCAAGCGGTTATTGGCAAAGGAGCTGCTGCGCGGAATGCAGTTCAAGCGACGGTTATTTGTTGAAGATGTACCGCCACCGCTCTAAACGTCTATTCCCACATCAAGCCTTTGGTAACATTTAAAAATGGACACTAAATCAGTCGTAAGGATCGAGCGGCCAAATACCCCCTCCACCAACACGGTGGGGAAATTTGTCATAGGCGGACGCATTCAGAAACTGATAGCCCCTGCACGGGCGCTAATTGAATCCAGCGCTACCTTAAGACGGTTGTATGATTACCTGTTCCGAGACAAGTGCCCTGGTGGACTTGAGACCGCTAGAAACTTAAAAAAGCAAACTCTAGCAAGAATTCGGGCAATCCTTGAACTCATAGAAGAGCAAATTCAAGCGGAGTTAGCGAAATTAGAGAGACTCCTAGTTGAGCCAGCCCAAAAGCTTTGTTTCTCAGGAAAAGTATTAACTAAGCCAGGGGTACTCGTTAAGCCTAGGTATGGATTTTTTTCGGCGCTCGATCCGTCGCAACTGTTTATCCCTATCCCCAATAAGACTGAACTTGGTGGCTGTGCTCGCAGTGACTCACTTGTCCGCTTGCTTGTTTTCTAGCGGGCGGTTCCACCTATTTGCCTATTTCAAAAACCTGTAGACACCAAAAAACCGCTGCCTTCAATTGGAACCTGATTCGCAACGGCTTTTTGACTCACACTCACCAGGCGGTGAGCCGTAATCTCGTGAATACATCATACCCCACTGGGGAAAATTCCGCATTTCCAAAATTTAATTCCTGCATCCGCAAGCACCTGACTGAGTGGGTTGAAGGCTCAGCAGTATCAGAAGCGATCGCCTCTCTCAACATCGAATCGCTAACCGTCAAAGAACTTAACGAGCGCATCCGTCCAGGGGAACCCATTAAAACAGGGGGCTGGTGGTGTCGAGGTGTCCAGTGGAAAACTGGTGAACGGGCCGGCAACTGGTACGGACAAGGCAAGCCAGACAAGCCCCATCAGCCAGAAGGTTCCAAGCCACGCAAATACCTCACAGCCAGTGGCATGGAGCCCGACGCAATCTTCCTTGCGATGCCAGATAAGGACTATTGGTCAAAAGTTTACGCTGACAAGTCTATTCGCCGTCACTGGACAGAGGGAACCAAGAAAGCCGGGGCTGGGTTAAGTATTGAGCTTGCAACCATTGCCCTAACGGGTGTGTGGAATTGGGGCAAAGACGGGGAACTAGCACCCTTTGTGAAGGAGTGGGCACAGCCTGACACTATTCACTACATAGACTTTGACTCGGACTATGCCACTAATCCATCCTGTCGCGCTGCCATTTTGAAGTTTGGCCGCTTGCTAGAAGGACGCGGATGCGAGGTATACGTGACGGCTTGGGATGCCCAATTTAAGGGGATGGATGATTTCATCAAAGCCAACGGTGGTGATGCTTACAAAGAGGTTGTAACTAGCGCGCCAAATCTAGCCAAATGGGAAAAATCTTCGCAGGCAGCAGCAAAAGTTTTAAGCCATCCCAAGTTTGAAGCCCGCGAACTTTCAGAACTGAAAACTGAAGTCTGCCAACTGCTAGGGGAAAATCTCAAACGCTCCGACTTGACAATTGCGATCGGAACTCTGTCACAAAAATACGGGAGACCAACCCAAGAAATCCGCTCGCTCTATCAGGAGCTGGAGCAAGAGCTCGATCAAGAGTCCGACCTTGCAGACACGAGAATCGGAATTGAGCAACTACTTGCCTCCAAGTCTGCCAGCGTCAAACTCTCAGAGATATTCCCGGCATCTCTGGCAGACCCGATCGAAGAAGTAGCGCGACGCATGAACCTCAAACCAGAGTGTTACGCGCTAGCACTAATTTCTGGCATCTCAAGATTCTTAAAGAATGGCAGCAGCACAATGCTTGTGGAGGAGTGGAACAGGTATCGGTGTCGGACTTTTGGCTACTTCGGAGCTCTGATTGCTGAATCAAGCCAAATGAAAACTCCGATTATGAATGCCATGATTACAGACCCGCTGGCAGCCATGCGGAAAAAGAATCAGGAGAAGTTTGAGGCCCAGAAGAAAGCCTACACAGAGAAACTTGAACAGTGGAAAAACAGTAAAGATGAGGACAAGGGCCCCGCGCCTGATGCCCCTGTAGAGACAATTCCCTACATCACTAAAGCCACATGGGAGGGAATAGCGGGGATGGTAGGTCGGAATCCCAGTCAAGGAATACTCTGGCTGTGCGATGAGCTTGCAGGATTTTTCAAATCAGCCAACCAGTACCGCAGTGGCAAGGGAAGTGACAAAGAGGACTTGCTGGAGTGCTGGAGCGGTAATGGTGCTGTGGTGGCACGTGCAGCCGGCACTACTGTCAATGTGGGTGCGGTATCCCTTTCTATTTATGGAAATATCCAGCCCAAAGTCTTAGAACCCTTTCTGGGAGATGGCAGCGATGACAACGGAACCTTTGCCCGATTTGACTTTGTGCAGCAGCCACCAGCGTTAACCCAGATAACTTTAGGTGTGTCAAAGATTGACATCAACCCGATGCTGCAAGCGCTCTATGAAAATGTGGACGCTATCCCGATGATGCAATTCGAGCTAGATGAGGAAGCTCGAGAGTTGTTTGCGGACTATTACAACCACTGCCAGAGACTCCGGCTCAATCATCTCAAGCAAGGGATGCGAGCAATGTTGGGCAAAGCTGCTGAGAAAGTTGGCCGCGTCGCAACCATCCTGCACTGCATCCACGCTGCACACATGGGGATTGAGGTTTCCTCCAAGATTCCTGCCAGCCAAGTTGCGGCTGCTATCAAGTGGGTTGAGTACACAACTGTGCAAGCTTTGAGCATAAATATTGAGGTTTCCAGTCCCGATGCACTTGAGAGCAATCTCGCAAAAATTATCTCGCTGGCAGAACGCAAGGGTGGCACGGTAACGGCACGCGATGTTAGCAAGTCCTTCGATGCCAAATATCGCCCAAGCACCCAAAAAATACAGGAATGGTTTGCGGAATTGGCAGCCATGAATTATGGGGAGGTTACAAGTAAGAGTCAAAGTATTCTGTTTTCTCTTACAAAAACCTCCCCATCCTCCCCAGTAGGCTGTAATCGAGACACAGTAAGCATTACAAGTGGGGATACCTCCCTCCCCACTGTATCCCCACCATCCCCACTAAATAACGTCCCCCCCCCATTTATTCAACCTAGTGGGGAGGAATGGGGAGGTAGTGGGGATACAAACCTCCCCACCTTTAAATCCTTACCGGGTAGGGAATTAAGGTCTAGTGGGGAGGATGGGGAGGTTTTTACACCCTCTCCTGAAAACTCTCAGCCCTCAATGATGAGCTGTACTACAGAAAAATCGCCAAATGTTGAGGCTGTTATCGCCAAGGTGAAAGCAGCAAAAACTTGGGGACAAGTACAGCAAGCAATCGGAGACGATGCGGAACTGCGGGAACAGGTAAAGGTTGCGTTGCCCAAGGAGGAGAATCAGCGCATCGGCAAACTTAAGATGGCTGCGGCTGTCAAGACTATCGGCGCGCGCGTTCGCTACGTCGGCGACAACCAGGCGTCGATCGAATGCTATGGAGGTATTGACTTGGTTGTTGATGAGGTCAAGACTGGCTACGGCATCCAAATTGCTTGCAAGATGCCTGACGGTAGCTTCACAACTTGGTTTAGACCTGAAGAGTTGATACCTGTGTAAGTGCTGATACCGTTTCCATAAATGGATAGCCAAACCCTTGACAACCATTTCCATAAATGGCTAAATATAAATATCAGCCATTTATGGAAACGGCAATGACTATTAAAAACAGAGCTCAGACGGGTAAGTTCGCCGCTAAATCTGAAGCGCCGAGAAAAGTGCGAAGTGTCAATTTGACCGATGCTGCTTGGCAATGGCTGGCACGTACCGCAGCAAAAGCGGGTCTAAGTCGAAATGATTGGATAGAAGCAATGGCGGGACAGCAACCACTTATGGAAACGGTAGCAGCTAGCGTCCCACCACTTATGGAAACGGTAGCAGCTAGCGTCCCACCACTTATGGAAACGGCTAGTGAAGTCGAAAGCTTGCGCCAGAGCCTAGAAAGAAGCGACACGCTTATCAAGTCAAGGAATCAAGAAATCTCTGACCTAAATTCTCGGCTGGCAGCGAAAGATGAAATCATCGCCTCGGCGGACGAGCAAATCGAGAAACTCGAATCCGAGTTTGCCGGCCGATCGCAAACTCCATCTGAAGCATCGGCGTCGGTCGGAACCGATTTATCAAAAGTAGAAGCGGCCGACTTGCTTAACCAGTTGAAGTCTAAGCGCAAAAAATCGAGGGCGGAACTGGTGGATATGGAAACGGTTTTGGATTTGCTCTCACAGTTGTCAAAGGAGTGAGACAGTTCCCGATATTTGTCAGAATGTTGTGGCTTGTCGGTCTGGAATAGGGTGTATTAGGGGGTGGGGTCTGCCTAGACCCAAAAAAAACCGTAGTCATTTCGTAGTCATTTGGAACTAAATTTGGTTGTTTCGTGGTCAATCCGTAGTCAATTTTTAGTCGATCCAACCCCGAAATCCCGGTAATTTCGCCAACAAAAAACCTCAAACCATTGATTTCTCGTTGATTTGAGGTCTTAATTGTCGTAAGCGGGCAGCGGGAATCGAACCCGCATAATTAGCTTGGAAGGCTAAAGTTTTACCACTAAACTATGCCCGCACACACACAGAACCTAAACATACCACAAGCTTCTGAGAAATGCAATAGGCCTGTGCAAAATTTCTCAAGTTCTCCCTGAAAGTGGTTGAAGAGGGACTTGCAGCCCGATCGCCTCCCAAATCCCCTCTCCCACGCTACTAAAGGCTTTACGGATGGAAATAATCGTAGATTTGCTGCGCCAGACGCGGGCCAATCCCAGAAACTTCAGCCAACTGTTCGGGAGTCGCTAAACGCAGATAGTCGATCGACCGAAAATGCGCTAACAAGAGTTTTTGTCGGTGGTGTCCCAACCCCGGAATCTCATCCAAGCGCGATCGCTTCATTCTCTGACTTCTTTGATCCCGGTGAAAACTCACAGCAAACCTGTGCGCCTCATCCCGAACCCGCCGCAATAATTGTACGCCCGGTTGCTCAGAATTAGTTGACAGAGGCAAAGATTCCCCCGGCAAAAATATCTCCTCTCGCTGCTTCGCCAAACTCACAACCCGCAACTCATCTAGCAAATTCATCTCCCGCAAAACTTCCACAACTGCTGATAGTTGACCTTTGCCGCCGTCTATCATAATCAAATCTGGTTTGTCAGCAATCGTAGGAGAAACTGAGGACAAACTGCTGACTTCTTCCGCTTCTGGTGAATTACTAAATTCATTTTCATTGCTTTTATCCGTTAAATCCGTTCCCAAATCCGTTGCTGAACTTTCTTTTTCCTTCTTATTTCGGAATCTCCTGCCGATAACTTCTGCTAAACTAGCAAAGTCGTCAGAATGACCAGATTTAATTTCAGGATTTTTAATTTTGTAGTGGCGGTAGTGTTGATTTGCTGGTAAACCATCGATAAATACGACACGGGAAGCTACCGCATCCGAACCTTGAATGTGAGAAATATCGTAACCTTCTATGCGGTGCGGCATTTCTGGTAAATCGAGAATTTCGGCTAAATCTTCCATTGCTTGAGAATTGCGATCGCTCAATCGTTGCATTCTCGCCAATTCGTACTCAGCATTCCGTTCCACCATCTCAATTAACTCCGCCTTAGTTTGGCGCTGCGGAGTCAAAATAGTCACTTTTCGCCCCTTGCGGTTGCTCAACCAATCTGCTAATATTTCGCCTTCTGGTAAGTCGTACTGCACAGAAATTTCGCTGGGAATTTCTACGGCTTCGACATTTTGATAGTGTTCTTCCAAAACTCGCTGCAAAATCGCCCCGGCTTCTACCCCCCCTCGTTCCCCCCCTTGGTAAGGGGGGGAGGTAAGAGAAGCTTGAGATAATTCTTCTTCTACCCCCCCTCGTTCCCCCCCTTGGTAAGGGGGGGAGGTAAGAGAAGCTTGAGATAATTCTTCTTCCCCGGAATGTAGGGGCGGTGGATGGTGCGTGCGTGCCCTGGGTATTTCTTCCCCGGAATGTAGGGGCGGTGCCCCTGTGCGTGCCCTGGGAATCTCCGCCATAAAGCCCAGTCTGCCGACTAATTGACCTGCACGAATCTGGAACAATTGAATGCAGGCGTGCTGCGTGTCTGCTGCCAGCGCGATCGCATCTCTGGAAACAGTATCATTAGGTAAAGACACTTTTTGACCAGCACTCAAAGATTGCAAACCTTTAATTTGGTCGCGAATCCTGGCCGCAGTTTCAAAGTTCAAATCTTCGGCTGCTTGTTCCATTTGCGGTTCCAGAATATCCAGCAATTCCTGAGTCCTTCCCTGGAAAATCATCGCCACTTTTTGAATGATTTTTCGGTACTCCTCCGGCGAAGTTAGCCCCTGACAAACGCCGACGCAGCGGCCGATGTCGTAGTTCAGACAGGGACGGTCTTTAAACAGCGGCTGGGGGCGCTGTCGCAAGGGAAAAATCCGCTTAATTAAATGCAGCGTACTGCGAAGCGCGCCTGTATCGACGTAGGGGCCGTAGTAGCGGTCTTTTGCATTACCTGGCCGACGTTTGCGGGTGATGAAAATGCGCGGGTATTGTTCCGACCAAGTTATGCACAAATAAGGATATTTTTTATCGTCTTTGAGGAGGACATTAAAATAAGGTTGGTGCTGTTTTACGAGGTTGGCTTCTAAGGCTAAAGCTTCCGCTTCTGTGTCGGTGGCGATGAATTCTATTTCGCGCACTTGCTGTACCATCATCGCGATGCGAGGACTGAGGTTTTGGCTTTCGCGGAAGTAGGAACGGACGCGGTTTCGGAGTTTTTTGGATTTGCCGATGTACAGGATGCGATCGCTCTCGTCTCGCATTAAGTATACGCCAGGAACTGCCGGAATTTCTTTGAGCCGGCTTTCTAGGCGTTCTGCATCTTTAATCAGCGGCAGCGTTTTTGTGGACGGCATATAAATTTGATATTTTATGACTTATATCTACTATTGTAACGCTGTTATCCTAGTCAAGGTAATGAATCAGAAATTACAACCCGAGAAGGGTTCGTAGCGAGGACTTTAGGCCTGTGATATTATGCGGACTAAAGTCCTCACTACGAACCTGTTTATTTTTTTATTGATGAGTTTTTTTCTCTGGTATTATGCGGACTAAAGTCCTCACTACGAACCTGTTTATTTTTTTAGTGATGAGTTCTTTACTCTGGCATTATGCGGACTAAAGTCCTCACTACGAACCTCTTTCGGTCATCCGATAAAATTCGGTTGAATAACCCTATTTATTTTGCTGTCTGTGAAGGCGAACTTCGTTTAACTGTCAACTGTCAAATGTCAACTGTCAACTGTTACAATATCTGAGATAAAAACTTGCGGGTTCGTTCTTCTTTCGGATTTTGGAAAAACTCTTCTGGCCCGGCTTCTTCTACTAAAACGCCACCGTCCATCAATACAATGCGATCGGCTACTTCGCGCGCAAACCCGACTTCGTGAGTTACTACTACCATTGTAATTCCTGTTTTCGCCAAATTCCGCATGACATCTAAAACTTCCCGCACCATTTCCGGGTCTAATGCTGATGTCGGTTCGTCAAATAGCATGATTTTCGGCTGCATTGCTAGGGAACGTGCAATAGCAACCCGCTGCTGCTGTCCGCCAGATAATTGTCCGGGATATTTTTGGGCTTGGGACAAAATCCCGACTCTTTCTAACAGTTGCATCGCCACTTCTTCGGCTTTTTTCTTCGGCCAGCGGCGCACCCATACAGGGGCTAGCATGACGTTTTGCAAGACTGATAGGTGGGGAAATAGGTTGAATTGCTGAAACACCATTCCTACTTCCTGGCGAATTTTTTCGATGTTGCGCAAGTCGTGGGAAAGTTCGATTCCGTCGATCGTAATTTTGCCCTGTTGATATGCCTCTAGAGCGTTGAAAGTGCGAATAAACGTGGATTTTCCGGAACCTGAGGGCCCCATGACGACGACGACTTCGCCTCGGTTGACGTTCATGCTGACGCCGCGCAGTACGTGAAATTGTCCGTACCATTTGTGGACGTTTTCTGCGACGATTACTGTTTCTGGAACTGTTAGTTTATCTTGCATAGTTTTGTCCTTTAAATAATGAGTGGTAATTATTGCCTGATGAATGATGACTAATTCAGTGGAGGGAGAGTTTATATATATTTGGGTTGGGAGGGCGGGTTTATATATATTTAGCTTGGGAGTTCTATTTTGTTGGTGAACCCGCCCCTACAAACAACTAACCAATGACAACTGACAACTGACAACTGACTAATGACTATTCTCTAAACTTCTTTCTATTTTGCGGCTGGCGAGTGACATTGAGTAGCAAAATACCCAGTAAATGATGCCGACGAATATGTAAACTTCGGCGTACCTGCCGATGTAGGATGGATTTGCTAAAACGGCGCGGGAGATGCCGATTAATTCTAACATTCCGAATAGGGAAAGCAGCGATGTATCCATGAATAATCCGATGAATTGACCGCCGATCGCCGGAATGACTGTTCGCAGCGCTTGAGGTAGTACAATCAGAATGGTCAATAGGGGTGTGTTTAGCCCGATCGACCTTGCTGCTTCTATTTGTCCCCTGGGTACGGCCTGCAAACCGCCGCGCACGTTTTCCGCCAAGTAGGCCGCACTGAATAATGTTAATCCGGCGATCGCCCGAATCACTCTATCTAATTTGGGATATTCGGGCGGCAAGAATAATTGCAGCATGACTTGACCTAAAAACAAAATGCCAATTAACGGCAAGCCGCGCACTATTTCAATGTACAATGTTGACAGCAGTTTGACGACTGGCAAAGAACTTTGTCTCCCGAGGGCGAGCAATACTCCCAAGGGAAACGACAGCACAATGCTAATAATTGCTAAAAACAGCGTCAGCACTAAACCGCCCCAATCATTTGTCGAGACTTCTCTCAAACCTAACCCGCCTTTAATTAGCCACAGAATTAGCGGGAAGGAAAGAGCCCAAATTCCCGGCATCCAGCCCATGATTTTAGGGTTGATTTGTCTGGCGGCGACATAGCCCGCAGTGGCTGCGATAATCATTCCTAAGAGGTAGAAGCGAGATGTGAGGTCGATCGGCGAAATGACCGCACCAACAACCGCAGCACCGACTAAAATCAGTGTAGGCTGATTCCACAGACGTTCATCTCGCTGAATATTTCCCCAAGTTAAACCGCCCAATAAGGCAATTATTCCCGCTACTATCCACAGCCGCCAGTAGGATTCGCTGGGAAATCTGCCGACGAAAAATAGCGGCAAGTTGGCTTCTAACACGCGCCATTGAGCTTTTGTAGTTGCCCAAACGATAATTCCTGTGATAATTTGGAAGGCGACAATCAGGCAAACTACTGTCAAAATGCTGTTGTACCAGGTACTAAATAGGTTTTTGCGCGCCCAATTCCAAGGGGTGGGCGATTCGGTGGCGGGAGGCGGTAAGACGGGGTGAGTTTCCATATTTTAGATTTTAGATTTTAAGTTTTAGATTTGCGGCCCAATTGCACTTGCTAATATTCCTAAGATTTTTTTGACATCTATTAGGTAATATTCCCTCAAGTCAATTTCAATTACTTGTTCTTTGAGTCTTAAAAATCTCCAGATTTGGCCGCTCGTAACAGCCCCATAAGTTATTGTTGCATTTGGTTCCCTTCACCTTCGTTAAATATTCTAGCTGCCAAGATTTCGGCTACACATGACCCCAAGCTGGCATTAATATCTTCGTTTGGCGCTTCTACGATGGTAACTACTGGTGCAGTAAGGATTAACAAGTGTGAAGAAAGACTAATCAAAAAATCGCAAGTTCCTTCTAATCCTTTGGCGGCATCAACTGTAAAATCTATTCCACAAAAAAGACCAATTTGATGGTTCAACAGTTTTCTGAGTTCGATTAAAATCGGTGCGGTAATCAGGGACGATCGAGATTTGTCAGTATTGCTGCTTAAGGCAATGGGTACGTTTTCTTTGAGAACTTCTACAAGTAAGGAACTTGGTTCTAATTCTGGCACACTAGCGAACATATCGATGCCATCGCTAATTGTCAAATCGAAATTTTTTGTGACATTTTTTAAAGTGAAATCCCTGTATGTCATTTCAAGTTTATTTCGATATATTGTAACGCAACTTCTGATTTCGCTATCAACTGCCAACTACCAACTGCTAACTGCTTTCGGAGTCAACTGTCAACTGTCAACTGTCAACTGTCTACCTTTCCTTGAGTTGTACGGTTTTATTGTACCAATTCATGAACAGAGAAACTATCAAGCTAATTGTGAGGTATGTTACCATGATAATTAGCATTGTCTCGATCGCCCGACCGGTCTGATTCAACGTCGGAGAACCCACCACAAAGTAAACGTCGGGATAAGCCACCGCCACGGCTAAACTCGAATTCTTGGCTAAATTCAGATACTGACTGGTTAAAGGCGGCACTATCACCCGCAAGGCTTGCGGCAAAATTACCATCCGCATCAGGGTTCCCGATTTCAGCCCTAAAGACTTTCCTGCTTCCCACTGGCCCCGCGAGACTGACTGAATTCCAGCGCGGACAATTTCTGCAATGTAACTCCCAGTATACAAGCTGAGTCCTGTCACTAGGGCTGCAAATTCGGGAGTTAATTTTAATCCTCCTTCGAGTTGCAATGCTGGTGTCAGGCGCGGAAAATCTAGGCGAAAAGGTAAATTTTGGGTGATAATTCCAGCTAAGATTGCACTGAGGACGATCGCGCCAGCAGCCCAAAATAACTGTCTTCCCGGCTTAGCTTGTTCCAACATCACCCGCGCCCGCCACATCCACAGCCCCGCCGCAGCCAAAACTCCCACAGTTAGCAAAATCAACCAAATCTCAAAACCTGGCAAAGGCGCAGGCCAAGGTACAGCAATGCCGCGATTTGTCAAGTAAATCGGGCCGCGCATCTGTTGATTGTCTTCCAGTTTGGGCAGGGAAATGAACACTGCAAAATACCAGAAAAATAATTGCAGCAATAACGGTGTATTTCGCAGAATTTCTACGTACAAAGCCGCCAAATTCCGCAGCAGCCAATTGTCGGAAAGGCGGGCAATTCCTACCGTCAAACCCGCAATTGTTGCGATCGCAATCCCCAGCCCCATTACGCGCAGCGAGTTGATTAATCCGACAAAATAAGCTTGTCTGTAACTGTTTTCGGGACTGTAGGGAATCACGCTTTCGCCGATGTCGAAAGATGCTTGGGAATTGAGAAAGTCAAATCCAAACGCAATCCCCAGTTGCGCGTAATTGGCGCTGAGGTTGTCCCAGAAAATCGCGATGACTGTGATTACTAAGATTAGAGCGATCGCCTGTCCGGCTATTTTCCAGAAGCGATCGTCTCGCAGCAGTGTTGATAAATCTTGAAATTTTGATGATTTCTCGGATTTGCCCGGTTGAGGTTCTGTATTCATAATTGTTTAATGTAGATCGAGCTATATCTAACTGTATTTATTGTAGGGTGCGTCAGGTCAAAATGTTTTGAGCGGAGACTAACAATTTTTACCCTGACGCACCCTACGGTTTGTTAGCTGGCGATTGCTGCGTTTCTCGCAATAAAATATTTAAGTTTAACTAAGCTGTTCCCAATGTCAGGCGATTGCTTTATTCCTCGCAATGACATATTTAAGTTTAACTAAAAAGTCAGGCGATTGCTTCGTTCCTCGCAATGACACATTTAAGTTGGTTGATATTGAGCTACTTATCAGTTGGGTAACGCTAGTGCTTTACCCAACTTTCTAGGATCGGATCGCCCTAAAATTAGCGGAAGGGTGGCGAGTACAGCAAACCGCCATCTTTCCAGAGTTTGTTTTGACCCCGGTCTAACTTAAGTGTACTTTTGGGGCCGAGGTTGCGATCGTACATTTCCCCGTAATTCCCAACTTTCTTCACAATGCTGACAGCGAAGCTGTTGGGGAGGCCGAAACCTTTACCTAAATCTCCTTCTTTTCCTAGCAAACGTTTGACATTCGGATCTGTAGTGCTTGCCGCAGTTTGGTCTACATTTCCTGAATTAATGCCCAAATCTTCAGCTTCAATCGCCGCAAAAATAATCCATCTCACCGCATCCGCCCATTTAGGATCGCCGCTTTTCACTGCTGGGGCTAACGGTTCTTTGGACATGACGATCGGCAAAACAACATTATTCTCGGAATTCGGTAGAGTTGTGCGTTTCGATACCAGTTGCGATCGATCGGCTGTAACACCTTGACAGCGACCTTCTTGATAAGTGCCAAAGGTAGTGTTCGCATCTTCAAACACCACAGGAGTGTATTTAACTCCTAATTTTCGCATTTGGTCGGACAAATTTTGCTCCGTGCTCGTACCTGTCTGCACGCAGATAGATTTGCCCGCAAAATCTTTTAAACTTTTGATGCCACTATCTTTTTTGACCATGATGCTTTGAGAGTCATAAAAGATCACCGGGGCAAATTCCAGTCCCGTCGTGCTGTCGCGGCTCGCCGTGTAGGTGGTATTTCGGCTGAGAATGTCGATTTCTCCGGCCTGCAAAACTGTAAATCTATCTTTGGCGTTGAGCTTTCGGTATTCGACTTTTTCGGGATCGTCAAATATTGCCGCCGCCACAGCCCTGCACACATCCACATCCAATCCCGAGTATTTGCCTTTTTCGTCTACAAAGCTAAAACCCGGCAGTTCGCCGCTGATGCCGCAAATCAGTTTGCCGCGGCTGACAATTGTATCTATCCGGCTCGGGCCTTGTTGCGACTTACCCTCAGCAGTTGTTGCTGGTGTTTGTCCGACTTGTGCCGATCGATCCCTACAAGATGCCAGCGGTGCCACAAGCAACACACTTGCCAACAACAGAAATCCCCATTTACGCATAGATTTTACTACCAGTAGAACACTTTCTCGATGATACTAACCTGTAGTTGTCGAGAACTGTTCCGAGCGGCATCGCACAACACTCCGCCGTTTCAAATTAACCATTCTCAACCCGGTGCCGCACCCTGACAAGTCCACCGGCTAACCGCCTATTATTTTTCCCGCTGCGGGCGATCGACCTTTCCTGTATATTTTTTACCCAATTTTGATTTTCTGCACTCAGAACCGCTCTGGTGCTAGGCGCTGCTCAGCTAAATCGCGGATTAGCGACAGCCGAGACTCGATGTACTCGTTCAACAAATCTGTTTCGTTTCCATTGAGCGCAGAGTTCATCTTCAACTGCTTCAGCAGCCACTGTACCAGGGTGGCATCGTCCAAATTGACTAACAGAGTCGCTTGGGTGGTTTCAATTAAAGACCAGAGTTGGCGTAACATGACTGGAGTCATAAAACCTCGTTGAGCGTAAATACGCACTTAGTGGGCTGGCTGGGTGATGAGTTGGTCTTAGTGTTTCAAGCCGATAGACGAAAAGTAGCCTAAGAGTCATCGGCTTAATGATTATTTTATATTTGACCACAATAACTTAATATAGTAGTGTCAAAAGCTACAACACACAAGATGTTATAAGAGTTCCCAATCTCGTAACATAGAGATAAATATCTTGATAAAAAATTAATAATCTTTACACGGCATCGCTTGCATGGGCTTCTAGGAGCCGTTGGCGATCGGGCTTCTGGGCCCGGAGAGCCAGAAAATTAAGCAGTTGTACATTGTAAATTGCTTATTTAAATTCCCATTCTCGCGATCTCCCCATCTCCCCATCTCCCCATCTCCCCTTACTCAAGGGCCACCAACTTTTGAACCCCCGCCAGAATTATTTCTAATTCAGCGATGATTTTTGTGGCGCCTTCCAAATCGTTGGATTCGGCCAGAGTTTGAAGCTGAGCAGCCATCTGGGGCATTAACCGCACCGCCGCCGTAGCGCTGACACCTTTAATTTGATGCGCGCGGCGGGCCAGTGTCTCCAAGTCTCCCGAGGCGATCGCCCCCTTAGCATCTTCTAAATAACTGCCAGTATCCACCACAAAAGTTTGCAGAATTTCCCGCTCAAACTCTAAATCTGCGCCAGAAATTTCGTGCAAACGTGCCATATCCACTACAGATTCGAGGTCGGGCTCGGAGTCTTGGAGTTCCTCGCCCTTAAACTTGGGAATTTCAATTTTCAAATGTGCCGACCAATTTTCTAGTACAGATTTTAACTTTTCGATCGCAATAGGCTTGCTAATATAATCGTCCATTCCCGCCGCCAGACACTTTTCCCGATCGCCCTTCAAAGCATTCGCCGTCATCGCAATCACCACCGTCTTTCGAGCCTGCTCCCTCGAACCAGCAGCAGCGCCTGCCGCCTCCATGCGGCGCAACTCCAGCGTAGCTTCGTAACCGTCCAAAACCGGCATCTGACAGTCCATCAACACAATGTCATACTTTTTGATAGCCAGCATCGATAGCGCCTCAGCGCCGTTATTCGCCACATCCGCCGCGCATCCCAAAACTTTGAGTTGATTCAGACCAACTTTTTGATTGATCGGAGTATCTTCAACTAACAAAATCTTTAAGCTAGCTAACTCCCGGTTGTCAATAGCTGAGGCTCGATTGAACGTTGGATTTGCGATCGGCTGATTAATTGTCTCACCAGGGGCGATCGCATTCACCAAGCAATCAAACAGCCGATGAGCCTTAACAGGCTTAGTTAAATAGCCGCTAAAACCGATATCTACCAAGCGTTTCGCCTCCGATATCTGAGTAATGGAAGTCAGCACCACCCAATGCGTCTGCTGCATTGCCGACTCAGCAATCATCAAACGTTCCAGACTTCCCGCCACCATTTCCGGCAACTGAATATCAACCAAAACAATATCGTAAGGGCAATTAACGCTGACAGCTTTGTACAGAGAGGCGATCGCCATCCAACCGTTCTCAACCTCCTCAACTTCCATTCCCCACAAAACAGCCATTCTCAGCAGCACTTTTCGCACTGTGGGCTTGTCGCTAGCAACTAACATTTTTCGCCCCGCCAGCACCGTTTGCAAATTCACTTTGCACGCTGTCCCAGCAGCAGTTAAATTCTCCTTGAGAGCCGGCACAGTAAACCAAAAATTCGAGCCACTGCCGGGGGTACTTTCCACACCTATTTTACCCCCGATTAACTCCACCAACTGCTTAGAAATAGCCAGACCCAAACCTGTACCACCGTACTTTCTCGTAGTAGAAGCATCAACTTGAGTAAAAGATTGAAACAGCTTTTTTTGGTCTTCCGGATCGATCCCGATTCCTGTATCTGTGACTTGAAACAGCAGGAACAGCGAGCGATTGCTTCCAAGTTTTAACGGTTGAATTTTCTCTAAAACTTTCTGGTCGTCGCTGGCTGCCAATCTCCCCGGAATCCTGCCAGTCGAAACCTCAATTACTACTTCTCCTGCTTCTGTAAACTTAATCGCATTGTTGATTAAATTAGTGAGAATTTGCCGCAACCGCGCAGCATCGCCTCTAATTTGCAGCGGCACGTCGCTATCAATCAGCGCCACCAATTCTATACCTTTAGTTTGTGCGGGAGTTGCCAACAAATCCAGCACTTCATCCAGACAGATACTGAGGTCAAATTCGATCGTTTCTAAGCGCATTTCTCCTGCTTCCAGTTTGGAGAGGTCAAGAATATCGTTAATGATGGACAGCAAATTTTGGCCGCTGAGTTTCAGCGTTTGCACAAAATCTAGCTGTTCGGGAGTAAGATTTGTTTTCAGCAGCAAATCAGTCATCCCCATCACTCCATTCATCGGAGTGCGGATTTCGTGACTCATATTTGCTAAAAATAGCGACTTCATTCGAGATGCTTCCAGGGCGGTTTCTCGGGCCTGCTGCGCTTGCTCGAACAGAGTAGATTGCTGAATGGCGATCGCCAACTGCACGCTCAACCTTCCCAGCAAATCCACCTCAGAATCAGTCCAAGCGCGCGGGCCGCTGCACTGATGCGCCACCAGCAACCCCCACAACCGATTTTGACTCTGTTCCAAACTCCCGATCTGCGATTTTATTCCGGGAGTTGACGGCGAATCTTCTGTTGCCAACTCCTGACTTTCATCGCCGATAAAAATTGGTACAACTAAATTAGCCCTTACCTGCAAGCTCGCCAGGAAATCTCGGTGTATTTCGCTCAAACTAGCCAGATCAATATCTTCAATTGCTTGAATTTTTCCAGCGCGGTACATCGATATATAACTTTCCCCAAAACAATTTTCCTGAAGTTTTCTGCCCAGCATAGGCATCCAATCAGATCCTACAGATTCGACAACCACAATCCCTGTGTCATCGGAATCAAAACGATAAATTACCGTGCGGTCAGTTGCCAGTAACTGCCGCACTTCTTGTACAGCCGTGCTCAGAGTTTGAGTGAGGTTGAGAGACTGCCGGACTCGCTGGGCGATCGCCGAAACCAGTCGTTCCCGTTCTGCTTGTTCCCGCAGCATTCTCTCAGCTTGCTTGCGTTCCGTGATATCGCGAATTACCGCAGCAAAACACAGCGGTTCATTGCTTTCAGGGTGTTTGACCAGAAAAGCATTCATCACCACATCAATGGGTTTGCCGCTGCGCAAGTGCTGCAATTTACCTTCTCCTTGCCACTGGCCATGACGGATGATTTTTGGCAAAATCTTTTGAGTGAATTCCTGTTTAAAAGTTTGACCGATATAATCCCATATCTCCGTATAAAGCACTTCCGAAACAGTCTCTAATCCCACCAGTTTTCGTCCGGCTTCGTTGACAAATAGTGTTTGGCCTTCGAGAGTAGCCATACCGATAAAATCGCTGCTGTTTTCAATCAGCGACACAAATTTTTGCCGTTCTTCTTCTCCTTTTTTGCGTTCGGTAATATCGCGCTTAACGCAGACGTGACAAATTATATCGCCGCTATTGTTAATCACAGAATATGCCGCCACGTCGATCGCCAGCGTGTTACCTTTTTTAGTACAGTTAGTAATTTCGCCCCGAAAAGTTCCAGTTTTCGCTAAACTTTTGGCAATTGCCGAAAACCGCTCTCCCGCCACCAGCGGCGGCGCTTCTGCTTCTAATTCCGCGTCTGTGTAGTCTAGCAGCGATTGATGGGCGCGATTTTGTTCGAGGAAAAACCCATCAGCATCGATAATCACCATAGCATCGTTGGAGTTGAGAAATATTTCTCGGTAAAGTTTGAGTTTTTCCTCAGCTCGCTTGCGTTCGGTGATGTCTCTTTTGACGCTGACGTAACAAACTACATCCCCAGCATCATTCAGAACCGCAAAAGCCGAAAGTTCCGCCTCAACTGTTCCCCCTTGCAAAGCCTTAACACAGGTGATTTCGCCTCGGTAACTCCCTGTTTCGGCCAAGCTTTGCAGCACCGATGCAAATGCGTGGTCTCCCGTATGAGTTGCAGGGGTTTTCCCCCACAATTTCGATGCACTGTAACCCAGCAAAGCCGTGTGAGCTTGATTTGTTTCTAAGTAATAGCCTTGGGGGTCTAAAATGGCGATCGCATCATGAGACTTTAAAAATATTTGTTGATAAAGTTGCAGCTTCAATTCAGCTTGTTTCCGGGCGCTAATATCCGTGAACAAGCCATAGTAAACTACTGCCCCCGATCCTTGCATTTCCGGCTGCGCATCCCCTTGAATCCATTTAAGTTTGCCAGAGGGGGTAATAATTCTACCCTCCCACCGCCAAGGCTGCAAATTTTCAGCAGCAAGCCTCACCGAGTTGACAAAATCATCTCGATCTTCGGGATGAATCATCTCAACAATTACATGAAGATCCTGCTGAGCCGCCTCGGGTTCTATTTCATACAATTCTCGGCACCCCGCGCTCACAAACGAAAACGCCATCGAGCCGTCTGGATGCAAGTCAACTTGATATACCGTACCCGGTACGCTAGCAGTAATTTTTTGCAGTTTGGCTTGGCTTTGATTCCGGGCTTCATCTGCTGCGGAGTATTCTGTAATCTCGCGAGAAAAACCCAAAACCGCAAATATATTGCCCTGGGCATCGCGCAGCGGCAGTTTTCGCGTGTCAAAGACGTGCTGTTTTCCGTTGTCAAAGGCGATCGCCTGGTAGGGATTGCGAACCATCTCCCCCGCCAGCACAGCTCGATCGTCCTCGCGGATGCCCCTGATTTCGCCATGGCGATCGCCAAATACTGCTGCTGCTGAAAAACCTAATTCGATATCATCTTTCCCAATAATTTCCTCAACATTTTTACCCAAATATGCAGCAAAACTTTGATTTACCAAAATGTATCTAAAATTTCGATCTTTCGCAAAAACTTTGTCCGGCGTACCGTCCATTAAAGCCCGCAACAATAGTTCTTTGTTTTCCGAATCGAGAGCCAAATAATTTTGAGCTTTCCCCTTGACACTGGTGGATTTAGCTGCTATGATAACTAACGATTTGGCACAGATTTGAGCAGCAGTATGGAGCAAACAAAGGTGTTCAAAATTAAAAGCAGTTGCCTGCTCTGCACCGATGAAAAATACTCCCAACAATTCTTCACTTTCATCCGGGTGAGCCGGTGCCATCAACACCGACTTAAACTCAGCAATTGGTGGGCCAGCGATGTTGTACGCCCAATCCCGATTTCCCGCCAGCCATTGGGCGCGAGCAGCTTGCAAGCACTCTTCAATTTCAAATTTGGCTGATTCAGTTAACGGCTGTAAGTGTTGGACGTATAGTCGATCGTCCGAATTCGTCAAAAGTGCGATCGTCTCCCCGGGCATCAGGCGCCCGAGATGTGCCAGACAGGCCGACAAAATTTCATCCGCAACCGCGGCGATTTGTACATTCTCCGTAAGTTCGTTGAGAACTTGCAGTTCCAAGGTACGCTGGCGGACTTTTGCCTTGAGGCTGGCGGCTAGGATTTGCATAGTGCTCACCACACTGGTTTGCTTATATTATAATTATTCATTTTCAAACTTTTTCAGACAATCATTTTAACAGTTCGCGATCGCATCAAGACCTTCATAACAGGGTTTTTTACCGAAACGGCTGGCTGTAACGAAGTAAAGGCGTGAAAAAACCCGGTTTTTAAGGACTGGTGCGATCGCGAACTAATCTGTAGAGTCAATCGCAAATCGCAAATCGCAAATCGATTGACGGCGAAACTACCCCATTAAAATTACATTATCGATCACGTGGATGACGCCGTTGTCAGCTTCGATATCTGCCGCGACAACCGTAGCATTTTTCACCTCAAAACCGTCAGAACAATCAATCTTAATCGGCGAACCTTCCAAAGAAGTAACAAAACCGAGTTTTGCCAAATCAGCCTTCATAAACTTGCCAGAGACGACGTGAAACATCAAAATCCTGGTCAGTTGGGGAACATTCTGCACTAGGGTGGTGATAGTTCCCGGCGGCAATTTGGCGAAAGCATCGTCAGTGGGTGCAAAGACAGTGAAAGGGCCCGGACTTTTGAGCGCATCTACTAAATTAGCTACTTGCACCGCCGTTACCAGGGTTTGGAAGGAACCCGCACCTACGGCAATATCAACAATATCAGGCATTGTGTTCTACCTCGTTTGGCAAAAAAGTTATATTAAGTATCGTAAACTGATGCGTGCAACAATACCTAGTATCTTTGTTAAAAATTTGGTAATTCGTTTGTAGTGAGGACTTCAGTCCTGTCTTTTTTTGCGGACTAAAGTCCTCACTACGAACCTGGTTGGAAAATGTTTGTCGTCAGGACTAAAGTCCTATCTTTTTTTGCGGACTGAAGTCCTCACTACAAACCTCATAATAGTTATTTTACCGACCCCATATTATTAACTAATTTGTACTTTACTATGAATCTGGTTGGAAAAGGTTTGTCGTCAGGACTAAAGTCCTGTCTTTTTTTGCGGACTGAAGTCCTCACTACAAACCTCATAATAGTTATTTTACCGACCCAATATTATTAACTAATTTGCACTTCAACCCTGCGGTACTTTTAAATTGCTACAACACTGCTGGCGGTTGTGACACCAAAACCTTTGTTTCTAAATCTGGTATTTCAGAATTTAAGCTTTCTCCCTTGTGAATGCTAAAACTGCCGTACACAATTGAAATCTCAAAAATGTCTGTAGTCAAGACAGCCGGCTGCCGGTGAGAAGATTCGCCCAAACAAATTCCGAAAAATTCAGCTTCCAGTTCCCCAACTTCCTCTTCATCGTGCACAGTCCACCTGAGATCGCGACAGTCTTTAAATGCCAGCACATAAGGGATCTTTCTTCAGGATTGTAGACGCATTCGATTAATACTTCGTTTCCCCACAAAGCTACTTTGATATTTGTGACTAAAGATGTCAAACCACCCAAGCCAAGCAAGTTATAGTCGTCTTTCCAATCACTCATTTAAATTGCTACAAGACTGCGGTTGCTTGTGATAATAAAACCTCGCTTTCTAATTCTCCTAGTTCTGAATTTAAATCCTCTCCCTTATGAATACTGAAACTGCCATACAAGATTGAAATTTCAAAAATATCCGTATGGATTAAAGCTGCTTTTCGGTGCGCATCTTCACCCAAATGAATGCCAATCAAATCAGCTTCGGGATCTTGTACATCTTCTGGATGGAAAACCTCCCAACTGATATCTCGGCAGTCATGAAATATTATGGTATAGGGCAAGCGATCCCGTGTAGGATCGTAAATACATTCAAATACAATTTCATTTCCCCAGAAAGAGACATTGACATTGGTTACTAGGGATGTCAGTTCACCTAAATTAAGCAAGTTGTAGTCATCCGGCATATTAATCCCTCACTTTTTCTCCCGTATTGTGTGTCCCCAGAATTTGGTTGCCAAACTCATCGCGTGTTTTGACCAAGCTGCCGTCTTTATCAAGACGTAAACCTTTGTTTATTTTTCTGCCATCAGAACCGTATCTAGGCGCTGGGGTTCGTATAACTTCACCATCAGTACGAATATTGACTCGCGAACGATCGGCAAATTCGTATTCAAGATAACCACCTTTAGTCGGCCTGATTTCTGCACCCAGTCCGCGCAAAAAGTCATCGACTTCTTGGCGAGTCATCCCGGTTAAGTCTCCAAATTCCGATGCAGTTCCATTTCCTCCAACTCCCTGACTCGGCACGCAAGTCTCCTCATCACCATTGCTGATTTTAGTTTAGCACGGTTGGAGAATCCGAACCGCACACAGTCCGTCAAAGCAAATAGGGCGCGCACCGCACGCCCTATCAGCAATTAGCTAACAATTATTGATTAGCTGAGTTCAACTTTGACTACACGGTTCTTTTCCGCTTCTGCTTTAGGCAAAGTCAGGTTTAAAACCCCATTTTTGTACTCAGCTTGTACGCTGTCATTTTGCACCCGTGCGGGTAGGGGAATCACCCGGCGGAAGGAACCGTAGCGGAACTCAGAGCGAGTTATGCCTTTATCTTCTGTCTTGGTTTCCGATCGCCTTTCGCCACTGATCGCAACAGCTTCTGCTGTGACTTGTACGTCCAAATCCTTAGCTTCCATCCCCGGAATTTCTAACTTAAGGTGGATGGCTTCGGGAGTGTCATTGAGTTCGGCGGCCGGTACAAAAGCCACACCGTTAGATGCGCGATCGGTTGCCGGAGTCAAGCTATCAAACAACCGATTCATTTCTCGCTGCAAGGAGTCCATTTCCCGCAAAGGTTCCCAACGAATAAGTGTCATAATTGATACCTCAAATCTCTTCAGTTTCTAAAGGTTGAGACACACTTGATTCAACCTGTATCTAATATATTCAAGATCCAGAAACTGGGGGATTCGGTTTTCTGGAATTTGCCGATCGCATTTCCGAACATTTGCGAACGTTAATGCTGAGCCAGTCAAACGATTTTAGATTTTAGAATTGACTTTACTGATGAATCTGGGAGATTGAACTCCTAGCTGAAATTTTTCACTTTCCACGACTCCTGTGGGAAAGCAAATATCCGTTTTTGGGCGAGATTATTGCAGGTGGCACGATTCGACGCACCGCAACCCAGCAATTTGAGATTTTAGATTCAATCGAGAATTCCCGACCTAAAATCTCAAATCCCAGATTTCAAATAGAAACACAATTAACTCCACCGCGAATGCTGATAAGCAGCGTAGGTATCAAACAAAGCACCCACCAAACCAAAAGCTAGACCAATCACCAAAAATCCCTGGAGGGGACAGCCACTGCCGAAAGTAGCTAAGAACTGCAAAATCTGGTCTTCTCCAGAACGACCGACTGCTTGCAGAGCAGGCACGAGACAGATCAACGAACAGCTAGTCAATCCGGCACCGATTAACAATAAGGGAGCGACAAAGCTCAACAGGCTGGTCAGCAGTAAAGAGCGCAGAAAATTAGGAAAGATGCTCATAAGAGTCAGTAAATTCAGCTAAACTGCCGAAAGGTGCAAGTAAAATAAACTTGTCCTTTTCTACGATAGGCAGCGATCGCCATCAGCGGCCAGTTATGTCAGAAATCTTAAATCTTAGAGAAGAAACTTGTTTAAGATTTGTAGATAGATTTCATTTTTGCAGTTGTTCTACAGTCAAAATCCCTTGAGCACAACTACACCATCGAGCCTCAGTTTGTGGAGTCAGCGGTTGTTCGCAGCAATTTTATTGGGCGGCCAAGTCATGCTGCACTTGCTAACTCGCAAAATTAACCGCCGCAACACCCTCGACCAAATGGCAGCAGTCGGCCCGGAATCGCTGCTGATTGCTTTGCTGACTGCGGGTTTTGTCGGCATGGTATTTACGGTTCAGGTAGCGAGGGAGTTTATTAACCTCGGTGCGGGTAATGTCGTCGGCGGCGTTTTGGCTTTGTCTTTGACTCGCGAACTCGGCCCGGTGTTAACAGCCGTAATCGTGACGGGACGGGTTGGTTCGGCTTTTGCGGCGGAAATCGGCACGATGCAGGTCACAGAGCAGATAGATGCCCTGCTGATGCTCAGAACAGACCCGATCGACTATTTAGTAATTCCCCGCGTCTTGGCTTGCTGCTTGATGCTGCCAATTCTGACAATATTATCCCTCGTCACGGGCATCGCCGGCGGGCTGCTGATTGCGACGACAATGTACGGCATCTCTCAAAACGTGTTTTTAGAATCAGTCCGCCATTTCCTGACTCTGTGGGATATTTGCAGCGCTGCTATTAAGGCTTTTGTGTTCGGTGGTTTGATTGCTGTCATCGGTACTAGCTGGGGTTTGACCACCACCGGCGGCGCCAAAGGCGTCGGACAATCGACTACCACGGCGGTGGTGACGGCTTTGCTGGCGATTTTTATTGTTAACTTTTTCCTGACTTGGCTGATGTTCCAGGGCACTGGCTCTACCGTACTCAAAGGCCTTTGACACTCCCCAGCTATCGAGGCGTGGGGATTCTTGGCTCGCAGGGATTCCAATGAATTTACCCGAACCCAAGCATCACAGGCGGTATGCCCTACGGCTGCAAGCCCTCTCATTAAGACTAAAGCGTGCTGCTGCAATGTCTCTATCCGTTGTATAGCCACAACTGGAACAAGCATGAGTGCGCTCTAATAGTGTTTTTTTGCCAGTTTCAACTCCACAATTAGGGCAAATTTGACTGGTTTTTCTTGCGTCCACTTGTTGAAAGTACACGCAGTGTTTAAAGCAAGCTTGTTCTAATATTGCGAAGAATTGACCCCAACCCGCGTCCAAGCAATGCTTGCCTAACATTGCCCTCGACAACCCGATTAAGTTCAAGTCTTCGACAAAAATCATGCCTGCATTTCCCGCAAGCTGGTGTGCTAATTTCCAGTGCCAGTCTTTCCGGCTGTTGGCGATGTATTCGTGCAGTTTGGCAACTTTTTTCTGAGCTTTTTTCCAGTTATTAGATCCCGGCTTTTTTCTACTGACACGATGTTGCAGCAATTTCAGCTTGCGTTGCGCGTCAATGAAAAACCGTTGGCGCTTGACTAAAAGCCCGTCCGAAGTTGCAATGAAATTGGTTAAACCAACATCAATACCCAGTCCTTCACCGTGAGGCATCGCACTCGGAACAGATACGTCCCATTGCAGGCTCAACAGCACATACCAACCACTGACCCTTTTAACTACCCTTGCTTGCTTGATCTTTGCACCATCGGGAATGGGGCGCGATTGGCGGAACTTAACTAAGCCAATTTTAGGGAGTTTTATTGCTTGGCCTTGGACTGGGTTTGCCCCTAATTGTGGAAACACAAAAGAACGCATTTTTCCGGCTTTTTTAAACCTGGGAAAACCATGATTTTGCTCCCACATACTGACAAAAGCTTTTTCTAACCTTTTTAGTGTTTGTTGTAACACTTGTGACTGCACTTGCTGTAAGCCGATGCTCGTTTTTCTATAGGCTGTTAACCCCAGGCACTGGCTAGCATAAGTTGGTCGCTTTGTCTGAGCTGGAATGATGAACTCGGAACGGATAGAACAAGCGTTAATTTGACAACTACGAGACCCAAACCAATGCTTGCGCTCTGCCAGTGAGTAGTTATAAACGCGACGGCAAAGTTCGAGCCAATCTTCAAAAATTGCTGCTTGTTTGGTGGTTGGTTTCAGTTTGAACTTGTAGGTTAAATTAAACACTTGTTCGATCCTCCTGTTTAATTGTACAATATTCCTAGCAACCGTCAAGACGTTTGCTAAAAAATCTAGCCGTCCTAGAAGGACGGGACTTTAGACCCAGTTTTTCGGTAAGCTAGGAAACGGATAAAATATGAATAATTGGCAACATTCCTTTAACTACCCTTGATTTAAACCCGTGACTACAACTACCTCTGGGACTGCGCCCACAGATACGATCGAACTTGCGCCGAGTTATGCGATTCCCCTAGTCCTGGTACTGGCCTCTGTACCACTGCTGTTCGTGCAGAAGTGGGTGAGTTTGCCGCTTGCGCTGTTCGGCTTGTTTCTGATGTACCAAGCCGCCACTATCCGGCTACAGTTTACTCCAACGGATTTGGACATTTATCGATCGTCCAACTTAATCCGCCGCTTTCCTTTCCGAGAATGGCAAAATTGGCGGATATTTTGGCCCGCAGTGCCAATTTTGTTCTACTTTAAAGAAATTAACAGCATTCACTTTCTGCCGGTTCTGTTCGATCGTAAAATGCTACAGACCTGCTTAGAACAGCGCTGTCCCCGTCAAGACTAAACAAGTTGTTAATTTTAAGTTTTTAACTTCTTCTGTGCCCCACGCCGAACAAATTTCCTATGAATTCAGACGAATCTCCAACCCAAGAACCGCAATCGCAACCAGTCGCTGACGGCGAACCAACTCTACCCGCGAATGAGACGGAAAATCTATTACCATCTCAAATACGGGAATTGTCGATCGCCCAAAACGATCTCACATCCCAAATTCCTCCCGAAGTAGACCCCTGGGGCGAGGAAAATCCCCTTGGAACCCCTGTGGTGGACGAACCGGGCGCGATCGCCCAAAGTTCGCCAGAAACAGAGGATAGCGAATCTGAAAGTGCGCGAGAGCAAATCGAACCAGAAACCGACTCCCAGCCAACAACAACCGCAGAAACGGTAACGCCCGTACCAGAAAATGTTACCGAAAATTTGGCAGAGCGAGTCAAAGCATTGCAGCAGCAAGAACAAGATTTGACCGCAAGAATTGCCGCCTTGGAAGCTGACAAATCTAAGGCGTTAGAAGCGTTGGGCGAGGCTCAAGCATCGATCGGGCGTTTGGTACAAGACGGCTTGATACAGCTAGATAATCGCAAACAAGCGCTACAAATTGAAGTAGAAAAACTCGAACGCAGGCGCGATCGAATTCAAAAGGAAATGCGTACAACTTTTGCAGGCGTTTCTCAAGATTTAGCAATCCGAGTCCAAGGTTTCAAAGACTATCTAGTCGGCAGTTTGCAGGATTTGGCCGCTACCGCCGAACTCTTAGATTTGACGCCACCGGTGCAAGAAACTCCCAAGCGAATTTCTGCTGACGAGTCTCAATCCTCTTCCCCGGTAAATCCCAGATTTGCCGAACAGGGATTTCAAGAACAAGCCAAACAAATTCGCCGCACCCTAGACCAATATCGCACTCTCCCAGACTATTACGGCCCGCCTTGGCAACTCCGCCGGACTTTTGAACCCATCCACGCCGAACGAGTTTCTAACTGGTTTTTCACCCAAGGAGGAAGGGGCGCTTTGCGGACTATGGGTTCGCGGTTGCAAAATATCTTGATTACTTCGACAATTATTTCTGTACTCAGAAGCGTCTACGGCGGACGGGTGCGGACTTTGGTGCTGGCGAACAGTCCCGAACGTTTGGGTGAGTGGCGCCGCGGTTTGCAGGATTGTTTGGGGATTACTCGCACCGATTTTGGCCCGGAAGGTGGCATTATTATGTTTGAGTCTGCGGAGGCTTTGGCTCAAAAAGCCGATCGACTGGTGAAAGATGGCAAGTTGCCGTTAATTGCGATCGATGAAACTGAGGATTTAATTAGTTTGTCAATGCTGCAATTTCCGCTGTGGCTGGCCTTTGCTCCCGATCCGCAAAGTTTGATTACTCCTAAGGATTTTTGAATTGGTAATTGGTAATTGGTAATTGGTAATTGGTAATTAGTCATTGGTCATTAGTCATTAGTCATTGGTCATTGGTAGTTGCTAGTTGCTAATTGCTAATTATTCAAGAGGAAAGCTTGCAAATTGTAAAATAAACGAAATCTCAAATTAAAAAATGGCTAGCTGGATAATTTTAAATGGCGCACTGTTAATCGCAGCTTACTTGCTGGGTTCCATTCCAACTGGGTACGCTTTGGGTAAATGGATGCTGGGGATTGATATTCGGGAAGTAGGTTCTGGTTCGACTGGGGCGACGAATGTACTCAGGACTTTGGGAAAGGGGCCGGGGTTGGCGGTGTTGCTGGTTGACGTGTTGAAGGGCGTAAGTGCGATCGTCCTAACTCGCTACATCTACTCTCTAGATTTTACCAGCCAGCTAGCGATCGCCGCCGGTTTAGAAAATACAGCAACCGTCATCCCTTGGATGGCAACTTTAGCGGGTTTGTTTGCAGTTTTGGGCCACAGCAAATCTATCTGGCTGGGGTTTACGGGCGGTAAATCTGTGGCGACGAGTTTGGGAGTTTTGCTCGGTTTGTACTGGCCAGTTGGGTTGGGAACTTTAGGAATTTTTGGAATAGTTTTTGCAGTGTCGCGAATTGTTTCTTTGAGCTCGATTATCGGAGCAATTAGCGTTGCTGGATTGATGTTTGCTTTACATCAGCCGCTGGCTTATGTATTGTTTGGCATTGCGGGCGGCCTGTTTGTGATTGTGCGGCACCGCAGCAATATTCAGAGGCTTTTGAAGGGTACTGAGCCGAAAATTGGACAGAAATTGGAAACAGCCGCTAGCGATTGATAATTAGTACCATTTTATCCCCAATCTTCGATAAATAAACCCGCAATTTCCTCTAACTTAGGATCGTGAATTAAATAATTTCCATTTTTATTATTGTGGGATGGGCGTCCCGCCCGTCCCCGATAGACGGGCGGGACGCCCATCCCACAACAGAAATGAAAACTGCATTTTATTTAATTCTCATTCGTTAGCTGTCTCAAATCCGGCTTTTGTAGGATGTGTTGCAACGCATCCTAAAGCTCAGAAGCCCTGAACTGATATAATCCGGTTTTGGAGTTGACTGGGCGTTACACCATAAACAAAACCTATTAAATCTCCCGAATCCCTAACTTTGATGAGAGTCCCTGAAATCACAAACGTTGAAGGAATTAAAGCATCGGCTGGGTAGCTAGTGCGTTTCGCATATTCTGAAAAATCAAAATCTCTTAACAGCAACACATTTGTCAAGTTATCCAAAACTATATCGTTAACAGTCAAACCTCCTGCTAATCCAATTCGATCTAAACCGAGTTGAAAATTGTTAATAAAATCGGCCTTATTGATATCAGTAATTCCTGATTCTACTTGGAGGACGTATAAGTTACTTCCACTGGTTTTCGGCGAAGCATCACCATTATCCACACTTGATAACCAGTCTCGACCCAAACCTCCAATCAGAGTGTCATTCCCATTGCCACTGTATAAAATATCATTGCCTCTGCCTCCCAATAAAATATCATCTCCTGTTCCACCGATAATCCAATCTGTATCTTGACCGCCACTCAGACAGTCATTTCCCTCGCCTCCCCACAGGTCATCTTTCCCTTTTCCCCCAAATAAAGAATCGTTGCCAAAATTTCCTACCAGCGCATCTTCTCCGTCATTGCCAAATACTAAATCGCTGGTTATTGCGCCATAGACTGTATCGTTACCTCCCAACATCCAAACTCCCGAAGGGAAATTATTTATACCTCCGAATTGGGAATTAGCGGTGGATAAAAAAACTGATTCGGATGTATTGTCGCCAATTAATCGGGGTACTCCTGATGGGTCTGCTCGTAAAACCATAAAATATTTCCTCCCTGAAATCTCGGATATCAACATGATTAAAGAAGCCACTCTCCAAGTCAATTCATATATTCATAACTTTGAGTTCATAAAAGTCATAACCTTGTGTTCATAAAAGTCATGTTTGTGCTACGATCGACCTCAACGACAGCAGCAAGTCGGGGGATTGTAAAAAATTATGTGTTTGAATCCAGGGGATATTCTGCGCGATCGCTACCAAATCATCGAGAAATTAGGTGAGGGAGGGTTTGCCACAACCTATAAGGCTAAGGATTTAGACAGCCCTGACAATTCCCCCTGCGTCGTTGTCAAGGAAATTCTCCCGCCTCAATCTAAAGATCCGCTGGTGTTTGAGGAAGCCCAACAGCACTTTGAAAAAGAAGCTAAAACCCTGAAGCATCTAAAAGATAAGTGTCCGCGCATTCCAGCATTAATCAAACACTTTCAAGAAAATGGCAAATTTTACTTAATTCAAGAATACATAGAAGGAGATCCGCTGAGCAAAGAACTTGGTGACGGCAAAAATTTAGAAGAACAACAAGTCATCGCTCTATTGCTGGATATTTTAGAGGTTTTAGATTGCGTCCACAAACACAAGATTATTCACCGCGATATTAAGCCGTCCAACTTAATTCGGCGACAGCGTGACGGCAAAATAGCAGTAATCGATTTTGGGGCTGTAAAAGCGATCGGCAGTTTGGCGATCGAGTCTGGGAACATAACTCAAACTCGCGCAGTTGGTACAGATGGTTATATGCCAGCCGAACAGTTGAAAAATCATCCGAGATTTAACAGCGATATCTATGCCGCAGGAATCGTCGCCATTCAAGCGATCGCAGGTTTAGATATTGAAGACATTTTCCATTATAAAAAGACTTGCGAACTCGTTTGGCGCTATGCAACACACGATCGCCCGATAGTACAAATTAGCGATAAGCTGGAAAAAATTTTAAACAAGATGGTACGCTACCACTTTGAAGCTCGCTATCAATCCGCTGCTGAGGTGTTGCAGGATTTGCGTGAAGCGAAGCTATCCCGTAGGGAATCGCTGGCGGTTGAGACTGCGATAGTGGAAGTCGAAGATGCGATCGCCCGTGACAGCAGCATACCTGTCCCCTCAAACCCTCGTTTAGTCCTCCCAGATGGTTTAAGTGGCGGAGAAAAAATTCTCCTGACAAGTTCTCGTCCTCGGTTAAAGCAAAGAGGAGTTAAAGAATTTGCAGCTTCAAATTCCGAACAAGCTTTGAATAAATTCAAAGAATCATGGCAGAAAGAATTTGGCAAAGATCCAGAAACTTTAATTTACACAAACAATGCTTTTCTAGAGGCCAGCAACGCTCCTTATTACACAATGGCTGTAGTCCTTTCTATTTGTCGCAGAAATCAGCAGAGTGATGCTCTGCTTTGTGCTCAGGCGAAAGAATATCTGCGCGGAGTAGCTCAAGCGCAAACAGAAGTTAATCTGGCACTGTCCAATAAGAGCGATCTGGACTTTCCCGGTCAAGGTTTTTTACCGACTAAAGCCATTAACGGCAAAGGACTTAAAATCATTATTGCTGACGATGCGAACGATGAAGAGGATGCAAAACAAATAGCAATTTCACTGGTAAATCAACCGGATATTTTAGCAGTTGTCGGTCACGGTAGCAGCGAAATGACGATGCACGCTGTAGATATTTACAATAACAATAATCTGGTTTTGATGTCTCCGGGTGCAGCCACCGAAGAGTTGACGGATGAACCTAGGAATTTTTTCTTTCGGACTCAATATACGACCAGTTTAATCGCTAGAGATTTAGCGAACTACCTCCTAGCCAAAAATCAAAAACAAGTAGCAATTTTATACAATCCGGGAAGCCCATTCGGCGCATCTTTTGTGGAGGATTACACCAACTATTTTCAAGATGGGGGAGGAGGAGAAATAGTCGGAATTCGCGATTTCGATTTATTAATAAATCACTTCAACGCCGAAAGAGCGATCGAGGAAATCCAAGCAAACGGAGAAACTGCGATCGTGTTAGTTCCAGACCCCCATCATACGAGATCCCTAGACAGGGCATTTGAGATAATAAAACTTAACGGCTCTCGCAATTGGATTGTCGGCGCATGGATGCTGATGTGTCCGGAAATGCTAGAACTTGTATCCCAGCAACAGGAAAAAGAATTGTTTAAAAAGCTAATTTTTTCTGTGGGCTGGCATCCATTAAATAGTCCTAACGAAGCATTTCCCCAACAGGCTCGATCGCTCTGGGGAGAAGAGGGAAATACTCGCATAGCTTCAGCTTACGATGCGGCGCGCGCGATCGTCAAAGCATTGGAAATGCAGCCAAAACCCAGTCGTGAAGGAATGCAGCAAATGCTGTCATCTCCTGATTTTAGCGCAGAGGGAGCAACTGGAACCATTCAGTTTAACTGGCCGCACAATGGCGATCGCAAAAATCATCCGAGCGATTTAGTGCATATTGTAGAGTGTCCAACAGAGAAGTTCGGCCTCGCTTTTGTTCCCGTCGAATATTCGACAGCCACAGCGGCAGGTTTAAAGTGCGATTGAACTCGCGGGCGATCGATTTGATTGTCCGCCAGAATTGCTTCTGAAGTCGTCATTCCGTAGACAAGATTGCATAAATCTTTGATTAATACAGTCACCGCAGATTTCAAGCAGATGAACACAGATCGACGCAGATAGTTTCAAGATAAGAGAGTGAATGAATGCAAGAGGTCTCGTTACCTTTCAACTACACTAAAAAACAAAATTTGCCCAGCAGCACCCGCTGCTAGACAAGTTGAGAAAAGCAGACAGCTACTCTAGGTGTGACTACTCTAGGTGCCGATCGATTAGGGCGATGAGTTGAGCGATCGCCGCTTGTTCTTGCAACAACAGTTCCTTGAGCTGGCGCATCTGTTCGGTATTTGGCGGACGGTGTACCAAATCATCAACATAGTCTAGCAAAGGGGACTTTCTCAAAGGTCTGCTCAAGGCAGCTTCCGTCTGCAAGCGCTTGGTTCGCTCCAGTTTTTCTCGTTGCAATCGGTTTTTCTTTTGACGGCGTGCGATAAGTCGGTCAAGTCTTTGACATACGTTTCCAGTCCTCTTCGTCTCCATATATAGCGGTTCTCAAAAACATGAGGATAGCCCATAGCCCATAGCCCTATGCCCTATGCCCTATGCCCTATGCCCTATGCCCTATGCCCGACATACCTCACCTTTTTGAGAAAGGCTATATGTCTTTCACTTGTTGTTTCAACTCGGTTATCTGATCGGTAAGACTTGCTATCTGGTCTTCAATAGCGTCTGTTTTATCCTCCTGAATTTCCAGAGAAATCTCCACAGATTCGACATATTCTGTTAACTTTTGTATGGGATCGCGTTGGGGCCTGTCACCGTTAGATCCATTGCCGTTGGTCATGGTCAGTCCTCGCTGGTGTCTTGATGGAAGAAACTGGCGATCGAGCTTTTGATACACATAAAACGATCGCCAGCATTGCTACAAAGTTGTTACCAAGTTTGGCGATTAGTTAGTTCGACAAGGGCGGAATCCGTTTGGTAACGATGCTCATCATTTCGCTAGAACCGGGCGCAGGTATGGGGAAACGACCTTCGGAGATTTGAGCGAAATTAAGCCCCCAAAGCCAGCGGATCGTATAGTTAATCCCGTAGTTCGAGCCAAAAACCACTACCCTCACCAGTTCGTAGCCATCAGAGCAAGGTGGCAAGCTGTCCGCACCAGGAATGACCGACGGCAAAGTATCGCCGGATTTAGGCACAAAACCCAGAGTTTGCGAATAAACCAATTGTGGCGGAAAACTTGGTGTTGTTTCCCAACCAATGCCAAAGTTTGTCATGATAATTTGAGCCTCCTAATGACTCTAGGTGGTTAGTCGCGCCGAGGATGGTCTAGATCCTCTGCGCGGTGCGATCGGTTGTATTTGATTTCGATCGCTTGGTGTGAGTGCCCCACCCGCCCTTAAAGATTGCGAGTCATCAGGGACGGGGTTTGGTTTTGGCGTTCAACCATGCCTGTGTATGCACATAGTTAGCTATGTATGCACAGACATAACACTTTTGTTTCTGGGTTGTCAAGCCCTATGATGAAAATTGTTATTTTGTGTATACGCAGACATGGCTAGAAAACCTGCTGAACGCAGCGCTTGGGGCGAAAATAAAGAGCGTTACAGTATTTTTGTAACTCCCACCGCAATGAAGGCGATCGACGGCAGGGCTGAGACTCTTGCCGTCTCCCGCTCCGAATTCTTGGAACAGTTCGCCCGAGGCCGCGCGGGGATGACCGACTCTGAGCTAACAAAGGAGGATAGGGAGGCGATGTGCAAAAGCCTTGGAATACTGTATCGCTATGGCGCGCGAAGAAATTGCGGGCAAGGGCTTGTTCCTCAAGCGCAAAGCCAAGGGCGATCGCGCTCAATTGCTAAAAAATCAAATTATTGAATGGGAAACACTACTTGAAAAGCTAAGTTGAACAACGAGCTTTAACAGGTGGTCTGGGATATATAACGCTTACGCATGGCGTAAGGTGAAGGCCGAATGGGGCCAGAGGCAGGAATACAGAAAGCTAGACTAGCTCAATAAAAAAATCCGCCCTACCTTTGGAATGAAAATTTAATAACTTAAGCAACGTTCCCCTCTCACTCCTTGCTCGCAGACTGTCCAGGCATGAAAATGCCGAACTTATTGAATTTTCATTCCTTTGGGGCGATTCTGTCATAATTGCCTTCTCCAATGTCAGATAGCCCGATCGGGCATGAGCGCGATCGCGAAGCAGGATTTGATTTCGATCGCATTATTTTTTCACTATACCCCCTTCTGAGTCCCTTGGTAAACCCTTAGAATGTTATTTTATGTGCGATCGGGAATCCAGAAGGACTTAGTAGTCCCTAAATCCTTGTAGGATAAGCAATATATGAATGTGGAACATTGAAAATGCCCGAAATTGATGCTCCGAAAATGGTGCGCATAGATTTTTCCGTACCTGCTCCGCTTTTAGAAGAAATGCAAGAATTAGCGAAAGACGAGGGCTGGAAACCAGCGGAATTACACCGGATGCTCTGGGTGTTGGGTTTTGCAGCCTATACCGAGCAGAGCAACAAACGTTTGGTAAACCATCGGCTCAGAGCAAACCAGGCAAAAGAGAACCTCGAACCGCAGTAATAACGCGCCGTTGCCTCGCGTACAAAAAAGTTAAAGGATTTTTTTAATCCGTATAATATACAGTCAGACAGCTTTTCAATAATCTAATTTTAAAGTCAGCATGACCTAACACCATTTTTCTAAAGTAGTGTTATACAATCACCCCCCCCAACCCCCCCGATGCTTTGGGGGGGCTAAGAGTTCATCTCTAGCAAATCTTTATAAAATTGGTATAACACCTATTTCCCTAATTCTTGGGAGCGCAAACAAGCTGCTTTCACTGCTTCGATTAAGGCCGATCGAAAGCCGTTACTTTCTAATGTAGCGATTCCAGCAATAGTTGTACCGCCGGGACTTGTCACTCGATCTTTTAATTCTGCTGGGTGCATTCCTGTTTCTTGTAATAGCTTCGCTGTACCGAATACTGTTTGGATTGCTAATTGGGAGGCGATCGCCCGTGGCAGACCAGCACAAACTCCGCCATCTGTCAAGGCTTCTACCAAAATTGCTACATAACCGGGGCCGGAACCGGAAAGGCCAGTCACTGCATCCAGCATACTCTCAGGCACTTCTACGACTTCTCCCACGGCCTCAAACATCCGCTTGACTAATTCTAGATCGGCTGGTTGCACGAGTTTCCCTGGGGCGATCGCGCTCATGCCCGCGCCTACCGTTGCCGGAGTATTTGGCATCACCCGCAGCACTGAGCGCCCCGGGAACGCCGGTTCGAGCTTGCTGAGCGGGACTCCTGCCAAAATCGACACTATCACCGCTAATGGCTTGGAATCAGCCGTTTCTCCATTATTTCCTTGTTTGCGATCGATCGCCACCGTCAATTCCAAAGCTACTTTCTCAAAAATTTGCGGTTTAATCGCCAAAAACAGCACTTCTGTAGCGGTAGCAACTTCTAGATTGCTGGCTGTTGTTCCGATTCCGTAGGTTTCTGTCAAAAATTCGCGCCGTTGGGGTTGCGGATCGCTCACCAATATTTCTGATGGCAAATAAACTTTTTGTGCTATTAAGCGGGATAAGAGAGCTTCTCCCATTACTCCGCCGCCGATCGTACCAAATTTTATCATAGTTATTGGTTATTGGTTATTAGTTATTAGTTATTGGTTATTGGTTGTTGGTTGTTGGTTGTTGGTTGTTGGTTGTTGGTTGTTGGTTGTTGGTTGTTGGTTGTTGGTTGTTGGTTGTTGGTTG
>NZ_JAUBUN010000004.1:213624-244235 GCF_036702665.1 Microcoleus sp. Aus8_D2
TTGGTTATTGGTTGTTGGTTGTTGGTTATTGGTTGTTGGTTGTTGGTTGTTGGTTGTTGGTTGTTGGTTATTGGTTGTTGGTTGTTGGTTGTTGGTTGTTGGTTATTACTTCGGTACTGGACGCACACACTCTATATGTAGGGTGCGCAATGCGCACCTTGCCAACTACCGATAGCAGACAATTTTTTTGTCTTAGTCCTATTGTTATTGGTCAACTGCCAACTGCCAACTGCCAACAGTCAACAGTCAACAGTCAACAGTCAACAGATTACTGAGCCATTTGAGCTTGTTCTGCCGGCCAGACTGTGGGTGCAGGAGCAGCAGCAGGGCGGGGTCGTCCTTGAGCTGGGGGCACTTCGTGAACCACACCAGACTGAGTTCTCACTTGCACGCAGCTAGGCGTAAACAAGAAAATGCTTTCGCCAATGCGCTCTTGATGACCGTCAAGGGCATAAGTACCGCCCGCCACAAAGTCCACAGCTCTTTGCGCTTGGTCTGGGTCCATCACCGTCAGGTTCAAAACCACAGACTTCCGTTCTTTAAGAGATCGAATTGCAGCCGGCATCTCTTCAAAAGTGCGCGGCTCCATCACTACTACTTCCGAAATCCCGTTCATAGCTCCAGGCATTCCAATCACGTTATTGTTATTCATTACTGACCCTACTCCCCCGGTTGGTGCAACAACATCCGTACCTGTCGATCCTACTACTGACCGCTCCCGCATTCTGCGATTTTGGCGGCGTTCTTCTTCTGCTGCGGCGGCGGCGGCAGCGGGGTTCGGTTCAGGCTGTTGGTACACGCTCTGAAAGCGCTCCCCTTCCGTTTCGTCGTACTCGTATTCGTACTCAGGCTCATTGGGGAAGCCTACAAAATCTCGTAGCTTAGAAAAAATGTTCACCATTTAAGCTCCTTCACGACTGTGCTGCCCCGACTATACTCGCGTTGCGGGTTAGCCGCGGGTGGCTGACTATTCTATTTTTAACCCAAGTTGTCCTCTTCTAGAGCCAAACAAGCTTGTTCCTAGCCGTATCATAGTAGCACCTGCTTGAATTGCCAAATGATAATCTCCTGACATCCCCATCGAGAGCTGCTGCATTTGAATCTGAGGCAAATTTTGCTGCTGGATTTTGTCAGCAAGTTCGCGGGTGCTGTTAAACAATTCTAGGATTTGCGAGTCATCTAATCCGATCGGAGGTATTGTCATCAAACCTTGAATTTTGATATGCTCACATTGATTGAGTTCTGGGAGGTCGGCAAGTAGTTCTGGGACGCTCCACCCGTATTTGTCCGGGTCGGGCAACATTTTGACTTGCAGGCAAACTTGCGGAGAGCAGGACTGTTCGCCCGCCAAGCGTGAGAGCCGCTGAGCCAGTTTTAAATTGTCTAGAGAGTGAATCCACTGGAAATGCTCTAGAGCCTTGGCTGCTTTGTTGGCTTGCAAGTGGCCGATCAAGTGCCAGTTGATATCCGGCAAATCTTGCAGTTGGCTTTGTTTTTCGGCAGTCTCTTGAACCTTGCTCTCGCCAAAATCCCGGATGCCGGCGTCGTAGGCTTCGCGGATAGCATCAGTCGGTACCTGTTTGGTAACGGCAATTAACCGCACTGATTCCGGCAATTGTTGGCGAATGCTGTTAATTCGAGAGGTAATGGTCATGGGTGCTCAATACTGGGAAGTGGAGGAAAGGAAAATTAAGAACGAAAATTTAATAGGTAGGCCCTACTGAATTAATTACACTTGCATATCGCCCCAGGGCCGAATCAGCGTCAAGAGTCTTTTTGTAATTAATAGTGCCTGGTTACTTAATTTAAACATCTGCTACACTTCTGTGTTTCCACCCCAAGGCGAGGTAAAGAGGTAAAGAGAGGCAGAGCCTCGGGATCTGCATTACCAGGCTCTACCTGGTAACGAGCCAATTCCCAATTACCAATGACTAATGACGGCAGGACTAATGACTAATGACGGCAGGACCGATTTTCGCTATTGAAAAGTGCGCTTGTGAACGGCCTGCAATTCGTCGTACTCCTGATATTGACCGCTGCGACGGAGGGTTCGCAGGCGAATTTCGACCATGAGGCGAGCGTCGGAGCGGCTGATGGGTTCAAATCTCAGGCCACCAGGGCCGTTTGTCACTAAGAAAAATAGGCGCTGGGCGTATAGGGTGGTAAATAATTCTTGGCTGTCTTCAACCTGGGATACCCTGAAGAGGAGGCCAAAGTTTGGATGGTTCAGGTAGGTTTCGGTAGTCATTCACGCTCACAATCGATCGATATTAGATTAAAGATTTAGATTTTAGATTTGAGTTTCGCTCGATCGCAGGGTGCAAAGGGCGATCGCCGTAGCCATGCTATAGTCTCCATCGTGACTGAGGCTCAACTGCCACTGGCAATTTCCCCAAACAGAGGCTCGTGCTGCTGCGGTTCCGTGGAGTTGCACGTTTGGAGCACCGTTTTCGGAGCGCCGAATTTCCACATCTGCATACCGTATTCCCCGCCATCCAGTGCCTAGGGCTTTGACAACGGCTTCTTTGGCTGCCCAGCGCCCCGCTAATTGGTTGCAGGAAACTCGGTTCATTTTACCTTTAATGTTGCTCTCTTGAGAATTTAGTTGTCCGCAGTCTCTTTGTTCGGCCGGCGTGTAAACTTTTTCCAGGAAGCGATCGCCAAACCGGTCTAATGCAGCTTGAATGCGTGGAACATATACGATATCTGTCCCAAGATAGATGTTCAAGGTCTTGGATCTCTAAATATTTGCATCCATTACTTTAGCAGCACTATCGCGTCGAAGTATCTCATACCATTTGAGATTTGAGATTTGAGATAGAAGAATTGAAGAATAGGGGATGACTGACTGGATATCGCTTTGGAGTCAACCTATATCTGCATTCTTGTTGGAAACTGTCACAGGTCACAGGTCACAGGTCACAGGTCAACTGTCCCACCCCCAAATGAAGCGGGCGCTCCAGAGGAGGATCAAGCAGCCGAGGGCGATCCAGTCTCGGATTTTGAACTGCAACTGATGCCATTCTACACGGTGTCGATCGGGACTGGTGAAGCCGCGAACTGTCATTGCACTAGCCATTTGTTCGGCTCGTAACAGCAAATTTTCTAACAGCCTTTCAGCAATCATTAACCAAACTTGAGCGGCGCGGCGAAATCCGAGCTTTTTCCAGTTTATGGCTCTGGTACTCACCGATCGCACTAAATTTTGTATTTCTTCCAATACTAGGGGAATGAAGCGCAGAGATAACGTTAATGTTAGTGCAATTTCGGTGACAGGCAAATGCAAGCGGCGCAGCGGCTGCATTAAATTTTCGATGGCGGCGGTGATTTCTTCGCTAGCTGTGGTAAGGAGATAGAGGTTGGTGCTGTAAATTACTGTGAAGAATAGGGTGCTGACGTTGATAGCTAAATCTAAGGATTTGCGGGTGATTTTAATCGGGCCTTGTTTGAATAAAACGTAACTGTACTTTGTGGGTTGGGGGAGTTTATTTTGGCTTGGGGATTTGGGATTTTGGGTTGGAGAGTTTGAGCCTAAATTAAAGGGATTGTACCAGGGTTTGGGTTCTTGAGCGGGTGGAAGGGTTGCGGGTTGTTGGGAAAAGGTTAATTCGTCGGCGGGGATGCGGGGCTGATGTTCTGAGGGGAGTGCGTCGGGGGCGATCGCGCTGAGGCAAAATACTAAAATGCAGAATAGCAGCAGCAGTCCCATTTGCTGTTTCCACACGCGGAGGGGAATGGATGCGCTGAGTGTCAGTACGATTAACATTGCTACTAGCATCAACCGCCATACGGGATTGGCGAGTATGGGTGCGATCAGAAATGTCATCAACCAGGCTAGTTTGACGCGGGAATCGACGCGGTGAAGCCAGGTTACTGGTTGTTCTAGGTAAAGTCCTATGGGAAGCGATCGCAATAAATCCATTTTGTCGATTTGAGATTTTTAAGAAGATCAATTTATTGAACCGCGAAGACGCTAAGGACGCGAAGGAAGAGAAAGAAGGAAGATCAAAGAAAAAAACGCAATTTGCTTAGATCGTTAAACTGCGTTTTTTCTTTAATCTAAAGTCTAGAATTACTTCACGCGCAGTGCTCTGTTTGTGGTGCTGACTTCGCTGGCGCGCACTTTTTTGCCTCTCCAAAGCAGCCGCATTGGTGTACCTGTAAAGCCGAGGTGTTTGCGGAATTGGCTTTCCATGTAGCGGCGGTAGTTTTCGGTGAAGCGTTTGGGATCGTTGACGAATAGGGCGATTGTCGGTGGTTGCGATCGCACTTGAGTACCGTAATAGATTTTGCCTTGTTTTCCTTGGCGGGTAACTGGCGCTGAGTGCCAGGTTGTGGCTTCTTCTATGACTTCGTTAATGACGGCGGTAGCAACGCGGCGCTTGTGTTCGTCGGAGGCTTTGTCTACTAATTCAATGATTTTTTCAACTCGCTGTCCGCTCATGGCGCTGACAAATATCATCTCTGCCCAGTCGAGGAAATACAATCGGGTTCTTGCTGTTTTTTCGTACTCGTAGATAGTGTCGTTGTCCTTTTCTATAGCATCCCATTTGTTGACGACGATGATGCAGGCTCGACCTTCTTGGCTGATGCGATCGGCTAATTTTTGGTCTTGGTCGGTAACGCCGTCAATTGCATCAATTACTAGCAGTATGACATCTGCCCGGCGGATGGCTTTGAAAGCCCGGTTGATGCCGAAAAATTCGGCGCCGTATTCGACGTTTTTCTTTTTCCGAATTCCGGCTGTGTCAATCAGGCGGTAGGTTTGACCGTTGCGTTCTACTAAAGTATCAATTGCGTCGCGGGTTGTGCCGGAAATTGGGCTGACTATGGCGCGGTTTTCTCCGAGAAATGCGTTGAGCAAGCTGGATTTGCCGACGTTGGGACGACCGATAATTGCTACTCTAATTTCGTCTACTTCTGGCTCTACTTCTGTAGGAAGGTAAGTCATTAATTGGTCTAGCAATTCGCCGGTACCGTTACCGTGAATCCCCGAAATAGGGTAAGGTTCTCCCAGTCCCAACGTCCAAAAATCTGCTGCTTGGGTAAGTCCGGTATTTTCGGATTCGCACTTGTTGACGGCTAGAATGACGGGGACTTTTTGCAGCCGCAGCCAAGAGGCGATGGATTCGTCGCCGCCTGTGAGTCCGGTTTTTCCGTCTACTACGAAAATTGCTGCGCTGGCTTCTGCGAGGGCGGCCATTGCTTGTTCGCGGATTAATGGCAGAAATTCGGTTTCGTCGTCGAATACTAGCCCGCCTGTGTCTACGATTTGGTATTCGCGATCGCCCCAGTATGCTGGTCTGTACGTGCGATCGCGCGTGATTCCCGGTTCGTCGTGGACGATCGCGTCTTGGCTGTTGGCTAAACGGTTGACGATCGTCGATTTGCCTACATTGGGGCGTCCAATAATAGCAACTATAGGTAGAGGCATAAAAGTAGCAGCATTTAGGCTGCGCCGTAATTTTGAGCTTTAATCTTTGATTATAAGGGAATCTGACTGAAATGGAAAGACTTATTTCTGTGTTGGGGTTAGGCGTTTTTGTTGGTTTGTGCTACGCCTTTTCAGTCGATCGGCGCGCTGTTAAGTGGCCGCCCGTACTTTGGGGAATTGCTTTGCAGCTAATTTTTGCAATTTTGATTCTCAAAACTGCTCCGGGTTTGGCGGCATTTAAATTCTTGGGAGATTTAGTCACCCAATTTCTCAATTTTTCTGATTTCGGGGCTAAGTTTGTATTTGGAGACAAATTTACTGACCACTTTATCGCTTTTAAAGTGCTGCCGACTATTATCTTTTTCTCTTCGTTTATCACCCTGCTTTATCACTACGGTATTTTGCAGCGGGTGGTGCAAGCAGTCGCTTGGTGCATGATTAAAACCATGAAAACTTCCGGTGCTGAAACTCTTTCTTGTGCTGCTAATATTTTTGTCGGTCAAACAGAAGCTCCGCTGTTAATTAAGCCTTATGTGGCGACGATGACGCTCTCGGAACTTCATGCTGTGATGACGGGGGGTTTTGCGACAATTGCGGGCGGAGTTATGGCGGCTTACATTTCTTTTGGGGTGTCTCCTCAACATTTAATTGCTGCGTCGGTGATGTCGGCACCGGCTGCTTTGGCTATTTCTAAATTGTTGTACCCGGAAACTGAAAAGTCCCTGACTGCTGGCGAGGTGGAAATTAAGGTTGAACAGGTTTATGCTAATGCCGTGGATGCGGCGGCTTCTGGTGCTAGCGATGGCTTGCAATTAGCGGCTAATGTGGGGGCGATGCTGATTGCTTTTTTGGGTTTGTTGGCATTTTTTAATGCGCTTTTGGGTTGGTTTGGCGGGCTAATTAGTTTGCCTCAGTTGTCGCTGGAATGGATTTTTTCTTATTTGATGGCTCCGGTAGCTTGGTTGATGGGGGTGCCTTGGGCAGATTGCGGAAAAATCGGGGTGATTTTGGGGAAAAAGACGATTTTAAATGAGTTTATTGCTTATTTAGAGTTGATGGAATTGGTTAAGCAACAGGCAATTTCGGAACGAGCGGCAATTATTGCTACTTATGCTTTGTGCGGCTTTTCTAATATTGGTTCCATCGGAATTCAAATTGGGGGAATTGGTGCGATGGCGCCATCGCGCAAGGGCGATTTGGCTCGGTTGGGCGTGAGGGCGATGATTGCTGGTTCTGTGGCTTGTTTTATGACTGCTTGCATTGCGGGAATGCTGCTTTAAAAGTTGTCGGTTTTGTAAGGTGCGCACTGCGCACCTTACTTTCAAGGTTATTAAATAAAAGTTAAAATTTAAGATTTCTGGTTAAAGTGTGATATGAAAGAGAGAGTTTGGGAGGCAAAAGATCTAATTCTAGCGATCGGCTATTATGGAAAACAAGCAGGAGTTTAGTCTGTAACAACAGTATATAGAAACAGGCAACTAAATTCTCCTCAAAGCCAAATAAATAGGTGTTGTAATATGGCTGTTCTGCAACTAGAAGACGGTAGCACATATACTGAGATCGGGGCGATCGCCAGCCAACTGGCTGTTTTAAATATTGAGGTCGATCGCCTGCCAGCGAAAAAAAATCCTGCGGTTCAAGCATTACTACTCCAAGACATTCTCAATGTAACAGAAAAACAGCAGGTACTCGCAGCATTTAAAACCGAGTTTGAATACTTCAAGCGCGCCAGCGGATGTCAGTGGTGCGACTTAAAAGTGCTGCATCCGGGTTCGCCACAGATTTACCCACTCATGACTCAAAGCGATCGCACTCACACCCACGCAGATGCCGAAGTTATGCACGTTTTAGCTGGGGAATGCGTGTTTGGTTTCGTATATCCTAACGGCTCTCAGGTACAATTAATGTTGCAAGCTGAAGAATACATTAAAGTGCCTCCCAATACCGAACACTGGTTTTATCTCACTCCGTTGTTGTACTTGAAAACTGTGCAGTATTATACCACAGCTCAAGGTTGGGTTCCTCAGTATACTAACAGGAAACTAAAGATTACCAACTAGAGTGAAGATAAGACGGCGATTGAAATCGCGTCTACACAAACGATGTCCGCCGGACGCCGACTAAGAAATAAAGATAAAACTCGGCGATTGAAATCGCTGCTATACAAACGATGTCCGCCGGACGCCGACTAAGAAATAAAGGCAAAATTGATTAAATTTTGTCTAATTCTGTGGGTTCGGTAATTTCAATTTCTTCGCATCGCTGCAACAGCGCTTCTATTTCCTGGGCGAGAAGAATTACTTCCGGCCACGAAGAACCGTTGATTAAATCTTGGGCGTGTGCTAATTTGTTTCTCAATGCTTCTGCTGATTTCAAAAAACGCTCCCCGTAGCGTTTGGATTTGAGCCCCAGCCGATCGACTATTTCGGCATTCGTCAGGATTAAATCTCGCTTGTCGCAGAATTGCAGGTAATCGATTAAGTCAATTGCTTCATTTCGCGATCGCCCTAATTCCCACAGGTGTTTTGCTGCTAAAATACGATCGCCCTTCAGCCACTTTTGCCACGAATCTTGGGGAAAGTAAATCCGCACAATCCGCAATAAATTCATTTCCAGCAGCGTCACCAATCCAAACAGCAGCATCCGCACCGGTGCTTTTTGCAAATCACCGCAGGTGACAATCCCGTTGATGCGATTGCTTTCCAAGACAAACAATCTCGGTTTTTCTCGCAGCAGCGGCAGCAATTCCATCAACGGAGTCGAAGCCGCGATTAGCTGTGATGGGTGGAAAATTTGCTGGTAGTCGCTGCATTTACCTGTGATTAAGTGCGCTTTTTCTACATAGCCGCAAACCATGCCGTTTTCTTCAATCCCGAGCACGTCAAAATCGCGCGCTTCCATCCACGATCGCAATTTAGCAGCATCTTCGCCCGCCGGGACAGATTTTAGCGGTTCCGCGAGATATTTAACCGTGATGCTATCCTTGAATAAATCCCGCAAATCGGCGGAACTTGATTTTAAATGTTTCATTTCATGCCGGGTAGTTTCCTGAGTCGTGGCGCGACAAGAGGACTTTTAATATTGTAACTGCAAGTAGAGACGCGGGATTGCCGTGTCTCTACAAATTTTCATATCTTACTTACTCGCTAATTCCGGGCAGTAATGGTTAGCTGCAAGGGTGGTGATAATATCAGCATCGGCGAGAAAACTTTCTTTAGCCGTGGGATTTTCGATACTCGCAGCTTGCCCGATCGCCCTTAATTTAACTTCCGCTATAGAAAGTCCCGATTTGGCTTCTGCGCATATCCTTTTCGCTGCGGCAATTTTTTGACCGGGGTTACTTTGAATTCCTTGCAGTAAATTGTTCGTGGCGTCTGGAGAATAGCTTTTTGCTAAGCGTTTGTAGTCTTCGATAAATTTCCCATCGTCTCCTGTTAGCTTAATTCCCGATTCCTGGGGCGCGCACAACGGGTTTAAGGTAATCACTTCTCCCGCTGAGTTGACTAGAAAGCATCCTTCGCGTTCTTGGGCGATCGCACTTTTGGCGATCGAGACAAATTGTATAATAACGGCGGACATCACAGCAGTTAAACGCCAGTAATTTAGCATGGCACTATCCTTATCTAGTTGGGATTTGAAACCACTTAAGGACTAAAGTCCTTACTACGAACCTAATTGTGGTTTGTAGTGAGGACTTCAGTCCGCAAAACGGCCCGGACTAAAGTCCTTACTACGAACCTAATTGTCGATATCAAACAAACATTTCGTTATTTGTGGAACTTTTGATTAACAGCAAACATCCTCCTTCTGTAACTGGTGAATGCGTGGAACCGGGAACCGATCGAATGTAATCGCCTTGATAGCAAATTTCCCCTTCTACAATTAAGTCTCCTTCTAATACAAACACCTCCTCCGAGTCCGCGTGTCGGTGCTGGGGAAAAGTTACTCCCGGTTCCAGTCGCATCAGACAGGTAATTTGGCGCTTTTTTTTGTCAATGTAAAGCTTGCCGATCGAGATTCCCGGAACAGAGTAAGGTCTCCATTTGACATTTTGCGATCGCACAATTAAAGATGGCGGATTGTTCTCTGCGGGCGGCGCAACAATTGGCTGTGAATTGACAGATTCTGCTGTTAATGGCAGTTCCGCTATGCGTTGCAACAGGCGGTTTTTGAGGTCGGGGGCTACGGGAACGGCAGGGGCTGTATAGGCGATCGCAGAAATTGCTGTTTCAAAGGCTGCTAATTCACTTTGAAGTTCTGGGGATGCTTGCAATTTCTCTGCAAGTGCGCGGCGTTCTGACTCCTCGAGGGTATCGAGAGCTTGAAGCGCTGCAAGGGTATTAAACTCCTCGTCTGGCATCATTTCCATCTGTTCTCCGGCCTTATCAATTTTAGATTTTAGATTTTAGATTTGTTGTTGCCATTGCACTAAAGATGGAAGATTGGAAATGCCCTAATTTTAGATAGCTATTAAACACTTTAAATTTTGTTGTTTTACAATCTAAAACTCTTCGCTCAAAGTTTGGCGCAATTTAGAAATTCCCAACCGAATTCTAGTTTTGATTGTGCCTGTAGGGATACCGAGTTTAGCCGCGATTGCCGCGCAAGTCAATCCTTGGTAGTAGGCTAGTTCGATCGCACTTCGCTGTTCTGCTGGCAGTTTTTCTAGCGCTGCTTTGACTTGGGCGGTGCGTTCTTCCAGCATTGCATCTTCCATCGGTTCTGCAACCGTCGAAGAGGGGATTTTAGCATCTTCCAGACAAGCTTCGGCCGCGCGGAGTGTTCGCTGGAGCACTCGGAGGCGATCGAGGGAACGACTGCGGGTCAGCATGAACAACCAAGTATCCGCTCGACTGCGACTAGGATCGTAAGTTGCTGCTTTTTGCCAAATTTGGGAAAAAACATCGAGTACCACTTCTTCAGCTTCTTCTACCGAACCCAGGATTTTGTAAGCGAGAGCGTAACTTGCGCGACCGTAGCGATCGTACAGTTTAGCTAATGCTGCTTGGTCTTTCCGGGCAATCTGCACTAAAAGCAGCGATTCATCGCCTGACTTTTCGCCTGTCATCTCAGTGTACCTAAAAAAAATTGTTTTGAGTGTACAGATCTAAAATTAAATAATCGGCGTATATCACTATAGACCATAATTGTAAGCTAATTGGGGATGCAATCATCAATATGCCTTGGCCGGCTAATTTTGTCATGCTTTGAATTGTCATTTGCCCGATTTATATGGCAGTTTATCACCTCTGGATAGTTTTTCATACCCAATTTTGCAGCAGAGATCCAAAACAGCAAAACCTTCGTATACCAATTAGGACTTACACAAAAATTGGTTTTACACGTTACAAACAAAGCGGCAAGGTGCGCACTGCGCACCATACATCTAGAATTCTTGTAAAAATCTCATTGAAATATAGGTGCTAACTGTGAAACTAACCAAGAAAATTCGCCGAATCATATTAGCGATTGAAGTAGCTTTAATTGTTGTATTAACTCCAGGGATAATTGCCGCTTCCGACCACGACGACGGCGAAGTCGATATCAAAGGTCGCACTGTAAATTTAACCGACCTGTACGTATATCGCGAAAAAGACCAAAATTCAAGTGCTGCGGACGGGGATTTAGTATTTACCATGAATTCAAATCCCCGTTCTGTAGCCCGCTATCAATATTATTTCAGCACTACAGCCCTTTACCAATTTCACATCACGCAGGTAGGCGATGTAAATTCTACACCGACTGGACGCGCCGATATTATCTTGCGGTTTGCCTTCAGTCCGCCTAACAATAAAGGTATGCAAGCGGTGGCGATAACTGTTGTGCGCGGCGGCTCCGAAACCACTACTAAGACTACAGTTAATGGCGGTTTAATTGCCACAACTGGGCTGAATTCTAATGCTGTTTTGAATACAGTATCTGTGGGCGGTTCTAACTTGACTGTATTTGCCGGTCTGCGGGAAGATCCGTTTTTCTTCGATGTGGAACAATTTTTCCGAGTCCGCGCTGGGGCTTTGGGAACGGGGCCGAAAGTAGGTTTCAAGCAACCCAGTCAAGCAATCGACTTTGCTAAAGGTTACAACGTCAATACAATTGCCGTGCGCGTTCCGAAAGCGTTTTTGCAAGCAGGAACTGGGGCGAATACTTTTGATGTTTGGTCAACTGTTTCTGTCAGGGATGGAGTTGGCGGTTTCAAACAATTCGAGCGTTTGGCGAGACCTGCAATTAATGAGGGTTTGGTAGTTACTCCCGCATTTATGGAGGCATTTAATAATATTTCTCCGAGATTGGATTTGAGCGCTGCTGCTGCTCCGGTGCGCCAGGAAGCTGTTGCTACTCTAAATGCTGTGGATCTTTTGGACGGCAAGGATAATGTCGATCCAAATGCGATCGCCCAAGCTTTCTTACCGGATGTCATGCGGATCGATACCACAAGGCCCAGCGGCTACGGTAGCGCGACAAATGCCCAAGGAAGTTTGATCGGAGGTCGTTTGCTTGTGGACGACGTTATTGATATCACTCTGGGAGCTTTGGTGGGTTCTCCGGTTGGCGATAACGTTTCTTATAACGGAACTCCGGGAAATCCGGCTCAGGGACACAAACCTTTAGAGCCGAATTTTCCTTATTTGGCTTTGCCGAATTAGTGATTAGTCATTGGTCATTAGTCATTTTAGCCTGAGCGAAGTCGAAGGGTGGTCATTGGTCATTAGTCATTAGTCATTAGTCATTTTACCCAGAGCGAAGTCGAAGGGTGGTCATTGGTCATTAGAGCGCGAGTTATTTGTAGGGTGCGTCGCCATCGACAATCCTGAGAAAAAGAGCGACTATCGAGCGAGCGACGCACCTTCCACAATCATTGAGGAAAGAAACCTAATATCAGTTGACAGTTGACAGTTAATTGTAGGGTGCGTCGCCATTGACAATCCTGAGAAAAAGAGCGACTATCGAGCGAGCGACGCACCTTCCACAATCATTAGACCTCTTGCAAAAATAACTAGGAACAGGCTCTCCGGCCTGTTCCACAGAAAAAGTTATTTTGTGGAACAGGCCGGAGAGCCTGTTGCCAAATTTGATTAAAAAGATTTTTGCAAGAGATCTATTGAGGAAAGCCCTAGGGTGCGTCGCCATCGAAAATCTCTAAATAACAATCGACAATCTCATAGTGACGCACCTGACAAACTCTCGGCTGTGGAAACAAACCGAACATTTCACATTAGATGTTGGACAGAAACCTATCAAGGTGCGTCATGGGATAAAACCCAAGTTTTTCATATTATATCCAAAAATGATGCACCCTACTACAATATTATGACTGCTAATAAATCAGGAAAAACCAAGTCAGATATTTTCTGGTGGCTGCTTATAATCGGATTGCCGATAGTGGGAATTGCCGCAGTTAATTTGCCTCCTACTTTGCTTTTAATTGCCGATAAATCTGCCAACCAAAGCCCGAAAAATCTCGATGCTAATTACCGCTATCAGTTTTCGGCAACTCTGAGAAATAATCCGAATCAAAAGGAAGCTATTCAGCAAGAAATAGCTTTTTACCAGCAGCGATTGGCTGTGGATTCCCGCAGCGGTTTGAACCGGGCGGCATTGGCGGGTGCTTATTTGAAAATGGCTCGCGCAACTGGGGAGGGTGGTTGGTTTTTATTAGCAGAACAAGCGGCCCAAAGATCGATCGCCCTTTTACCCTTTGACAACAAAGGCGCGCTGCTAGTTTTAGCACGAATTGCTGAGGCCAGACACGATTTTGCTACGGCTTTGCGCTTTGCGAAACAGGTGGGTTTTGACAATGAAGATGCGATCGCCCTTTCCGTCACATCTCACTTAGCGACGGGAAAAGTTAGTGAGGCAAGTATAGCGGCAGAAACCTTAGTTAATCGGATTCCCAACTTGGGTTCTCTCACATTAAGAGCGTTAGTGAGAGAGTCACAGGGGCGAGATGCTGAGGTTTTGCAGGATTACCGGCAAGCAATGGCGGCGGAGGAACCGGGAGAGATTGCGGGATCGGCGCGAGCCCGATCGCTCTTAGGTCGATTTTACGCCCGTCGCGGTGAGTTTGTGCAGGCGAAAGCCCTATTTTTGGAAGCGCTGCGGTTGGTGCCGCGATACCCGCTAGCGCTGATTTATTTGGCGGATTTGGAGACGCGCCAGGGAAATTATCGGGAAGCGGAGGCTAATTACAGTAAGGTTTCTGCCTATTCTGGCCCGGTGGCGACGGTGTTCGATCGCCTTGTGGATCGCGGTATGGCGAGGGTGAAGGATTTGCAGGGAGATGCGATCGCCTCCGGGCGACTGCGCGACAAAGCAGAAGCTGGGCTGCGACAGGAACAGGTTTCTGGCGGTTTCGGACACCGGCGCGATTTGGCGAGTTTGCTGCTGGAAAAAGGTCGATCGCAGGATGTCGCCGAAGCGCTGCTGTTAATGCAGGAAGAGGTGAAAATCCGCAGGGATGCGGTGACTCTGGATATCTTCGCCTGGGCGCTTTCGGGCACTGGGGAATTCCAAAAAGCCGATCGGGTGATGGGCGAAATAATGCGATCGGGGATTCGGGATGCGGGGATGTTTTACCGGGCTGGTGCGATCGCTCGGACTTTAGGAAAAGATGCCGAATCTCGCGCTTATTTTCAAAAGGCTAAGGAAATCGATCCGATTTTTGGCGATCGAGATCGTCAAGTATTGGGCTTGGGAAGTTATGAATTTTAAAATCATAGTCTTTGACACATCAATACCAAAGAAACCGGGTTTTTCACCAATATTAAAGGCAGGGATGCAGTATTTTTCTAAAAAACCCGGTTTCTGCCTCCACAGACAATTTAACAGTGAAAAACAATGCACCTAAAATGGCACAAGTCGCGAAAATACTTCCTTCTTTTTTTTCTGACAATCTTACTATTTTTCACAACTTCAACCCGACCAGTTTACTCCCACTGGTCAGACTTATCAGTAGCAGAAATCGCCGTCAGCGACTCGCAAACTGAAATAACATTAACTTTCCCCACCGGCTTAACCAAATTCGCGGACGACAATCAAGATAGCCAGCTACAACCTACTGAAGTTCGCAGCCACAAAATCGAACTAGAAAAGTTTATCAGCAAACAAATTAGCATCACCAACAGCAACAACATTCAAGGCTCATTAACAGTAACACCGCTAGAAATAGCAGCTAAAACCGCCAGTTTAATCCAGCAGCCCAATACCCACAGCACCTTAATTTTAAATTACACCTGGCCCGCATCTAATGTAACGTCAAAAAACAACAAATTGCGGATCAAGTACAATCTATTTTTACCCGGAGTTTCCACAGCTAGCTGTCAAACTACGATCGTAGAAGGCGGTGCTGTAAAAAGCGTTGTATTTACCCCACAAAACCGAGAATTTTTGTTAGCAGGAAATGAATCAATCTGGGCTTCAGGTTGGAATTTGGTGCTAGCAGTAGCGGGAGCATTTGCGTGGGGATGCGTGCACGCGATGTCTCCCGGACACGGAAAAACCATAGTTGGCGCTTATTTAGTAGGTTCGCGGGCTACTCCAGTACACGCTTTATTTCTAGCAGCAACAACCACAATAACTCACACTGCGGGCGTGTTTGCTGTCGGCGGAATTACCCTTTTCGCTTCTAACTTAGTCGAGCCAGAAAAATTAGATCCGTGGCTAAGTTTAATCTCAGGCTTATTAGTAGCCGTCATCGGCCTCAAATTACTTTCAGAAAGAATCAAAACCAGGTTCGTAGTGAGGACTTCAGTCCGCACCAAACTCAACTTAAATCACCTCATCGAAAAAACCAGGTTCGTAGTGAGGACTTTAGTCCGCAAAAAACCAATAACTAAAGTCCTCACTACAAACCTTGAGGAACCAGTAAATCTGTTGAGTAGAGGAACTTGGGAAAGAGAGTTTAAACCTGTAAAACCACATATATCTCAGCACTACCACCATCACGGAGACGGCCGCTTTCACTCCCATTTGCCGCCCGGATCGGACGGTTCTCCAATTACTTGGAAAAGCTTGTTAGTGTTGGGAATTTCGGGGGGATTGTTGCCTTGTCCTTCCGCTTTGGTAATGCTGTTGAGCGCGTCGGCTTTAGGCAATGCAGGCTTGGGCATGACACTCGTGGTAGCCTTTAGTTTGGGATTGGCTGTGGTGCTGAGCGCGATCGGCTTAATCTTAGTTTATGCCAAACAACATTTTAATAAACTACCGAAACATATCGGAGCAGTCAAATTTATGCCTGCAATTAGCGCAGTGTTGGTAATGTTTTTGGGATTGGGCATTACCGGAGAGGCTATTTTTAAAATATTGGTGGCGAATCTGTGGGTAATTGGCAATAGATAATACAATTTTAGCTCGTAGGGTGCGTCAGCTTTGACGATTTTGTGACTCATCGAAAATCTCTCTGCTGACGCACCTGACAAACTAATACCAGTTTCTCAAAGTAATGCTACAAAATAAGTGTTTTTGGCTAACCATGTTTGCGTGGTGCGTCGCTATGAGATTGTGGATTGAATGCTGCATGATTTTTCATAGCGACGCACCCTACGGCTGTTTTACCAGGAACTGCTGGTAACGAGTAGATTTATGCAATTGGCGGGAAATCCCCACCAATTCAACATCTGATCGCACTATGTTTATTAATAATTTCGGCTAAATCTGGGATGCCGTTTTCCACGTAAGTCTTAGCTGAGGGGCGGAGTTTGGCATAGGCGCCTTTAACAACTGCTCTTGTGCTGTTTTCGGCTTTTTTGTCACTGATTTGGAGTAATTGATCTGCTACTTCAGCTTTTCTTTGGGCCAGATATTCGACTGGGCTGCCATTGTTTACTGCTTCAGTCCACATCGGATCGAGTGCGATCGAGATTTCGGGCAAAAGTTGATCGACGACTTGGGCGCAATAGTCAGCCCGTATCCCCTTAACGGTAGAGTAGGCAGCTTTCAGAGCAAGGCCGCCCAATCCCGGTGCTGCTGCAACTTGTTTGTCTATCAACTTTACACAGTCATCAACAAAATTGTCTCTGTTGTTTTCATTCAATAGAATATCGCTAAGTCCCATTTTTACTTTCCTTGATTTAACAGTCTATGTGCTGATTAGCTTTGAGTTGCATCTGGCGATTATATATCAATACGCTTCGGATCGGACAGTCCCGGAAGCAAAACACTGTGAAAAACAGATACTGCGATGGCTTTCATAACAGAGCGCTTACGAAGAGAGCTTGTGGCTCGCCATGACACAAAAATCGTCAACCCAAGCGTATTGGATTATATATCTATTTTGATCCTTTACTCAGGATTACAGATTTTTTTTAAGGTTTGAATGTCTCTACTAGACAACCTGATGTTGAGATTTGTGTCGTATGTGATGGGAATTAATGTCCGATCTGCTACTCTTATTCACCTACGGTTTGTAGTCAGGACTGAGCGTCCTTATTAGCTGATATTAATCAGGACGCTCAGTCCTGACTACAAACTAATGAGTTGTAAAGAGTCAAATAGAAAAGAGAACAGCTTGAAAAAAAATATTAGACAGGCTCTGCCTTGCGATCGATCGCACTTGCACGTACGATCAGGCACGCATCATTAGGATTCGACGTTCGACTTCAGGGCCTCCGGGACTGCAACCAAGGGAAGTTTCTGGGTTTGTGTCGGCCCATCGATCGATCGCAATACGAGATTTTTCGGTAATTTCGAGGCAGTGCTGACTCCGGCAAAAATGTGAACCGATAAGGTTAAAGCCCCGGCTAACAACAGTTTTTCTAACATGGCACTACCTCCAATTACCTATGCCGTCGGGCATAATTCCTCTTACACTTACACCATACAGAACATCCTCTGCGGCAAGTGCGATCGTACCGACATAGTTAAGTGACGCATATCACGACTGAGAAGAGGGTGAGAGCAACAGGGGGTGAGAGGCTGATGTTCGAGGGGGTGAGGGGAAAAATCTCGATCGCGCTTGACTTCTTCTGTCGGACTTCTAGCCTCAACATCCACCCGTTAAATCCTTTAAATCGGTTACATCCGGTACAAAATCCTTTGCCGAACATCCTTCCAAATCGGGAATTGTCCTAGAGAAAGAAGCCGTTGAGTGTCTCACAAAGGTAGAATTAGCGCGTAGAAGTTATTTGACACAGCGGAGGTACCGACAAGATGCTTGCATACATTCTGGCGTTGGCGGTCGGTCTGGGCAGCTTTAGTATTTACATGGCGGCCTTCTTTTTTCCAGAAGTTCACCGGAAAAGTGATTTTGCCTGGAGCGGGGTAGGGCTTTTTTATGCGTTAATTTTATGGGCTTGTGCGGGGCGAATTACTGGTGCTCTCCTGCTTGGTCAAATGGCGGGCGTGGCTCTGCTGGGATCCTTGGCCTGGGAAACTCTGACTTTGCGCAGGCTGGTGACGCCGGTTGCTCAGCAAACGCCGATTCCTCAGGCGGCGAATTTGGCCGGGGCGATGGGCGCGCCGCTATCAGGTTTGTTTGGCAAGAAACCAGAGCCCGCAGCGAAAAAACCTAAGTTTGTTCGATCGCCCAAACCGAAAGCTGATGCTGTTCCAGCACCTGTGACTCAGGGCGAGGTAAAGGCCCAACCACAACCGCCGACTCCCCCAATCGCTGAAATTATTGCCGAAAGTGCGATCGGCCCTGACTTAAAAACTCCCGACTCGAAAACACCCGCAATTACAGAAATACCCGTGTTTTCGGTTGACAGTCCTGCTGCTGAGACTTCACCAGCCCCAGCAGAATCAGCCAGCAACTTCACTCCTTTGCCCCTACCTCTAGAATTTTCAGAAATTGCGGCCCCACCAAAGGTAGAGCCAGCAGAGGCTCAGCCAGAAGCCAAAAAGCAGACTGAAGATGATGACGATTTTGACGAGATGTGGAGGTCGATGGCTAAAGATTCCCAGTCTGATGCTAGTTCGGCAGCCCCAACGGCGACAGCGACAGCGACAGCAACCGCAGCCCCAACGGCAAACCCAACTCCTGCCAAAGCAGCTAAAAAATCAGGGGGTTTCGGAAGTCTGTTCGGCAATCTCAAAAATAGTCTCGGCGGTATATTGGGACGGGGCGCGACAAAAAACAAGCCTGATGCAAATACTCCGGTGACCAAGCCGAAAGTGTCAGAGGAGTCGATCGCGCCTGAATCTAAGATAACGGCAATTCCGGCACCGGATATCGATCGGATTCTCGAATCAGAATTAGCCGAAGTGGCCGCCGAAGTCGCAGCCGAAACCAGCAACACTGCTGTCGCAAGCAGCCAAGCAGTGCCATTTCCCACCGATGTTGAAGCAATGGCCGAGTTGATAGCGACAGAAACCGCGAGTGCTGCCAAAATAGGGGAAACTCCGATTTTAGACGGATCGCCGGCACAAAACCAAACAACGCCGTTGGCTCAAGAAACACCTGCGGATGCGGTTGGTGAACCGAAAGCAGAAGCAGGCGTAACGGAAGCAGAAGCCCCTGCTGTATCTCTAGAAATGACTGTGGTGGAAATCGTTTCATCACCGCCTGTAGAGATAGAAGTACCGGGACAACCAGGGTTGAGCGTGCAGGTAGAAACGGTTTCAGTATCCACGATCTCGATCGAATCCACAGAAGAAAAACCCTCTTCTGATGGAGCGCAACCCGATTTAGTTGAAACTGCCAAACAGGCCGCTCCATCCAAGTCTGAAAATCTCTCCGGCGAAGATAAGCCATCATCTTGAGGCAAAAAGCAAAAGGTAGAAACCAGAATTTTTTTGATTCTGCCTTCTACCTTCTTCCGTCTTCCTTTTAGGACTTAGGCGCGGGTGGCGAGAAACCGGGTTTTCCCTCAAAACCAATTCGTTGTCACCCCCAGAGCCAATAAAAAAACCATTTCTTTGGTCAATTTTTGTAAGCTATAAATCCTAAATTTTAAATTTTTCCTTGTTCCTTATTCCTTTTAAATTTTTCCTAGTTCCTTGTTGCTTCTGTCACAGGTCAACTGTCAACTGTCAACTGTCAATTGTTTTTACATTCTCCCTTAATCTTATGAAAGCAATTATGGTCGTGGGAACAACATCTCACGCAGGAAAATCTTTACTGGTTGCAGCATTGTGTCGCATCTTTTCTCGGCGCGGCTGGCGGGTAACTCCGTTTAAAGGTCAGAATATGGCACTGAATTCCTATGTCACAGCCGCCGGCGGAGAGATTGGCTACGCTCAAGCAGTTCAAGCTTGGGCCGCGGGCATCCCACCTTGGGTAGAAATGAATCCGATTTTGCTCAAGCCGCAAGGAGATATGACTTCTCAATTGATTGTCAAGGGCCGGGCGATCGCAAATGTGCGAGCATCTCAATATTACGAGCAGTATTTCGATTTCGGCTGGCAAGTTATTCGGGAATCTTTAGAATTTCTCGGTCAAGAATTTGACATGATCGTGTGCGAGGGAGCCGGCAGCCCTGCTGAGATTAATCTCAAACACCGCGATTTAACAAATATGCGGGTGGCAAAACATTTGAATGCTCGGACTGTGCTAGTAGTTGATATCGATCGCGGTGGCGCTTTTGCTCACATTATCGGCACTCTGGAATTGCTCGATCCCGACGAACGCGCTTTAATTAAAGGATTCATTATTAATAAGTTCCGAGGACAAAAATCGATCTTAGATCCGGGGCTGACTTGGCTGGAAGAAAGGACCCGAATCCCGGTAGTTGGGGTAATTCCTTGGATAGACGAAGTGTTTCCTTCGGAAGATTCGCTCGATTTACTCGATCGGCGTTCTCCTAATGCTCAAACCGACCTGAATATTTCGGTCATCCGGTTGCCCAGAATTTCCAATTTTACCGACTTTGACCCCCTGGAGTCGGAAACCACCGTCACAGTCAAATATGTCAGCCCAAAAGATTATTTAGGCCATCCAGATGCCGTGATTTTACCAGGCTCTAAAACTACAATTTCAGATTTGCAGGTGCTGCGCCAAACAGGTATGGCAGAAGCCATTAAAAATTACTTAGTAGCTGGCGGTACAGTCATGGGAGTTTGCGGCGGCTTTCAGATGCTAGGAGAAAGTATCACCGATAGAGAAGGCCTTGAGGGAGAAAAGGGAGAGTTTAAAGGGTTGGGATTGCTGCCTGTGAAAACTGTGATCGCACCGAACAAAATTGCCTCCCAGCGGATCGTAACATCTAACTATCCTCAACCGGGTTTACCAGTTTCAGGTTACGAAATTCATCAAGGAAGAACGCAAATGCTAGAGTCGGATTTGACTCAACCGCTATTTGACGATCCGAGTTTAGGAATGGTCAACACTTCTCAATCAATTTGGGGCACGTACCTGCACGGCATCTTTGACAACGGAGCTTGGCGGCGAGCTTGGTTAAATCATTTGCGCCAGCAGCGGGGACTCCGCGCATTGCCCACAGGTATTCCGAATTACCGAGAACATCGAGAAGCTCTGTTAGAAACTCTAGCCGATACAGTGGAAAAGCATTTAGATATCAAGCATATCTTAGGTTAATCATGACATCAAATCCGGTTAAATAGACGACAAAATTCCGTAGGGGCGGGTTCACCAACATCTGTAACGCCAGCCAACAATACAGGTAAACCCGCCCCGGCCCCATTAAATATCAAGCATATTTGAGGTTAATCGTCAGATCGAATCCGGTTAAATAGACGACAAAATTCCGTAGGGGCGGGTTCACCAACATCTATAATACCAGCCAACAATACAGGTAAACCCGCCCCGGCCCAGCCGAAATGCTCAATCAACAGAATTGGATCAATTATTAGTTAGAACAGGAGTTAAAATTAAATGACAAAAATTGTTTTTTTACCTGATAATGTGACAGTGGAAGCTGAAGCGGGAGAGCTTTTGCTAGATGTAGCCAAACGTGCAGGGGTTTCTATTCCTACTGGTTGTCTGATGGGTTCTTGTCACGCTTGCGAAGTAGAAATTGACGGCGGGGATGCGATTTGTGCTTGTATTTCCGGCATCCCTTCCGGGAAAAAGCAAGTTACAATTAATCTGTATGTTGACCCTACTTGGTAATTGATATATTTTTTAATTGCATCTTCCTATGAGCGATCGACAACTTCACCCATGCCCCATCTGTTCCATCCCATCCCCGTATTGGGATCGATATCCCCGTCTAGTATGTTCAACTTGCTGTAGCAAAGCCTGTGACAATCGAGGGCGACAACTGGAGTTTTTCAATGTCTCAATGGGTGGAGGCTTTCAGGCGATCGTAGCGGATACTAAAGAAGAATATCCCAGCCACATTTGCTATATTGAAGGTATCAAGTGCTGGGCGAATGAAGCGAAATTTGGCGGTATTGCGATCGAGGTGTGCGACTGATACGCTTTAAGTAATTTTAATCTAGAGTGCGTGAGGGCGAATAAATCCCATCGGAGCATTAAAACCCTCAATCGTCACGCACCGGATATCATTTTCGGCTGCATCGTTATTATTCAATATTATTCAATCCTTGGCGGGGTGCGATAGGGAGATGCTAGCGAGCGATCGCCCCCGTCTCATAGTTTGGATTCAAACCCACATTCCGCACCCTCAACTGGCACAATCGGTGTTCTCCTAATTTGGGACTAGCGGCTGGTAATTTCTATTACTTAAGATACTTAAAATTTCCTGACCCGCCCTAGTCCCAAATCGTCAATTGACCAAAATTTGACCTAAGAAAATCTTCAAAAGACTCTATTTTAATTTGAGAAACGAATTGATACGAGGCACTTCTAACTAAGTTAGACTGCTGGTAGTATAGCTCTCGATTTGACAGAAGTTGAAGAACAGCGTCATACCAAGGTTGAATTTCTTGGTCTGGGACAAGCGGAATAATTGTTTTATTTTGGTTAAAACTATGTGTTACTCGTTCAATTGGCTTCACGGCCACCATAAAACCAGTTCCTAGATTAACCTCTTCGATTCCTCCTACATTACTAGAAATAACAGGTATTCCTCGAAGCATGGCTTCAATAATAACCAGTGGAATATTTTCCAACCAGAGTGATGGAACTAATAAAATACGAGTTTGAGATAAAATTTGGTCTAAATCTGAAGATGGCTCTAGCAGAGAAATGTTTGAAATCCTTTCTAGTAATACTCGATATTGATAAGTCGTCCCCCATGTCGGAACTGCTGCAAATTCAAAATTAGGCAATTTTTCTGCGAGTTTTATAAATATTGAAATTCCTTTAAATTGGCAGGGATTAACTAAAGTAATAAAACCCGATTCAAAATTTACGAAGTTAGGAAATGGTGGTTTACCATACGCAGGTAAGTAGATAGGAATTGCTTTAATATCTATCCACTGATGAACGTAATTAGAAAGAAATTGACTGTTAACAACAAATGCGTCTACTTGTTTCAAGATAGATGTTTTTTGGGGATCGGGATAGAAAGAGTGGGAACCAAATGGTAATAAGGATGGTGTCTGTGCTATGCAAATTACAGGACATTTACGAACACTTAGAGATGCTTTAAGCAAGACCTGTGTAATATCCTCAGCGGCAACTATTATGTACTCAGGCTGAATTTTATCAATCTGACTTGTTAAATATATGCTAACTCGTGCTGCATCTGCTACAGCATGAACTTCAACATCATTTAGGTGAAATACATACGCTCCTTGATTGAGAGTTGAACGGATACCAAACTTTTCTTGCTCAGCGAAAAATTGCTGTTCGGTAACTCCGCCCGGAGGAGATCCGAAAGCAGGTACAATAACCACTACTGAGTGCTTTCGTAACGCCAATGCTTCAGCTAAATAACGGATAGTCTTATTGGCTCCACCTAATGCAGGCAGATAAGGCATATGCATTGTAAATAAAAGCTTCATACAATTTCCTCATTTAACTTAAACCCTAGTTAATCAACCCACCAATAATTTCCACAATTGATTGACTACCATTTGTTCCAATCTTTGTTAAATATTGCTGTTTGTTGATTTCATAAATATCTGGTTCTATCAATCTACTTTCAATCAGTCGAGCCAAATTCTCTCGATAATCGCTTAAAGACTGGGGAGAAGAATAAAGATCGTTAAAATTTTCAATAACAGCTTGTACTTCCTCTGATTCATTAAAATGTCTTTTATATCTACAACCTTCTCCATAATAATTAGAGTGACATACAGGACTTTCAATACCTGCATCTATCAAAGCCAGAAGTTGTAAATACTGGGTAGAATTATGTGGCAGGAGTAGCACAGACGATTTACCCAAATAAACAGTTTAGTAAAAAGTTTCGATGCCTGGTGTTGTGATTACTAAGTCACTCCTCCCGATACAAGACAAAAAAGCATTATGCTCTAGTGTTTCAAATCGAACATTACAATGATTCTGATATTCATCAGCCAATGCCTTCATTACATGATGTTTCCCAGTTACAACAAATTCAAAATCAGATTTAGTTGTGAATAAGGGTGATAGTATGTCTGTCATAATGAAAGGGTACTTTGAATTTCTCGGAACCTGAATATATGGTGATTCAATTCCACCATAGTTTATAAGTATTCTCTTAGTACGACCGGACGCTTTTTCAATTTGACTGATGTTCTTTCTAAATACTGCCCCTACTTTATGAAGATTGGAAGGCTTGTTTCCAAGTGCCTCAATTGCCCGATCGACTCCTAAAAAATCTTGGACTATATAAGCATCTATTGAAGAAATATCTTCTACCTTCGGAGAACGCCACCAAAAAACCGAGTCAAACATAACTGATTTGATGTCTAGGCTTTTTGCTCTCAATGCTAGACTTAAATCACTACAACTGATGATTAGAGAATAGTTTAAAAGTGTTTTATCATCTAAACTATCTAGTAGTAGAGGCTGACTTTTTTTTGATACACTCATGCTATCTAAGGCTATTAGTTCCCAGCTTGTATCATAGCCAGCAAAGTCAATATCGTAATAATTCTTTAAATGGCTTGCTAAAGACAATGCTTTGCCTGTTGGCCCGTAAGAAAAGGGGGCAGCATAGATTAGTATTTTTTTCATTGAGTTTATAGTCAGAGAAAATTTTAAATTATTTGATGTAAATCTTGCCATTGAGATTCAATATGTCAACATCCGTAGAAACGAAAAAGCTTTGACTGTGTTCTTCTGTATCGCAAATTGGAAACCCCGCACTATTTAATGAGGTATTCATAAGTATAGGAATTCCATTGATTTCATAGATTCTAGAAATCAATTCATATAATTCAGGATTGTTAGCTTGAGATAAAGTTTGAATACGACTCGTGCCGTCTGCGTGAACTATTGCAGGAGCAAGTTCTTTTGTCTTAGGTTTAGCTTTTGCCGTAAATGACATATAGGGAGAATTATATTGAAAATCAAACCACTCAGAGGCATATTCTTCTAACACGACAGGGGCAACTGGTCGAAACCATTCCCTTTTTTTGATTTTTTCACTAACAATTGTTTTAATTTCCATTGTAGTTGGAATTGCTAATAAGCTTCTGTGTCCTAGCGCTCTCGGACCAGTTTCAGAACGCCCCATGTGCCAAGCAACTACGTTACCATTCAGCATTAATTCAGTTAATTTTTTAGAGACGGAATCAGAAATATAACAGTTTTCAATACCCCGCCCCAAATAAGGAAGATTTGTGGTAGGTATTGCTTTATTTTGAGTTCCAAAGTAGTATAATAAGGCACCTAATGACTGCCCCTCATCACCGGGACAGGACGGAACATAAACATTTTTGTAACCTAACGATTCACCTAGCTCAGTATTCGTAATTACGTTTAAGGCACATCCTCCTGTTAGAACAAGGTTATCTGAGTAATGCCTGTAGTTTCGGATAGTGCTAATCAGATTTTCCGTGTACATTTTTTGTAAAGTGAATGCTAGAGAAGCCGCATCATCTGGAGTTTTAACATCCAAATAAGTACAAAGTCTATCTAAAGATTCTTTATCAAATACCCATCCTAAGTGGGCAAATTTATTACTTAAAAAGACTTCTTGATATTTCTCGCTAAACTCACCATAAGCCGCTAAACCCATAACTTTTCCAGCAGCATTGACATCATTAAATAGTTTATAAGCAACGATGGCCCACAGCTTACCATCAAACCCATCAAAGCCTTGATTGAATGGAGAGCCGATCGAGTTTAGTTTTTTGTTTTGATAATGATAAACGAGACAGTTAGCTTTATGTAATGGGATTCGGTGATCTCCACCACCATCCATTGCTAAGACTAAGGCATCGTCAAAATTAGTGAGGTAGCAAAAAGACGCATGACAATCCAGATGTTGTACTTCCGCTATCTGTTTTTGAGGGAAATTTCTATAAATGTACTCAATGACTTCATGGTATAACTTTTCTCCATTATGCCTGCTAACAATAAATTGAATGTCCTCACCCATCTCAAATTCATGAATCAGAAAGGCAATCAGCGAAAATAATGTAGAGCTTTTATTAAACCTGTAGCGTTTAGAGTTAAAAAAACGTTCTACTTCTAAATGCAAAATTACTCTTTGATCGTTGGCAACAGTGATACAAGAGTCATGGGCGTTCTCTGCTAATGAAATGTAATACATAGGTGGGATTTTTTTGCTTAATGTTGGCGGTAGTATGTACGATTTTTCAATTCAAGTTAATTTGATGAAATTGAATTTCTGCCAGGACTGCTTTACAACTGCTCTCGCTCAATCCATTTAGGAAGTGTAGGTAGCTCAAATTCATCTAATCTGTTAATTAATTTCACTGGATTGTCTTCGGAAATGAAAATTGTTCTGTGTTGAGGACGAATAAACTTCTCTTCTGTTGCGTAATCCAAAAAAGAAAGTAGCCTGTCATAAAAACCTTCAATATTTAAGAGTCCACAGGCTTTTCTATGAAATCCAAGTTGAGTCCAGGTTGCAACTTCACAAAATTCCTCTAATGTTCCTAATCCTCCTGGCAAAGCAATAAAGGCATCAGACAGATCGGCCATTAGTGATTTACGCTCGTGCATTGATCCCACAACCCGAAGATCGCTTAATCCAGTATGTGCAGCCTCCTTATCTACCAATGCTTGCGGAATTACTCCAATTACTTTTCCACCAGCAGCAAGTGTAAAATCAGCTACGGCACCCATTAACCCTGTGTTGCCTCCACCATAAACAAGGGATATTTCACGTTTGGCTATTTCAAGACATAGACTTTGTGCAGCCTCCAGGTAACTATCACGGGTACCAAAGTTTGAGCCACAATAGACACAAATACTTTTCATTAGTTAAAGCGATCGCTTCCTGTTAGACTACAAATTTCCTTCGCTTGGCTACAAGTTACCTAAATTTTTATTCCTGTTTCCCATAATAAACATTTTCAGGAAGTTGTAAAGTAATAAAAGGTCTAACTTGGTACAGAGTTTGACAGACCCTTTTTAGCAGCTATTGGTAAAATAAAGTTGAGTTTAGTAGCAAAAAGTTGCAAAAGGGTGAAAAAGGTAGTAAAATTGCCGAAAACAAATATCTGTATCGCCAATGGATGTCCAAGAAGTCCTGAAATGGGCTGATGAGTTAATGTTCCTCAAAACGGGAACACACTTAAATAGTCTGCAACAAGCTGTGTTAGCAGGGGTTTGGGATAGTCAAAAATACAAGGCAATTGCCGATCGCTATCGCTGTAGCGAAGCGAATGTCAAGAGAGTTGCGGGCAATTTATGGCAACTGATATCAGAAGAATTAGACGAAGAAGTTAATAAATCAAACTTCCGCGCTACAATGGAACGGTATAATATTTCTAATTCCAATGTTGGTAATTTTGTACAGAGTAAATTTTGGGGAAGTAGCATCACTGTCTGTGGAGAAAGTTGGCCCTCTCGCGAAACTGCAAAAAACCGATCACCTTCCCCCGGCAACCCAGACAACAATGAACCCGAAAAACACCACGATATAACCGAAGTGCCGGAATACGAAATATTCTTTAACCGCACCAACGAACTAACTACTCTCAAACAATGGATACTCATAGAAAATAGCCGCATTGTCACGGTTTTCGGATTATCGGGGATCGGCAAAACTGCCCTCGCAGCACAACTGGTCGAACAAATCAAAGACAATTTCGATCGCATCATTTGGCGCAGTCATAGTAAATTCCCCACCCTCAACTCCTTAAAAATAAATTTAATTGAATTTCTATCCCAAGGGCAAGAAACGAAACACCCATCAATCGTTGACTACTTGCGATCGCATCGGTGTCTAATTATCCTCGACGATTTCCAAGAAACATTTACCAGTGAGGAATTAGTCGGCACTTACCTCGCAGAATACGAAAATTATGGTAAACTTATAAAAGAAATAGTGCGTTCTCCCCACAACAGTTGCTTGCTAATCCTGAGTTGGGAACAACCCATAGAAATTGCTACCTTAGAAGCAGAAAAATGCCACTGCCACACTTTACAACTTCGTGGTTTAGGAGAGTCGGCAGAAGAACTATTGAGGGCCAGAGGATTAACCGATGAAGATAAATGGTTAGAACTAATTGAACTTTACAGCGGCAACCCTTCATGGTTAAATATAATTGCTTCTACTATTCAAGATTTATTTAACGGTAGCGTCGCTCATTTTTTATCTTATCCAACCCTATTTTTGGGAGACTTAGAACCGATATTACACGCCCATTATCGACAGTTATCGGAGTCGGAGAAATTAGTAATGCTTTGGTTAGCTAACCAAGAGACGGCAGCAGACATTTCCAGTAAACCAACAGAGTTTTCATCAGACTTTGATTTTTTGAGAGCCATACAGTCTTTGAGAAAACGCGGTTTAATTGAAAAAAATATGCACAATGGAGCATCTCGCTTCACCCTTCAACCTGTCATTAAAGAATATGTCAAAAACAATGTCACGGTTGAGTTAATATCGACTACCAATCTTTAATTTTTTTGCCATTCTTGCTGTTTTTTTCGAGCAGATTGCAGCCATTTTTGCGCTTCTGGATAAACAGTTGTCCCCGGTTTGACCGATTCTAATTGATTGATAATTTGTTGCAATTGGCTGAGGGCGTAACCAGGATTTTGACTGGGAGAATTCACATTATTTTGCAAGTTTGCTAACAAGCTTTTAGCTTCTTGCAAAGCTTTTTCAGAATCCTTTTCTGCTTCGTGTCTAATCTGGGTAATTCCTAAATTTTTCTGATATTCAGCGAGTTTGGTTTGAGCATCGAGATAGCCCGGGTTATCGACAGGAACCATTTTCAGTCGATTAATTCCTTCTTGCCACAATCCTGCTATTTGCTCCCACTGTGCGGCTGGATGCGGCGGTTTTTGGGAGGCGACTGCGGCGGAAAGAGCAAATTCTTTTGCTGCTTCAATTAAGTTGTCGGCGTGCAGGGAACCGGTGGCGACGCCTCCCATTGCTTGAAAGTCTCTTTCTGCTGCTTTGAGCTTTTGCTTAGCCGTTTCTCCGGCGAGGGTTTCGGCGGGAATTTGGTTGAGTTGGTCGATCGCACTTTGCCAATTTCCCGTCGCTTTTTGCCTGTCGGCGGCAGTTTTTGCTTGCTGGTACTGCTGTTTCGCCGCGTTGAGAATTTGTTCGACTTGATTTAACTCAGTAAAAGCATTTTTTTGCTGGAAAATCTGAGCATCCATCCGCCCGATATTTTTGCGGGCTGCTTGAAATTCATCGACTGTAAACCGCCAAGTGCAACCCGTAAAAGAGCAATAAGTTTGTGGATAGTAGCCGAGGAACCACACCGGTAAAGCATCGAGGTGTTTTTGCGCTTGTTTGACTTTCGTGTCGCCATATTCAAAATCTGCCGCAGCAGTGGCTTTGTTGATCAGTTGATCGGATTGTTCCACAAGGGCGATCGCCTGTCGGTAATTGTAATCCATACTGATAAAACTCGGCAGCAATAATATCGGCATTGTCTTCGCCACGGGCCAGCGAATCATCGGAAAAGGTAGGTTAATCACCCAAATTATCCCCGCTGCACCGCCCAGCAAACAGCCCGCAAAGATGATTTTATCAAACAATCCGGGCGCGCGGTTGGCTTTGACGGCAGCTTTGAGAGCTGGTTCGCTGAAGTTGGGAAATTCGTCTTTGAAGGTATCGCGGATTTCTTCTCTTGATGCGAAAGTGCCGTCTTGCGATCGCAATTTCTCCAACCGCTTCATCACCATCCGCCGGTACACTGCACCCGCTAGAGCATCATCAGCCGCGCACTTGTCAACTTCCGCCTGCAAAATGTCAAAAGCTCGATCGGTAAGACGTGCCATAAAACTCACCTATTCCCTTTTAATTATTCTACAGGTTGTTCGCCGAGATAATTGTTAAAATATATAAAGTCTAGCTCAATAATCCGAATTTAAGTTCATGCCAACTGCTTTAATCACCGGTGCTTCTGGCGGAATAGGTGCAGCCTTTGCCGTCGAATTAGCCCAACGCCAGCACAATTTAATCTTGGTAGCTCGTTCCGAAGCCAAATTGCAGCAGCTAGCTGCTCAACTGGAACAGGAATTCAATATTTTGGTCGAAATTATCGTTCAAGATTTGACCGCGCCAGGAGCCACAACTGCTGTATTTGAGGCGATTAGTAAAAAAGGTTGGACGGTTGATTTGTTGGTAAACAATGCGGGTTTTGGCGATTACGGTGCTTTTGTCGATCGCCCGCTGGCCAAACAAGTAGAAATGGTGCAACTAAATATTGTAGCATTAGTAGAACTCTCGCACTTATTTTTATCGGGAATGCGGCAGAGAAAATCGGGAAGTATCATCAATGTTGGGAGTATCGCAGCTTTTCAGCCGATGCCGTATTTATCAATTTACGCAGCAAGTAAAGCTTTTGTGTTGAGTTTCAGCGAAGCACTTTGGGCGGAAAACAAAGATTTAGGAATTCGCGTTTTAGCAGTTTGTCCAGGCCCGACAGAATCGGACTTTTTCAAAGCAGCCGAATTCCCCGTAGGTTTGGCATCCAGCAGCGGACAAAAACTCGTTTCCGCTGATGAAGTTGTCCGAGATGCACTCAAAGCTTTAGACAAAAAAGAGTCTAACGTCGTGACTGGCGGATTCCTCAATCAAATAATCGTAAATATGCCTCGATTGATGCCGCGAGAACTTTTGGTAAACTTGGTAGCAAAGCTGTTTATGGGTAAAGCAGGATAACTGAAGGTGGCCAGAAACCGGGTTTTTCTCGAAATAATTCGCGAGCGCCCTAAATCTCCTAAAAAACCCGGTTTCTTTGAACTCAACGAGATGACCAGAAACCGGGTTTTTCCGAAATAATT
>NZ_JAUBUN010000004.1:244335-275524 GCF_036702665.1 Microcoleus sp. Aus8_D2
CTAAATCTCCTAAAAAACCCGGTTTCTTTGAACTCAACGAGATGACCAGAAACCGGGTTTTTCCGAAATAATTCGCGACCGCCCTAAATCTCCTAAAAAACCCGGTTTCTTTGAACTCAACGAGATGGTCAAAATTACAAATATCGAGTTAACTGCACTCGATAGCGTTCTTTTTTAGTTACCATAACTTCCCCAATTTCCAATCTTCCCTTACCGCTAACAGCGATTAAATCTCCAGATTTAACGTGATAACTAGATTGGGTGATATCTTTCCAGTTAACTCGCACGTCACCTCTGTCAATGAATTCAACCATTTTGCTGCGAGACATGGCAAATCCGGCCGAAGCCACAGCATCCAATCTCATCGATGCTTCAACGGTTGTCATTTCTTTCTTTTTGGGTTCTCTAATTTTTAGTTCGCTTAACTCAATGCGCCGAGTTTTCACAGGAACCGATCGCACTTGCTGCAAACTCATCTCCAGATACTCTACCATTTCCGGCATGACGATCGCCTGCGCGCCACGTTCGCCCAACACAATCACGTCGCCGGTTTTCTCGCGGACAATTCCCGTACCCAGCATAGCGCCTAAGAAGTCGCGGTGACTGGCGGTGTCGAACAGGAAATTGCCGGCTATCTCCACCGCAGTAACGCTAACACTCGCAGAGTCGATCGGGATGGACGATCGGGCGATCGCAATTCTCTGTCTTTCAGCTTGCGGGTAGCCGCCCCAAGGCACTAATTCCACATCACTTAAGCGCTTAAATACCGTCAGAGTATCCGCCAACTCCGGCGGCGACAGAAAATCAGTCAGAGTAACTTCCCAAGTTTTAATTGCTTGTTCCGCTTGGTCTAATGCCCGCGCCACACATTCGCGATTTTCGATACCTTTTAACAGTTCTTCTTTTTGTAACATCAGTCAATTTTTGATTCTAATTTGAAATTGCCAAACCTTGCTGTAACTAAAAACTCTACTTCTTTAACAGTCGCACTATTCTAATTATAGCCTAAGATTGTCAAATCAGGACATGATGATTTTTGTTGCTGGTAAAGCTGATATGATGAACGTGATTATTGTACAAAATGTATGAAGTCTTCGAGTTTAAGCAAGGTTAATATTTCAACGCGGTTTCTGTCTCCGGAAGCAGCCGAACCGTTGAAACAAGCGCTACAGGATAAAAGCCTTGTACCCGAGGAAGCAGCGGCATTATTAGCAGCAGACGAACAGCGCGCCATTCCTGCCATCAGCAAAAATAAGGCGTTGATCCAGGAAATTCAGCATCGGGTGCAAAGCTTGCCATCTTTCCATTCCCTGCTACAGGGCGATAGCCGAAACTTGATAGATATTCCCGATGAAAGCGTGCATCTGGTAGTCACATCGCCCCCGTACTGGAATTTAAAAGCATATCTCAAAAACCCAAACCAGCTTGGGGAAATAGCAGACTACGAACAGTTTTTGCAAGAGCTCGATCGAGTATGGCAGCAAATATGGCGCGTTTTAGTCCCCGGCGGACGGCTGGTGATTGTGGTGGGCGATGTCTGTGTTGCGCGCCGGCGGTTTGGGAGACACATGGTATTTCCCCTGCACGCCAGCATTCAGGAAAACTCCCGCCATCTGGGATTTGATAACCTCGCACCGATTATCTGGTACAAAATAGCCAATGCTTCCCTAGAAGCAGCGGGAAACGGCACCAGTTTTCTCGGCAAACCCTACGAGCCCGGAGGTGTCATCAAAAACGACATCGAATTTATCCTAATGCAGCGCAAGCCAGGGGGCTACCGCAGTCCCAGCCTGACAGCACGGGTATTGTCCGTGATACCGGAAACCTTACACCGACAGTGGTTTCAACAAATTTGGCAGGATATCAAAGGCGCTTCCACCAAGCAACACCCCGCCCCCTATCCTTTGGAACTAGCAGAAAGGCTGGTGCGGATGTTTTCCTTTGCTGGGGACACGGTACTTGACCCATTTATGGGGACGGGGACAACCTGCGTCGCCGCAGCCAACTGGGGACGCAACAGTATCGGGGTAGATGTTGAGCCAAATTACCATCAGATGGCGCTGAAACGGATGCAAGAAACCTATGGCTTGCGCGTAGTCTATGAGGAATTGATGGCGGAGATTGCCGAATGACGGGACAGCTTTGCCAATAACTTCAACAACCGCACAGAAGAAGCGATGGGGGCGGCTCTCGACATCTGGACAGCTTACCGGGAAGGAGTGTTTGGCGAAGCACCTCCGCCACCGTGGTTAGGATATCTGTTTGTTTTAGAAGACAGCCCGGCCTCGCGCAACCCGGTACAGGTTGCTGAACCGCATTTCGCGGTTTTGCCGGAGTTTAGAGGGGCAAGCTATGCTCAACGCTACAAACTTTTTTGTCAGAAGATGGTGCGGGAAAGGCATTTCACGGCTGCTTGTTTTTTAGTGACAAATCGCGAACAGGCTGCACAAAATCCCAACTATACGGAGCCATGTTCAGACTTGTCGGCTGCCAATTTTTTGGAACGGCTTATTCGTCATGCGCTGTAGGGTAGGTTACAGATTTTATGCCCCGCTCAACTGCTGTTTTTACCGATTACAAAATATCACTTAAATCCAACACAAAACCGGGGAGTACATCTTCACCTGAGACAGTTCGAGGCGCATCTAAAATTTCTACTTCTCTACCTTGACGGGAGATTTCTACTTGCCGATTTTTGCGATCGAGCAACCAGCCCAAACGAGCACCATTTTTCAGATACAATCTCATTTTAGCCCGCAATTTTTCTAGGGAATCTGTGGGCGAGCGCAATTCCACCACAAAATCGGGACAAATTGGTGCAAATTTCTCTTTTTCTTCGGGAGTTAAAGCATCCCACCTGTCGCGCCGAATCCAAGCAGCATCGGGAGAAATATCTGCACCGTCGGGTAGTTTAAATCCAGTTGAAGAATCAAAAGCAATTCCTAAATGCTTATTTTGACGGCTCCAACTTTGGAGTTGATACGATAAATCAATATTGCGGTTGCCACTATAGCTACCCGTAGGTGACATAATAATTAATCCTCCAGTAGAAGTACGCTCAAATCTGAAATCTCGGTTTTCTTGACACAACTGAAAAAATTGTTCGTCAGTTAGATCGATTGTTAATTCGAGCGGAGAAGATAAGGCGAGCGTTTGAACTTCCATCGGTTTCTCCAAATATCAAGTAAGGTCAAATATTCTGGTAACACAACTTGAATCCAAGTCAATATTAGATTGTTGCCATAATACTAACTTGGATTTTTTAACCGCAGATGTAGGCAGATGTACGCAGAGGAACGCAGATGGGAATTAAGTCTCTGTATAACCTTGCATATTTTCCGGTTCAAACTGCTTTAAAATATTCGCAGCTTTATTGGTTAAATTGTCATTACCTTTAACTGCAATCAAAAATTTGCCCGCATTCAAACGGTTGCGGTACGGTAAAGCATCGCCGCTACCAAAAGCCATTCCTCCCGCACCGCCGACAAATACGCTGCCCATTCCGGCCGCGATCGCACCGAGCACTCCGCCGATCGCGTGATCGCCAATTTCGCCCGCCCATGCAAAAGTCTTCAACTCTGTCATCAAGCTAAAAGTAACGCCCGCAATGAAGCCAAACGGTATCAGCCAAACAGCCATGAGTTTAGCTTGTTTCTTTGCTTGCTGGTTGGGGTCGATTAAGCCAAATTCATCCGCAGTTTTGTAGCCGCGGCCCAAAATGCTCACTTGCTTCATGGGTAAGCCTTCTTTTTCTAGGGCGCAATAGGCAGCTTCGGCTTGCATTCGATCGGGCAGTACGGCGATAAGATAATTCATTGACCACAATTCCTGATAGTTAGGTTCGGATACCCGGAATTTATTATAGCCTGAAAAGACTTGCTACCTAAGCAATTGGGCGTTTTTCAGACGATCGCTCGCATTCGATCGCCCGCAAAGCTAAAATATTTCACGCAAAAACGACCGACCTTGACCGAATACAGATACAATTCAAACTGCACAAAGGCAAGCTTGAGCTGAGCTGTTAGATACTGCTCTAAGTCATAAGTCTCAACTTTGAGCTCGCCAACCCTCGGCCTATTTTTACTATTGCACTCAATTGCTTGCTATGCCTAAAGTTCTAGTATCCGATCCGATCGACCAAGCCGGAATTGACATCCTCTCCCAAGTCGCACAAGTTGACGTAAACACAGGACTCTGTGCCGAAGAGCTCGTGCGAATTATTCCAGATTACGACGCTTTGATGATCCGTTCTGGCACCCAAGTTACCAAAGAAATCATTGAAGCCGGAAATCTCCTCAAAATTATCGGCAGAGCCGGCGTTGGCGTAGATAATGTCGATGTACCCGCCGCTACCCGCAAAGGAATTGTAGTCGTCAACTCCCCCGAAGGCAACACGATCGCCGCCGCTGAACACGCGATCGCCATGATGCTCTCGATGTCCCGCCACATCCCCGAAGCCAACGCCTCCGTCAAAAGCGGTAAATGGGAACGCAACCGCTTCATCGGTGTAGAAGTTTACAAAAAAACCCTCGGTATCGTCGGTTTGGGCAAAATCGGCTCCCATCTCGCCACCGCAGCTAAAGCAATGGGCATGAAACTGCTCGCTTACGATCCCTTCATCTCCACCGAAAGAGCCGAACAGTTGGGCTGTCGCTTGGTAGAACTCGAACTGCTGATGCGCGAATCCGACTACATCACGCTGCACATCCCCAAAACGCCGGAAACCCTGCACTTAATTAACGCTGACGTGCTGTCGAAGATGAAGCCCACGGCCCGGATTATTAATTGCGCCAGAGGTGGCATCATCGACGAAGCAGCCCTCGCAGAAGCTATTAAATCAGGCCAGATCGCCGGTGCAGCGATCGATGTTTACGAACATGAGCCGCTGGAAGCTGATTCTCCGCTACGGAATGTCGGCCAAAACATCGTGCTGACGCCTCACTTGGGAGCTTCCACCGCTGAAGCTCAGGTGAATGTGGCGATCGATGTTGCCGAACAAATCCGTGATGTGTTGTTGGGACTCCCCGCGCGATCGGCTGTTAACATCCCCGGAATTTACCCAGACTCGATCGAAAAACTCAAACCCTACCTGCAACTCGCCGAAACCCTAGGCAACCTCGTCAGCCAGCTAGCCGGAGGCCGAGTCGATTACCTCAACGTCCAACTCCAAGGCGAATTGGCCAGCAACCAAAGCCAGCCCGTAGTCGTCGCCTCCCTCAAAGGCCTGCTCTCCCAAGCCCTGCGAGAGCGCGTTAACTACGTCAACGCCAGCATTGAAGCCAAAGAACGCGGAATTCGCGTCGTTGAAACCAGAGACGCCTCAATCCGCGACTACACAGGCTCTCTGCGCCTCTCGGCAAAGGGAACTCTCGGCGAACACACAGTCACGGGTGCAGTCCTCGGCGAAAGCGAAATTCGGATTACCAGCGTTGACGATTTCCCAGTCAACGTTTGCCCGACTCACCATATGCTGTTTACCCTGCACCGCGATATGCCGGGAATTATTGGCAAAATTGGTTCCCAATTGGGCAGTTTTAATGTCAATATTGCCAGTATGCAAGTAGGCCGTAAAATCGTCCGCGGCGATGCGGTGATGGTTTTGAGCCTCGATGACCCTCTACCAGAGGGGATATTGGCTGAAATTATCAAAGTTCCGGGAATTCGGGATGCTTACACGGTAAATCTTTGAAGGATTTTAGATTTTAGGTTTTGAATGCAGGGACTGATAATTGGTAATTCAGTAATTGGTAACGGGTAATTGGCAAGAAAACTGGAATTTTTTCTATTACGTCAATCCTAACCGTCAAGTCCCCAGTCTCCCTCCGCCAATCTCGAATCTCAAATCTCAAATCTCAAATCTCAAATCTTTACACGGTAAATCTTTGAAGGATTTGAGATTTTAGGTGCCGCCAATCTCAAGTCTCAAATCTCAAATCGTTACACGGTAAATCTTTGAAGGATTTTGGAGTTGAGATGGGCGGATGCAGGGACTGATAATTGGTAATCGGTAATTAGTCATTGGTAATTGGCAACAAAGCTGGAATTTTTCTATTAGTCCATCCTCATTCCTCACTCCCCAGTTCCCAGTCTCCAGTTCCTGACGGGCCAATCTAAAATCTAAAATCTAAAATCTAAAATAGTTATGGCACATAGCTGGTGGGAAATTAGAATTCTTTGCGATCCGGCGCTGGAAGATATCATCTTTTGGCGTCTGGAACGGTTTAACTGTCGGGGAACTGCCACTCAGATCAAAAGCAATTCCTGCCTGATGTCGGCTTATTTACCCGAAGAACAAGCAGGATTGCTGGATTTGGCGGCCCTGTCTTTGTGGCTGCGCCAAGATGCTTTGTGTGCGGGTTTTCCCTTACCTGCGATGCAGTGGGATTTGATTGAAGATGAAGACTGGGGCAGCACTTGGAAGCAGCACTGGCAGCCTCAAGAAGTGGGCGATCGCTTTTTAGTTAATCCGGCTTGGCTTCCCCCACCGACTAATACCGATCGCGTTGTCTTGCGTTTAGATCCAGGTGTCGCTTTCGGTACTGGTGCTCACGCTACAACTCAACTCTGTCTGGAGTCGCTGGAAATGCGCCTCGGTTTTAATGACAACAAGTGCATTGTTGCTGATATCGGCTGCGGATCGGGTATTTTGTCGATCGGCGCCGTTTTGCTGGGCGCCACAAAAGTTTATGCTTTGGATACAGATCCCTTAGCAGTGCGATCGACAATTAGCAACCGACAACTCAACCGCATAAAACCGCAGCAGTTGGTTGCAGAGCTCGGAAGTATCGATCGTTTGATCGAAATGACCGACGGCCCGATCGACGGTTTGATGTGCAATATTCTAGCAGAAGTAATCATAGATTTGATACCGCAGTTCACCGCCATTAGCAAGCCGACTACTTGGGCAGTTCTCAGCGGCATTTTGCTCGAACAAGCTAAACCAATTGCAGACACCCTCGAACAGCACGGCTGGATTGTCGCTACTCTGTGGAAGCGCCAAGATTGGTGCTGTTTCAATATTCGGCGGAGTTAAGAATTAGGAATTAGCAGGGTTTGATCGTTCGGAATGCGAGTCCTTATTCAGTAATTTGTAGGGTGCGTCAGCTAGCATAATTCAATTCACCAGCAATCAGATATTAGCTGACGCACCTTACAGAAGTTGGGTAAGATAGTAATTGCAGCAGAATCATTAAGATCGAGAAATTATATTAAGTTTGCAGTCAGGACTAAAGTCCTTCTTCAGACCACGAAAGAGGACTAAAGTCCTCACTACAAACCAATTTTATCGCGGTCGCTCGACAGCAGATGATATTAGAGAACGAACCTAAAAAGAGACAGAGCCGATTCAATAAAAACTATTCACCAAAATCAACAATATCTTACCAACAGAAGACTGAACAAAACCAAAAACATGATAACTTGACAGCATCACCAACAACATTTCGATCGCAGAAACAATTGACCCATAGTGATTCCGATCCCAATAAGAAATCGGACTGATAAAACGGTAATTGCTGAACGGAAAAAAGTGCCTGTGAGCATCATCATTGTGAACTGGCCAATCTCCCAAAGAGTGCAAAATCATACTCAAAAACAGAATTTGCACATTTTGCCAACCTAAATAATAAGCAATTAACCAACCAATCACCGCTAGGGGAATCGAATGAAACAAAGCAACAATATTTTGGTTCAAAGGCTCATAGTATGCTTCCGACCAGATTTTAGCGGACGGCAAGCGAGCAATGTACTTCGCCCAAAAGTAAAATAAAAATATCGGGATATCGGGTAAGATTCCGCCGATCGCAATAATCAGATTAAATTGCGGCAGTTGCGGTTTACCCAGAATAGCCAGATTGATAATAGCGTGACTGGGAGTTTTCATAGGTAGGGTGCGTCAGCTACGACTATTTTGTCCATAATCTATCAGATATTGGCTGACGCACCCCCGGGTGTGAGATAATCGGCGGTGGTTACAAGTGAGGTTGCAGTCGATCGATCAACTGCGCCGGTTGCAATACTCCCTCAATGCGATCGACCTCAACACCATTTTTGAACAGCACCAAAGTCGGCAAAGCATAAATGTGAAACTGCGAAGCCAACTGCTCGTACTTATCCGTATCAATCTTAACAACCATGAGCTTATCTTTCGTCTGACCGCTCACCTGCTCCAAAATCGGCACCATCATCTGACAAGGCCCGCACCAAGTAGCATAAAAATCTACCAGTACAGGCAAATCAGAGCTCGATAGTAACTCCTCAAAACTGTTGAACTGTTTTTGAACTGCCATCTTAAAAATGTGGTAAAGGGACGCCCATTATACCCGAAGGGTTAACGAGTAAGGAATTGTGACAACTGAACTCGGTGAGTCAGTATAAATTTTTTTGGTTCTGGATCGATTTTAGTGCAGAATTTTGTGAGCGTAGATTTGCGAGGACAGAATTATGGAATTATTGCCAGAGATATATCAGAGATTGCGGGGTCAAGTTGCCGTAGTCACCGGTGCATCCCGGGGAATCGGCCGCGCCGTCGCTTTCAGCTTAGCAGCAGAGGGCGCTAAAGTCGCCGTTAACTATGCGAGTTCGAGTGCTGCGGCTGATGAAGCCGTAGCAGAAATTATTGCAGCAGGTGGAGAGGCGATCGCCCTTGCAGCAGATGTCTCCAAAACTGACCAAGTAGATGCACTCATCAGCAAAGTCATGGAAAAATGGGGACGGATTGACATTTTGGTGAACAATGCCGGCATCACCCGCGATACTTTGCTGCTGCGGATGAAGCTAGAAGATTGGCAAGCAGTGATTGATTTGAATCTCACCGGCGTATTTTTGTGTACAAAAGCTGCCAGCAAAATCATGCTGAAACAGCGCAGCGGCCGAATTATTAATATTGCTTCGGTTGCCGGCCAAATGGGAAATCCCGGACAAGCTAATTACAGTGCGGCGAAGGCTGGAGTAATTGGATTTACTAAAACTGTGGCGAAAGAGTTGGCGAGTCGCGCAATTACTGTAAATGCGGTTGCACCGGGTTTTATCACCACAGATATGACAAAAGATGTCAAATCTGATGAGATTTTAAAGTACATTCCGCTGGGAAGATACGGCGAAGTTGAGGAAGTTGCGGGGATGGTGAAGTTTTTGGCAGCGGATGCGGCGGCGGCCTATGTTACCGGGCAAGTTTTTAATGTCGATGGCGGCATGGTGATGGCTTAGATTGGGTCATTTTTAACCGCAGATGCACGCGGATGAACGCGGATATCTGCGGTTATGAATTTATTTCAAATCCCTGTAGGGTTCTTATCGGTGCACCTTCCCCGATTCGACCACCTTCTTACTTTGACAAAACTCCTCAAATAGTTCAAAAAAGCTATTTAAAGAGTTCAAAAAAGCTATTTAGGGCATCCGTCTCATCCTGAGAAAAAAATATAATTCTATTTGCCCATACTTGAGATGAATCAATATTAAATTTTTTCTATATCTATTCTTGAAAGCCATCTATAGCGATCCTAAATCATTTGTGAACTTCTTCTTACTCCCTCCCCTTAGCAAGGGGAGGGTTGGGGTGGGGTAAAAAATCTACGACTCCTGCAAGGATTGCTATAGAGCGTTTTCTTCTTTTAGAGGTACGCCAAGCTGGTACTGTGCCACATTATATCCCGACAAGAAAGCCTGAAGGCAACTAATTGACACCAGGCACAAATAGACTGAAGGTTTATTCTTAATTTTTTTGAGAAGCTCGGAGAGATTATCCATACAAACTATCCCCTTGAATACTTGAGTACAACAATACTTATAGCGGTTCTCAAGCGTGGTGAGGTATGCCCAATGCCCTGTTTGCCCACGGAGGCCTATGCCCACGGAGGCCTATGCCCTATGCCCACGGAGGCCTATGCCCTATCCCCTATCCCCATGAGTACCTCATCTTTCTGAGAAAGGCTATATATTCTTAACTCTATCTAATACGATTTATAAAAACTATTGCTACACGACAATTGTGGCGCGGAGTGAGACACTTTAGTCGCATATGTAAGGTGCGGATATTTAAGATTGTCGCTTTTTCGGGTGCATCTGGTTTTTGAAGAGGGCGAAGCATGACCGCATATAAGTTATTAGTTATAATCTTATATTCACGGAGGTCATGCTATAGCCCATACACACATATTTGACAAACACAGATGTACCAGATTTTTATTTAAGGATTGCCGATGTATCCGCACCCTGCGAATAATCTTGCCATCCCGTTGAATGCTTTAGTATCACAATAATTATCTGCTCAGATTAATCTAAATTTCACAATTCAAATATTTTCCGAATCCAATTCCGCGCCGCAGCCAATAAACCCCTCAACTTATTGACAAAATCCTGCCAAACCGAATTTTTCTCAACCTCGGAAATCTCCTGGATTTCTACGGGTAGCGGCGGCATTCCGACAACTTCGTAAAGCGGATATTCGCCGCTTTTTCCGGGGATTTTAACTGATACGCACTGGTTGACGATCGCCAAATCCTTAATTTCCTCATAAGTCTCCTGGGAAATCAACAGACTTGTACCCACTTGCTTGTTCGCAGCTTCAATCCGGCTGGCAAAATTCACCGCATCCCCGATCGCCGTAACCGACTGATTTTTCGACTCCCCCAGGTTCCCTACAACCGCCAAACCGCAGTGAATCCCAATCCCAATCCGCAACCTGTGACGGTATAAAGTCTCAAAATAGGGATTGAGTTTCTCTAGTTCCTCCAGCATATCCACCCCAGCCCTCACCGCTTGTTCCGCCGCCTTGTCTGAGTTTTCCAACCCAAACAGCGCCATAAAACCATCGCCCATATAATTATTGATCATCCCGCCGTTGCGGTTGATCGCATAACCCATTTTTTGGAAATAGCGATTTAAAACATAAATTACATCGTAGGGTAACAGCGATTCTGCAAACGGCGTAAACCCTCGAATATCGGCAAACAAAATTGCAATTTTCTTTTCTTGACCCACCGGAGCATGAATAAACTTTCCGGCCATTTCGTCGTTAAATGATTCCAAGTCTTCAGAATCGATCGCCAGCCGGCGCAAAATCACCTTCCCGCCCGCCACCTGCGTCTGACACGCCAGCCTAATTTCCGGCTCTAGACGCAATTTTTTCGCCAGCTCATCTTCCGCTGAATTGCGGGGCGAGCAAAATTCTAAACCTTCGACAATCAAGACGCGACAAGTCGAACACCGCGCACTACCGCCACAGGCGTGGGTGTGGGGAATACCTGCACGCAGCGAAGCTTCCAGAATTATATCGTTGTCGTATATTTCGATCGCGCGATCGTCCGGCAGATAGTGAATCTCTGGCATATGTGGCGTTTCTAGCTAAGTAGCGAGGCATGGACGAGCGGACATCTGTTATTGCAGCGACTCTATCTGCAAACCCGGTTTTTTGACATCTTTTCTGCATAGCCTGATTCATTCAGTATAAGTGGCGATCGGCACTTGCTTCTCGTGCCGTCAGCTCAACCGCACAACAAACTCAGCGTTAAATTGGCGATCGTGCCATGAAAAAACCTCAATTCCATGCCAAGTAAAGCCTGTGGAATCAAGCTCAAAGCTCAAAGCTCAAAGCTCAAATTAACTGACATAATTCTTAATAAATTTATGATAGCTGAAAACCCTATAAATCCGTTATTGAATCCCCTGCAACCGCCAGATATTTTGAGAGTTTTTCAGGTTTTTTTCTGCCAAACCTTACCTGATAAGAGTTTGAGTTTTTTTGCTCCCTAAGGAGCAGCCAATTTGCTTGAGATAGAATAGCAGCATCTTTAAAACCCGTATAACCATGAGTTCATCAACAGCCCTACAAAACATCGAACAGCACATCCCGCTGGTGGGAAATATCCATCTCAAAAGCCCGATCGCCTACCGAGTAACCCGCGTCGCAGTCAGTGCAGTAAACGCGGTGCAAATGGCAGTAGCAGAGTCTTATATCAACGGCTTAGAAGTACCGGATTCTGTATTGCGAGGTCTTTTTGATACCTGTATGCCCGTCTTTTTTAAGTATTTTCCCTCCCTCCTCGCACCCTACGAATGGGTACTCAAAGAAACAGAGCATACAGCCGAAGGCCCGCGAGATTTAATGAAAATTCAGTACGACTTACCTCAAGCCATGCTGAATCCCATGTTAGGCGATAGCAAACTCATTTATCCTAAATACAGCATGGGATTGTGGGAAAAAGGAGCCGCCAACCTCGAAGCATCCCAAATCCAGATGATTGATGATGTGATTGAGAAGCTAGAGATTCAGGATGGCGATCGAATTTTAGACTTTGGCTGCGGTTGGGGCTGCGTTCCCAATTACATTCTTGGCAAATTCCCCAATGTCCAGTTTACTGGCATTAACCTCAGCCAGCACCAATGCGAATATATGCGTCAGAAGATGCAAGACCCCGAAAGCTACCTCAGTTCAGGTCGATTTACCCTATTTGAAGGCGATTTGAACGACGCCCAATTCGACACCAAATTTGACAAAATTCTCTCGATCGGAGTTTTTTGTCATGTCGGAAATTTAACCAAAGCTTTCCAAAAGCTCGCCTCTTTCCTCAAAGATAACGGCCGCGTTTTCATTCACATCATCACAGTTCGTACCCCTAACAACATCTCCAGCGTTTTCACCCACAAATACATTTTCCCCCACGGCCGTTACTGGAAATACGATGCCGTTCCCAGCTACAACAAAGACCTCAAAACCATCAAACAATGGTATCTCAACGGATACAATTACTCTACAACCTTTGCTAACTGGCTGAAAAACTTTGATGACTCTCAGGCGATAGTCAAAGATTTAGAGTACGGCATCGACTATGCCAAATTTCGCCGCATCTGGCGGTTTTACTTGATTTGGTTTGTTGCTAATTTCGCCAGTTGCGATGGTGAATATAACGGCAACGGTCAATATTTAATGGTTCATGCCTAATCGCTGACGCTCCTGGACGCATCAACCGGTTTTCTTCACCCCCATACTTCGTTCAAACTCTCAATCACAGTGAAAAGCTCGGTTGATGAGAGTCGGAGTGCGTCCAGGACTGCCCCAGATGTGAACTCCGGCTAATTACCTATAATTAGCCCGTGTTTTTAATGAAGACTAAAGTCCTCCTTGTTCGATCGTTCGGAATGCGAGTCCTCCTTAATTATGGTTAGATAACCGAACACGAACTCATTTGCGATCCTAGGCGTTGGCCAAAAATCATGGTACAGTAGGTTGACTGGAACGAAGGGAAACCGAAGCTACTGTTGCATAGGTTTTTTGAATTAGGATAACTTTCGCTTCGCTCAATGGCTTGGAGTTCGGGACGAAGCTTGACTGATTATCCCATAGTACCAGTACAGCGACAAGTCGCAGAAACATCAGTCCAAACTGTCCGGAGCGCAATTACCAGTATCCGAACTATGATTATATCAAGTTCTCTGATCGAGTCACAAGACTTGCTTGTTCCCAGCCCATATATGTGGTAATTGTTACCTATATCTTACTAGAAAATAAGGGCTAAAATTGATAAATGGTAAAAACTATGAAACCTTCCCTTCCTCAAGACGATGCCAACAAACAACAGCGCAGTGATTACTTGAATCGCCAGCAACAAGCTTATCAGTTTGACTATAACAGTTTATCACCTTTGGCATTATTAAAAACCGTGCCAGCGATCGAGAATTTTTCGAGCGACTATATTGGAGAACGGATATTAGCAACTGCTGAACTTCCTGTAAATATGTTGGCAGTCCAGGCGAGATCTTTTCTAGATCCTCTCGACGAACTCCAAGACTATGAAGACTTCTTTACCGTGCTGCGGCTGCCTCAAGTTGCCAAGACTTACCAAACCGATCGCTCTTTTGCCGAACAGCGCTTGTCAGGGGCAAATCCGATGGTGCTTCGCTTCTTAAATGCCACCGACCCCCGGGCAGAAATCCTCACAAAACTTGACAGCAAGCAGCCATTATTGGAGATCCCCAAACTGTTTCGGGAAAAAAGTATTTACATTGCCGATTACACGGGTACTGACGCCAACTATCGCGCGCCTGCTCGAATTCAAGGAGGCACCTATGAAAAGGGCAGGAAATACTTGCCGAAACCCCGTGCTTTCTTCGCTTGGCGGTGGACGGGAGTGCGCGATCGGGGTGAACTTGCACCCCTGGCCATCCAACTAGACCCCAAACCGGGCAGCCATATCTACACCCCATCCGATCCGCCCCTCGATTGGTTGTTTGCCAAAGTCTGCGTGCAAATAGCAGACGCCAATCACCACGAAATGAGCTCGCATTTAGGTCGAACCCATCTTGTCATGGAACCGATCGCGATCGTCACAGCCCGACAGTTAGCTGAAAATCATCCCCTCAGCTTACTGCTCAAACCCCACTTTCGCTTCATGTTGACCAACAACAATCTCGCACGCGCTCAGTTGATCAGCCCTGCTGGCCCAGTTGATGAGTTGCTAGCAGGAACCTTACCAGAGACAATAGATATCAGCAGGGAAGCCTGCACTAACTGGAGTCTCGATCAATTTGCCCTCCCAACGGAACTAAAAAACCGAGGAATGGACAACACAACTCAATTACCTCACTATCCTTACCGAGATGACGGATTGCTGCTTTGGAACGCAATTAAAACCTTTGTATCCGGGTATCTCAAATACTTTTACTCGACCAAGCAGAAAATTACAGATGATAGCGAACTGCAACGCTGGGCCCAAGAATTATCCTCCGAGACAGGAGGTAAAGTCAAAGGAATGCCACAGCGCATTGACGATGTTCAACAATTGATTGAAATTGTCACAACAGTGATTTTCACTTGTGGGCCGCAGCATTCTGCTGTGAATTATACCCAGCATCAATACATGAGTTTTGCCGCCAATATGCCTTTGGCTGGCTACCGGGATATTCCGGGAATTAACAAGTCAGGTCTTCCAGAAGTAATTACAGAACTGAAGCTTCTACAGTTGCTTCCACCCTACAAAAAAACTGCCGATCAACTGCAAATTCTGTTTACTCTGTCAGCTTATAAATATGACCGTTTGGGTTATTACGATCGATCTTTCCGAGAACTCTACCGTGCCACCTTCGACGAAGTTTTTGAGGGAACTCCCATTCAACAATTAGTCAGACAGTTCCAGCAAGATTTGAATATGGCAGAACAGAAGATTGATGCCAACAATAAAAAGCGATTAGTGCCATATATTGCTCTCAAACCTTCTTTAGTGATCAATAGCATCAGCATTTAATATCGTGTCCGATCGATTGAACGCAATCAGATTGGATCGCGCGAACTGTTGTTGTTATGGTAATCGACTGGACATGATATAATACCAAATCATCGTTAAAAACCGCCGAACTGGCTCGGCGGTTTTTAACCCGATGTAACCTAAAATAATCTGATGTCCGCTCAATTCCCTCCGCAACGCTTAGCCCGCCATCAAAACGGTTTGTAGTGCCCCCGAAGAGTCCGCATCCATAACGCTTGACTCTGCGTCCTCACTACAAACCCAATCTTCGGACATGATATAAGGAATGAGAATTAAATAACTTACACAAGTTTGTGGGGTGGGCTCTTGTAGCCCGCCCTTTTTGGACGATGCTCAAGAGCCCATCCCACAATAACAATTAAAATTGTAAGTTATTTAATTCGCGATCCTAACTGTGTAAAAGCCGTAGGTGTGCACTGCACACCTTACTTTTTCAACATAGTTAAATTAGCCTTTATATTCTTCCAGAATACTGCAATTAACGGACATTTTTGCTAAAGAATCAGTGAAGGTAACTTCATCTTTGTAATGCCGTGGCGTTTCCATCAGCAACCGCCAAGCTTCCCCAGCATTTATTAAATTCATCCGATCGGGATAGTGAATTTGTAACAACTCTTGCACCATCGGGTAATAGTTTGAGTTGATGCTGGGGAAAATGTGGTGCTCTGTGTGGTAAGAGAAATGCAAGTGCAGCAGGTCAAATATTTTAGGAACTCGCAGCGAAGCACTATTGATCAGCGGGTCATTAATGCTAGTCATCCGACAACCCATGTGGTTGGTATAGATGTAAAACATTGCTCCTGCATGACCAAGTGCGATCGGCAAAATGTATGCCAGAGTAACTTTAATCGGGTTAAAGTCTAGGTAGAACAAGATGCTCAGATGAATTCCCAAGATTCCCAGACATTCCCAGGCGATTATCGATCGATCTTTCGGACTAACGGTAAACGCAGCGGGCACGTAATCCACAGATTTATCGTTGAATAACAATACCGATGACACGTTGCGGAAGTTATGCACCGCCCACGATCCAGCCATTCCGACAATTAACCACAGCGGATTGACTTCCACCGACGGTACAAATAGATTTTGAATCCATTTTCCCCAGGTATCGGGCTGCTGGTGCAGGTAATTGCGATCGGGGTCTGCTAAGGAATTGGTAGTATTGTGGTGTACGAGGTTGTGCAGGGATTTCCACTGAGTAGGTGGCATCAATAGCATACTTAGGCCTAAAAAGGCGATCGGATAAGTCAGCCGAGACTTTTTCTGAACGCTACCGTGCATCAAATCGTGGGAGCTAAATAGCAAAACTATGATACTATTGCCCATAATCGCGGCTAAAGGTAAGTAAAGCCATAAAAGATAGACAGACCAGCGATCGAGATAGTCGGCAATTCCCCATCCCAGCAATAAAATTCCCAGATTGATTAACAGTATTGCTAATTTGCTAGGATCTGGTTCAAAGGCATTTGGTGGCAGCAGCGGACGCAATTTTTTAGCATAAGCCGATTGGTGAATTAGCGTTTCGCGATCGACAGTCTCGTCTAAAGAAATGAGCATTTTTTCGGAATTCATTGTTTGCTAATCATACCAAAATGTCACTCAGATTATTTTTCTGATATTTATTAGTATATCATCTTTGGGAATAAATTTATTTTATAAATTCATTTTATGATGATATTTACATGATATTTATATGTGTTAGACAGACATTTTTAAAATCCTATTCGCTGTCAAAAAAAGATGCTTGGCTCGGCATCTGGAACAATACTATATCATATTCGGTCGATTACAATAACAACAACAGTTCGCTCGTTTAGACAAAAGTACGGACTTCAGTCCGCAAATATCCAATCTGATTTCGGTTCATCGATCGCACAGTATATTATACCATTGTTACAAATCTTTGCTATAAAAAAGTGTTGCGAAAGAGTGAAACGGAGGGTTGTTGACACGGGTCATTGACAATACTAGGTACGTCACCATCAGATCGTCAATATGCAACTTAAGGATTTATCGCAGGCGAGCCACGCTACGACTACCACTATCTTGAAATACATCTGCGTTTATCTACATTTATCTGCGGTTTTCCTCTGTATTCAATATTTATAAAATAAGTCTTATATACTTCAATACGCGATTGTTAAGGCAATCCCGTCCGGTTTCATGATGTAAAAAATAGATCCGGAGATTGCTCTCCCGTAGCGCAATGACCAAAAAACGTTAACAATCGCGTATTGTTATATACTTAAATTAATACCAAGGTCAAAAAATCTTGATATAATTATTATTGATTGTCGATAAATTATCTGTCATTTGCATAACTCCGGCTGGACACCCTACTGTGCCGTTGGCATACAGATAAAATGCTCTAATTTCGGTAGTAGCAATATTTTTTATAATTAGTATAAATTCAACAGCCAAACTGCCAAAGGTAACTCAGCTAAAATTGTCCGTTACCTTGAACAATTTCTTTAATTGTTGTCAGCGTATCTAGCCCAATCAATCCCCGGCGATAACCTTTTTGGTTAGACATTCCCAAAAATATAGCATCTCCCCGATTTTGATATCGCCAAAACCGAGGCGAGGCATTAATAAAAGTTGAGGCGCTGTTCACATCCAGAGCAAATTGGCGGCTTTCTAAGTAAGATTCAGTGGCGATGGCGTCAGCGTGGCCGCTGCTGTAGCGGTTAATCCAGCCGATCGCAATTTCCAGATTATCAACAACTTTAAACGCTATGGTTTTGTTTAAATACGGTTGAGTCCATTCGTAGGGTTCAGCCAGCCTCAAGTCAGGGAAATCTGCGACGAGATCCGCGTCGGCGCTAATTTTAAAGCCTTTTTCTTTTAAACTGTTCCACAGCCTGACTAGGGAAGAATGCTTTTGGTTGCGATCGATCAACACTTTCTCGATCGCGTTTACCGGATCTGGCACGCTTTGATGGCTGTCCAAAATCATCCACCTTGCCATCTCCAAACTACCAGTCGGCGACCAATAAAGGTAACAATTGCCCATTGCCGATCGCAACACGGGCGCCGTGCACAGTCTTACCACCTGCTGCACCAAACTCGGCCTACCGTAGGGAATAATTAAATTGAGATATTGGTCTTGAGTGACTAAATCCCGGATCGAAGCGCCCCGATCCGGCGGCAATACCTGCAAACATCCTGACGGCAAACCGACCTCATCGATCGCCGACATCAAAGCTTCTCCAATTACAGCATTAGTTTGCCAGCTTTCGCTGCCGCCTTTGAGAATCAAACTGTTAGCGCTTTTGAGACACAAACCTGCCCCGATCGCCCCCAACTCGGGAAACGCCTCGTAAATTAGCGCGATCGCCCCTAGTGGCAGCGATTGACAGTATACCTGACAGCGATCGACTTGATAAGAAGCATTGATCACCCTGCCAATTGGATCTGGCATTTCCCCCAAGCGTTGCAAAATTTGGACAGTTGTCTTGATCCGTTCCGGCGTCAGCTTCAGCCAGTCCACAATCAAGTCGGGAATCGCCATGTCGCGACTCGCTTCTAAATCCAGAGTATTGGCTTCTAAAATGTCATTTTGTCGGCGTTTGAGCGCGATCGCCATAGCCTGCAAAGCGGCAGCGCGATCCGTACTTTTGGTTGCCGCCAATTCCAAAGAAGCTTGATAAGCGCGGCGGGCGACATTGGCCCCCTCTGATGAATGGCTAAAATCCTCTATTATCATTTAACTAACGCCTGTAAGCCAGCCATACCATCAGCGCCGGCAGCATTGCTAACAGCACAGCGACCATTGCCCACAGAATAACATTCGGGCCCGGCGAGTGCAGCGCCAGGGGCAACCAAATCACTAGCGGCACCAAAATCATCCCCAGGGCCAGCGGCAAGTAGTGCGCCTTCAAACCCGGATGTGCTCTGTGCCACTGGTTGCCCGTCCACCGCCAAGCCTGCTTGTAAGGATAGTTCGTTGATAGTTGCTCGATGACGTGTCCGCTTTCCTCCAATACAAATATTTGCTGACAGCGGTTGCAGCCAAAGGCTTCTGTCAGCGTTATGGGTACGAGACGACCGCGGCGCCGGCAAGGGCACGGGTACTCATCGTTTAAGTCAATTTTGGGAGCTTTTTGAGATGGCACGAGCGATCAGATAAAAAAAGCGTTTTTGCAACAATAATCGTTAACATATCTATTTCATCAAGCTTGTCAATTCTGCCCTATCTACGCTTTCAACTGCCTATTCCGAGCGATCGCCCGAGCGGCAATTCTGACTTGCAAGCTATGAACTCAATTTTACCACTAACTGAGGTATTTTTAACCACCGTTAGCAATATACCCAAGACTTGCTTGCTATACTTTCCGGTTTTGTTTATTTTCTCGATCTTTTCAAGCGGGTGACGCGATTCGAACGCGCGACATTCACCTTGGCAAGGTGACGCTCTACCACTGAGCTACACCCGCATTTCCTGCGGTCTTAACTATAATGTCTCACTTCTCGGAATTTGTCAAGTCTTTTTTGTAAGTTTTTTTCATAAACTCGCTGGGGCGCGCCCCAATGCCCTTCCCCGTCTGAAATTACCGCCGCCAGATTCTTAAAAAAATCAGTAATTGCATTGCTTTTGACCGCGATCCGCCGACGGCAAAGCTACAATCAAGCTGCAATTGTGGGAGAACACTGCTCATGTCAGACTTAAATCGCGGAATCATGAAGTTCAAAGGAGCTGACAGCCCGATCGCCATCGCCATTTCGGCGATCGTCATTGCGGGCGGAATCGGCTTTCTGATCTGGTGGGCGCTGCAATCAGCCTACGCATTGAGCTAAGAGACTGCTCCATCCTCAAAATTATCAAGCATTGCTCAGAAGGCAGAATTTAAGCAAAATTCTGTCTTCTGCATTTTTTTTGCCCTCAGACAGCATTTGCCAAAGCGTTTTATGGTGCTTATCCTGAGCTTGATGAGTGTTTTATCCTGGTCAATCATAATATGCGATCTCTTCTCTTAACCGTAGCTTTCATCTGCTTAGCCACCCCCGCTGTTGCCACAACTTGCGAGGAAAGCTTTCAAAAAAAAGGGGACTTTTTCAATGGTGCCGCCTTTTCGGCGCGCGTTCAGGTTGAGGGGTTAACGGTAGAAAAAGCATTTTCTCAATTACGACCCATTTTAGCCCGCGAGGGCATCAAGACTGTCAGCACCGATGTGAGCATGGGTGTAATGAAAGCGGAAAATCCCGCCACAGCGTTTCAGCGTGCTTTGCCGATCGATGTATTTGCCTCACAGGATGGCAATCTATTAAATGTAGAGATGATCTTTACGCTTCCGAGTGGGGTGGGTGCCAGCAGGGACACCGTGAAGAAATACTTGTGCGGTGCGCTCAATCAATTGTTGCCCAAAAGTACCAGCACAAGGACTTCTGCGACACCACAACTCAGTTCGACATTGGATTAATTCGATCGCTCTTGTTGAAACTATCGGCGCTAATCTGCGTTAATCTGCCGTTTCCTCTTCCTGGATCAACCCTTCAAATATCATCGCGGGCGATCGTCGATAAATCTGCTTCCAGGGCGATCGCCGTTTCACCATAAATAATATCAATTCCCGATCGCCCGTGGCTGCGATCGCACTCAGCCCCCGGTATGCTCTAGTGTTATCCCAAAAAGATCCCCGAATGACTACTTTTGTAGTACACTTGTAAGCAAGGCGCCCGGAGCGCGCAGTTATCAGACTCAAGTTTTTACAAGGGTTGTATCTCAAAAAAAAATTATGGCAAGCTTTCGCGACATCCTCAAATACTACAGCGACTACTGGAAAATGTCGGTTTTCAGCATCGCTGCATCCAGCCTGTTTGAACTCGCCGATCTAGCTGTGCCCTACGCGATCGGGCAACTGTTAAACGTATTGTCGAATCAACCTACAGATACAGTAACGCAAAAATCGATCGCAGCGATCGCCTCACTTACCCAACAGCCCGCCAGTAAAATATTATCGCTATCGGTATTGCTGGGCTTAATTTTTCTGGTAACAGTCGCCAAAGCACCCATACAGCCTTGGGTGGGGAATTGGTATCACTGGGCGCTACCATTGACAGCACGACGCGATCGAATGAGAGGGGCGATTAGTAAAATCCTGACATTACCCCTAGAATTCTACGACGAAAACAACGCCGGACGCCTGGACAGCCGCATGGCCAAAGGCATCGCCAACCACACTTGGACATACCCAGAAATTGCCGGTCAATTTATCCCCGAAGTCGTCCGCTTAACCGGCGTTTTTACAGTTATCTGGCTCATAGAATGGCGCATCGGCTTATTAATTTTAGTTTCCTTTCTATTTATCCTCGGTTTTACCTTAAAAACTCTGATGGTAGTTACTCAGAGAGAAGAAAAACTGGATGAATACATCGAAGATACCGAAAGCCGCAACTCGGAAATTATCACCAACATCAAAACAGTCAAAGCTTTTGCGACGGAAACAGAGGAACTCACAAGGCAAACAACCAGGCTCGATCGCGAATTGAAAGTTGTAATTAACCGCATTCACAAAGGATACGTCACCCTGGGAACATACCAACAGACGATCGTGCAGTTTTGCCTGTTTTCAGTTCTGGGTTTTAGCCTAGCAGAAACCGTTGCAGGCAAGATGTCTCTGGGATATTTTGTCACAGTTTACACTTTGGCAAGCATGGCCTATTCCCAACTGCGTCCGATTAGCATTATCGCCGAATTATTTGCCCGCCGCTATTCTTCAATGATCCGCTTCCACGAGTTTATGCAGTTACCAGACGGTATAGATGCGGTGAATTTAGCAACGGAAAATGCTGTATCCGCCTCGCCCTATAGATTTAGTGGGAAAATTGAGTTTTGCGGACTGACTTTCGGGTACGATCGCCAAAAGCCTGTTTTGCAGGATGTCAATTTATTGATCCATCCCCGTCAGACTGTAGCATTAGTCGGGCGATCGGGTTCGGGGAAATCAACATTAGTTAAACTGCTGTTTCGGTATTTCGAGCCCAACTGCGGCCGCATTCTGATCGACGGCGAGGATATTTCCAGTTTAGATGTGACTGGCTACCGCAAGCGTTTAGCCATTGTTCATCAAGAAGTAGACGTTTTTAATGGCACTTTGCTGGAAAATTTGAAATATGGCAACCCGAAAGCAAGTTTCGCGCAGGTTGAGGAAGCTTGTCGCATCGCCCGAGTTGATGAGTTTGTGAACTTGTTGCCCCAAGGTTACTATACCGTTGTCGGGGAACGCGGAATGCGGTTATCCGGCGGTCAGCGCCAGCGGTTGGGCATAGCTAGGGCGCTGTTGGTGGAGCCGGACGTGTTAATCTTTGACGAAGCTACTTCTAGTTTGGATTATGAGTCGGAGCGATCGATCCAGCTAGCCATGCAAAATATTTTGGGTACACGCACCACCATAATTATCGCCCACCGACTGAGTACAATTCGCGAAGCCGATGCGATCGTCGTACTCGACGGCGGTAAAATCGTCGAAGTTGGCAGCCACGACGAACTCTTGAACCAAAAAGGCATTTACCGCCGCCTGCACTCCCTGCAAGAAACCGGCCAATTAGTGAATTAGGAATTGCCACTTAGCTTAGACTTCGGTTGCTATAAGAATCCTAGACGCACAGGTGGCCAGAAACCGGGTTTTTCATGCGTTTACTTCGTTGTAACATCAAATTCTGTAAAAAACCCGGTTTCTGCAATCGCAGTGCGTCAGCCCTCGAAATTTCCTAGACGCACAGGTGGCCAGAAACCGGGTTTTTCACGAAAATAGTCGTTGCAACCCTCAGATTCGGTAAAAAACCCGGTTTCTGCAATCGCAGTGCGTCAGTCCTCGAAAGTTCCTAGACGCACAGGTGCCCAGAAACCGGGTTTTTACCAAAATAGTCGTTGCAACCCTCAGATTCGGTAAAAAACCCGGTTTCTGCAATCGCAGTGCGTCAGCCCTCGAAAGTTCTATTTTCCGGATTAATAAATTAAACTTATGTCTTCCACTCTTAATGACTATAGTTTCAAATGTCATGTTGCAAAAAAAGAAGAATCTGCTAGGATGTTTAACTGTGGGTACAAATGGGTCGGTGCCCGAGCGGTTAATGGGGGCGGACTGTAAATCCGCTGGCTACGCCTACGCTGGTTCAAATCCAGCCCGGCCCACCACAATTCACATAAAAGTTAAAAGTAAAAAATTAAAAGTAAAACATTTTAATTTACCATTTTTAATTTTTATGCCCGTGTAACTCAGGGGTAGAGTACCTCCTTGGTAAGGAGGAAGTCGCGAGTTCAAATCTCGCCACGGGCTTAGCTTTTCAATCATTATGGCGTAGCCATTTAGGAGTACACCTTTTGGCGCAGTGCCTTCGGTGGCGTACCTTTGTCTGGGCGTTTGTCATGTTTGTAGGCGGCTTTCGTCGGTCTCGAAATCGGCGCCAGCTTTCTCGAAATCTCTCCGGGCTTTTTATCGCAGAAGTTGCATGGGACGGTCAATTATGGCGCCCATGATGAGGGATTTTTTCTCAGATGATTCGGCAACAATCCCTGCAAAATAATTAGGATTGACGCGGTAGTCGGTATCGTGGTAATTAGCTGTTTTGATTCAAATTTTGGATGTATCAGCACTTGAGATTTGCGATCGCTCCTTTAAAGCTGTTGCTCCCAGTAAGTTAGGCTGGGCCCGCTGGCTACGGCTTCTTTGAAGGCATTTCCACCATTGGCTTCGATCAAATCGTCCATGACTTTGAACTGGGTATCCCAAAGCGTTATGTGTACTTGGCATCCTCACTCTACTAACAAGCGACCAAATTTAAAAATGGCTGCACGACATTCTGATTTAGTCGCATAATCTGATAATCATTTGATTCGCCTGGGACTCGTAACTCCCCCCGAACAAATTAAAGTGATTCAAAACATGATATAAATTGTAAAGGATTTTGCGCCTTTCATAGCCGGAATCCAGCAACCAAACCTCGTTATAACCCCGATAAAACGCTGCGGGAAAACCGCCGAACAGTTCAGTCATTGCAATATCCACTTCTCTGTCGCCCCAATAAGCCGCCGGGTCAAAAATTACTGGTTCCCCCGCAGCAGTTACCGAGGCATTTCCTCCCCACAAATCCCCGTGAACTAGCGAAGGTTGAGGCGTGTAACCCTCCAGCAACTTCGGAATAGCTGCTAGCAAACTTTCCCCCCGACTGAAATTTCCGCCCCGGCGCCTAGCCAACTTTAACTGATAACCAATCCGATGTTCTGCCCAAAATTCGGCCCAATCTGCCATCAAGTTATTAATTTGAGGAGTTGAGCCGATCGTATTATCCATATCCCAACCAAAACATCTCCTTAAAAGGGCATAATCAACCTCTTCTCTCCCCCTTGGCCAGGGGGGGCTGGGGGGGGTGTATTTGTGCATTTGAGCCAGTTTGCGCCCCATTTCTGCCCAAGGGGTCTCGCCCCCGCCACCTCGCAAATCCAGCCATTCCAACACAATATAAGCACAATTGCCCTCAGTTCCCCAGCAAATGGGTTGAGGAACGCGAATCGTCTGGGTTTCCCCCATTTGCTGCAAACCCAGCGCCTCAGCTTCAAACATCGCGACTTGGGAAGCTTGATTTATTTTCGCGAAATAACTGCGGGCACTGCTGCCGATCGCATAACCTTGATTTATGCAGCCACCGCTGACTGAACGGCGGTTGTCGATGGAAAACGTCTCTCCGGTTGTTTCAGAGATGTGCGCGGCAATTTTGTCCCACATAGCATCAAATCGTTTTGAGGGCGATCGGAATTAGTTTATATGACTGCTGACACTTTTCATCACTTGGTAGTGGTGCAGCAGTAAGGCTTTTCACCTTTTTAATTTTTATGCCTAAAGGGCTGTATCGAATTGCATCATTGCTTTTCCAGGAGTACCATAATTTGTTAAGTACAATTTATACCAAATTAGATGCTCTTACCCTGACATTTCTACCGTAGTTGTGATATCTTTTTAAGTACAACAAAATTTTCATTCCTTAGAATCAGCTATTCCCAAAAGACCCCAGACTCACCCACAAGGGAAGTACAGGAGTCTCAATCAATCTACTTTCTTCCGCATCGCCTACTTGCCACGATCCTCAAACCCCAATCTTTTGTCTGCTTTCTGACCGGGTTCGCTGTTTCCCTAGGGGTGATGGGAACCCTCCCTAAATCAACTTCAGCTCAAAATCCGACATTTGAAAATAGTAGATTTTTTTGTGGCACCAGCAACGGTCAACCCGCAACCCTCGTGCGCGGCACAAGAAGAAATTTCCCGCTAATTCGCTGGACAGATAACTCTTTTCCTCCGCCTTGGAATCCCCAGCAGCGCTGCGAAGAGATTTCTTAAAGATTGCAGCGGTTTCACGATAACCAAGTCCTCAATTACATGGCTGCTAAAATGTGGGGCGGTCAACCCGTATTGTGCATTACCAATGTCCGAGGTGGTCAGTGTCGGCCAGACGGACTGTTAGTAACTCTCAAAACAGGAACCGACTTGCAGCGGACTCTCCAACGGCTGAGGAGCAATCTTGAAGGAGGAGCCGATCGATCGCCTCTCGAACTCAGTGGCAATGAAGCAATTACTTACATGAATGGCGAAGCCTACCTCGATATTAACAAATTGCTGCCAGAAGAAGATGAAGCACCGCCCAGAATCTTGAAATAGCGATCGTGTTCCGCAGCAAACCCCGATGGAGGCAAATTCTGATGTTAATTGCCTATTTGGGCGGTTTCATTATTCCCGTACCCGCATCCGCACCGAATGTCAGCGTATTAGTAGCACAGCAGCCGGCTCAACTTTCAGTCAAACAACTCGAACAATTAGCAATGTCGATCGCAGTTAAAGTGCGATCGACAGATATCCTAGGTTCGGGAATTTTGATTCGCAAGCATGGCAATGTTTATACCGTGCTAACAAACGATCGCGTACTCATAGCAGGCGATCCGCCCTACAGCATAGAAACGCCCGATCGCAAAATCCATCCAGCAGTTAAAATCGCGGCAACTTCTCTTAACGGCAAAGACTTAGCTGTATTGCAATTTCGCAGCGACGGGACTAATTATGCCGTTGCATCCTTCGGCCCAGCCCCAGCAGTTGCAGATCGGGTATTTGCTGCCGGATTTCCCTTTACAGCGGAAACATCTAACCATCCGATTTCTGCCTCTAGCAAAAGCGGATTTGTCTTTAAAACCGGTTGCGTTTCCTTAGTCTTAGACAAACCTTTACAGAAGGGATATCGAATTGGATATACAAACGATTTAGAAAAAGGCATGAGTGGAGGGCCGCTGCTAAATAGTCGCGGCGAAGTTGTCGCAGTCAACGGCATCCACGCAGAACCAATTTTAGATACTGCTTACACTTATCAAGACGGTTCCCAGCCCAGCGCCTCCCTGCGGCAGGAGATGCGGCGCTACAGTTGGGGAATTCCGATCGAGAATTTGGTACAGTTAGTGCGATCGCCCCCAACAAATCTCAACCGCTTCTCATAGCCTTTATCACAAAAATAATGAGGTACATCTAAACCTGTTATATGTCATTGCGAGCGTCTTAGCGAAGCAATCGCCTAGACAATTATAGCTTTTATCAATGTCATTGCGAGCGTCTTAGCCGTAGGGTGCGTCGCCATCCACCATCCTCAAGAAAGAGCGACCATCTAATAGCGACGCACCTAGGAATGGGAATTAAATAACTTAAGCGACTGGCTTGTTACCAGGCTCTGCCTGGTAACACTGATCCGGAGGCTCTGCCTCTTTTTACTTTCCAGCTTATAGGATAGAGGAATGTAGAAGCTGTTTAAGTTATTAAATTTTCGTTCCCTATTCCATAGCGAGCTGAAAAAACAAACCAACATTTTTGTAGCAAGCTTTTTGACAAATAATATTAAAAATACAACAATGAATTTCCCCCACAAACTCCCAGCAGCCATCACAGGAGCAATAATTATCCTCGTCGCCCAGCCTCAATTTGCCCTCGCCCAGCTATCCCTCCAGCAACTCGAAGCAATTGGCAGAGAAATCACCGTCCGCATCGACGGCAACGGTGGCGGTTCAGGAGTAATTATTGACCGCAAAGATAACACATACTTCGTCCTCACCAGCCATCACGTAGTCAGATATCCAGATCGCTATGAAATCCAAACCTCAGACGGCAATCGCTATCCGGCTTATAAAATGGAAGAATTACCCGGATTCGATTTAGCATTAATCCAGTTTCAGAGCAATAAACAATACCGCGTTGCCGAGCTAGGAAATTCCGATCAATTAACCGGAGGAGCAAAGGTTTACGCCACCGGCTTTCCCGTACCAAGCCCTGGAAGAGAACAGCGCAGTTATCAGTTTGCGGCCGGGCAGTTTCAGCGTGACCAGCCGGGAGGAGACAATGGCTATACAATGGTCTACAACAGCGAAGTCATCCCCGGAATGAGCGGCGGCCCCGTGCTCGATGGAATCGGTCGAGTCGTGGGGATTAACGGGCGGTCTTGCAGCGGTTTGAGGTTGGGAATTCCCATTAATAGTTTTGTGGCAAATAAGCGCAATTTGCGGCAGCTACAGGATAGTTCTGCGGACAATACGCGATCGGCTAGCGGTGAGGATTTGCTGAACTTAGGAGGGGCGAAGGCTGATAGCGGAGACTACCAAAGTGCGATTAGTGAGTATCAAAAAGCTTTGCAGATTTGTCCCGATAATCCTGATGCTTACTACCGTATAGGTATTGCTCAATTCAACGCGGGGAATAAGCAAGCAGCTCTTGAGAACTTTAGCCAGGTGATTCGGATTAATCCAAGTAATGCAAATGCTTATACGTTTCGAGGTATTGTCCGCTATAAAACAGGAGATAAACAGGGCGCAATATCGGATTATAATGAAGCCATTCGCCTCAATCCTAACTTAGCTGAAACCTACCACAATCGGGGTGCTGTCCGCTCTGAGCAGGGAGATAAACAGGGAGCAATATCCGATTATAATGAAGCCATTCGTCTTAATCCTAACTTAGCTGAACCCTACCACAATCGGGGTGGTGTCCGCTCTGAACAGGGAGATAAACAGGGGGCAATATCCGATTATAACGCAGCTATTCGCCTCGATCCTAATTTTGCTGATACCTACATTGGTCGGGGCAGAGCCCGCTCTGAAACAGGAGATAAACAGGGGGCAATATCTGATTATAACCAAGCTATTCGCCTCAATCCTAACGATGCTAATGCCTACAACAATCGGGGTAATGTCCGCTCTGAACAGGGAGATAAACAGGGGGCAATATCTGATTATAACCAAGCTATTCGCCTCAATCCTAACGAAGCTAGTGCCTACGTCGGTCGGGGTATTTTCCGCTATGAACAGGGAGATAAACAGGGGGCAATATCTGATTTTAACCAAGCTATTCGCCTCAATCCTAACGATGCTAATGCCTACTACAATCGGGGTACTTTCCGCTCAATCGAGGGAGATATACAGGGTGCGATCGCCGATTTTAACGAAGCCATTCGCCTCAATCCCAACGAAGCTTCAGCTTCTTACGTCGCTTGGGGTAATCTCCGCTCTAAACAGGGAGATAAAAAAGGTGCTCTCGCTGATTACAACGAAGGCATTCGCCTCAATCCTAACTATGCTATGGCGTACAATAATCGGGGTATTCTCCGCTCAGAAACAGGAGATAAACAGGGTGCGATCGCCGATTATAACGAAGCTATTCGCCTCAATCCTAACGAAGCTGATGTCTACTACAATCGGGGCTTAGCCCGCTCTGAAACGGGAGATAAACAGGGAGCAATATCCGATTATAGCGAAGCTATTCGCATCAATCCCAACTATGCTAGTGCCTACAGCAATCGGGGTACTTTCCGCTCAATCGAGGGAGATATACAGGGTGGAATCGCCGATTTTAACGAAGCTATTCGCCTCAATCCTAACTATGCTATTGCCTACAACAATCGAGGCTTTTCCCGCTATCAACAGGGAGATAAACAGGGTGCGCTCACCGATTTTAACGAAGCTATTCGCCTCAATCCTAACCTTGCTATTGCTTACGCCCGTAGGGGAGGATTGCGCTATGAAAATCTAAAAGACTATCAGGGAGCACAGACAGATTTCAACGAAGCCATCCGCCTCAATCCTAACTCTCCTGATGCTTACTATGTCCGCGCTCTTACATACTGGCAACAAGGAGACAAACGAAGGGCTATTGATGATTTCCAGAAAGCAGCCAACCTATATCAACAACAGGGAAACAGCGAGTGGTACAAAAAATCACAAGACAGAATTAGAGAACTTCAACAATAGCTTTCAATCATTTTACAACTACTAAAATTAGTTTTCAAACGAATCAACCATTTCATCAACTATTTTGCTATGTTCATCATACTTCCCCGATGCTGCCTCATAAGTAATAACGTAAGCCTTCTTATCTTTCACGTTACCAACTTCCATCAATTTTCAACTTTTATTATTCTCATCCTTTCCCGTATAAACCACTTGAAAAGCCGGACGCTTTGCCAGAGTAGCTTTCTCATTTCGCCCTTCAATATTATATTTTTTAATCTGCTTTTTATTATCTAAAAACTCATTTTCAATATTGCTCACAGACTGCTTTCTATATTCCTCTCATCCTAAAAAATTAGGTAAACTTTTAACACTAATCACCACATTAGCTTGAGAAGGCTGATGCAAAAACTTAACCACCTCTCCATCAATTCCGATTTCTTGTGGCTTCCAGTCCTTCGGGTGTTTAATAGTTATCCCAAACTGAGAATTCTTATAAGTCTTAAAATTATCAGAACTCACATTTTCCTTTGTATCTGGCGAATTAGACATTTGTTGAATCCCAGCAATAAAACTGGGCAAGCCGAAAATCAACGCCACCAATCCAAGAACAAGCTGAGCGACAGCAGTTGGATCGCCAGCCATCGCCGCTGCCAAAAACGACTTGAATCGAGTCCGACGGGGAAGACTTAATTTTGTAAGAGCTTGCAAAACTTTATCTGCTGACTCGTAGCGCTCCCTAAAACTTGGATGCACCATCTTTTCGATAATTGCTTTAAGTTTAGCGCTCGTTTTTGTCCCGCTCGGCCACATAACCACCGACATATTCGGATCTTTAGGAATATCTCCAGCAGATAACCCCGTCAGCGCTTGCATCCCAATCATCCCAACCGCATAGATATCGCTATTAAATTCAGGATGACCATTCTTTTGTTCGGTAGGTGCATAGCCGGGAATACTTGGTTGCACCTGATTAGAAGAATTACTCCCCAGATTCCCAACTTGTTTAGCCGAACCAAAATCAATCAATACCAGTTTTGAGTCAGAGGTTCGCCTAATTAAATTTGAAGGGTTAATATCGCAGTGAATGATATTTTTTTCGTGAACAAACTTGACAAGTGCCAAAATTTCCAGCAACAGGCGAATCACCTCACCCTCGCTCAACCGCTGACTCGGTTTAAATTCTTGACTTAAATCGTGACCCTCAATATAGTCTTGAACTAAATAGAATTCTGAATTATCTTCACCAATGGTAAAAAGCTGTGGAATTTGGTCATGTTTTAAGTCGTCTAGAATTTGAGCTTCCGCCTTCAAGCCATCTTGTGCCTGCTGAAAAGTCAAGGGAGGGGACGGTGGCTGCTTGAGGCGTTTAACCACGCGCAAATCCTTCTTAAGTTTCTCCCTATCTTTAGCGAAATAAATATGACAATAATTAGTATCTTTCAGGTGTTCCGTGATTTCGTAGTGCCCAAAAATTGTTTGTCCGAGCATAATATCGGCGGTGAGCGAAAAGGGATGTGCTTGCCTGTTTTTCATCCTAATCGTACCACAAAAAACAAAAGCCCCAATCTGATATTCAGAGTGGGGCTTTGTAGTTAAAATAAAATCCCAGGCATCGAGCTATTTTCTCAGGCAGTGACCCGCCAAATATCTTCGCCACCGCAGCGTTTAACAACCGAGT
>NZ_JAUBUN010000005.1:0-32495 GCF_036702665.1 Microcoleus sp. Aus8_D2
TTTATTACGGTTGGTAGTGAGGACTTTAGTCCTCTGGAGAAGAAGGACTAAAGTCCTCACTACGAACCAAATTTATTACGGTTGGTAGTGAGGACTTTAGTCCTCTGGAGAAGAAGGACTAAAGTCCTCACTACGAACCAAATTTATTGTAGTTTTTCGATCGAACATAATTTGTAGGGTATTCTTCGGCGCACCTTACAGATTACCTTGAAGCCCGATCGCAGTTGCGATCGTCCACACATCCACCAATAGCAGCAACAGCGTACAGAAGAGCAAAATTAGATACATCCAAGGCTGCGACAAAGGGCGAACATCTCTAGTATCAATACCCGTTTTTGCTTCCACCAAACGCACTAATTTACCAAATCCAGCCACCCGCATCGGTAGCAAATAACCTTCACCCGCATGACTCAGAAAATAGTAAACCAAACCTCCTTGACCGGTCGATCGAGGTTTAAGAGCTTTCACCTGGGTCCAAGGAAGATCCCAACCCCTGCGAAACACGCGCCCAAACCAGTTCGGATAGGTAACTGCAATCCCCTCCTCGCTGAGAATTACCCGTTCGCTGAGCACGCCGTAGAGGCCCGCTGCGCCGACAACAATTGCCGCCCAGAGTGCCGCTGGGGGAACCGGTGCTTTCGTGAATTCCGACAAAAACGGTAACGGAATACTCAGGGCGAAGTACAAGCTCAACAGCGTGATTCTAATCAGGGGAGAAAGCCGGAATACTGCTGGCTCAAATACTGGGGGGGAAGATGGGGAAAGTGCGATCGGTTCTGCTGACATAAATGAAATTCGAGAAGCTGTTTAATGCTATTTTTGCACAGCTTTCATGCCTGCGAACAAAACTCAGGCAAATATCAAAAACAGGACAATATTTGCAGTTTTGAGCCGTAGGGTGCGTCGCCATTAAAAATCCCCAAATAAAAATCGCTCGTCTGATAGCGACGCACCTATACTCTTGAAGAGTCGAGCAAACAAACTCAATAATTATGTACCAACACTTGAGAGAAATGGTATAAGGTGCGTCGCCACTCGAAAAGTCGATTAAATAGGAGGGATTGTTGATGGCGACGCACCCTACAAATACTCAGGCAAATATGCAAAACAGGACTATATTTGCAGTGTTGAGTTTCGATTTAAAATTCAATTCAGAAACTTTGATTATTAACTGTTGAGTTTTAACCGCTTTGCAGAAGTTGGAATTTCGAGCGCCCAGTTATCAATTAACTGACAATTTATAACTCAAAACTCACAACTTCTATTAATCCACGGCTGTTAACGCGGGTACAGTCAAAGGTTCTGAGATTTCTCGGGATTTGGGGCGGCCAGCAATTATTGTGCGATCGCCCTTACCACCACCTCGCGATCTGTTAGGATTGATTGCAGAATACGGGCCTTCGTTAATTTGCAAGCGATCGCAAGGAATTTTATCCGACAAAATTGCACTGGCCATCATCCCGGTGTGAATTTCCAATGCTGCGGCCCGCATCGCTTCAAAAACTAAACGCTGTCCGGGAAACACCACTCGTTCAAAATACCAGTTAGGAATGTTGCAGATGCGAGCAATCTGAATTTGACTGGTGGCGTTGACGTAGCAGCAGAGAATTTTGCTGGCGGCGTCTGAGGGTACTGGGTCAAGAATTTGAGCCATAAATGCTGAGGGGCTTTGCCTAAAAGTTTTAGTTATCTTCTCAGGCTAACATCTTGCGATCCCGGCCTACTGTAAAGCCGACTACCAACTGAATAACACATGAGAGACCGATCGCCCGATTTTTTCTATTTATCCGAATAAATATCTGATTTTTGACTCCCTGCTGGGATTTTCGGTCAAAAAACGCTGCATTTCCTGAAAAATTAGCTTTTTTCTGCTGCTTTCGCCCACCGACACCCACCAGCTCCGCCTTAAGCCTCTTAGCAAAATTTAAAAATATTTAATATTAAATTGCGAAAATTAGAGATCATGTAAAGTTATATTAAAAGAATATAAACATAGTTAAAAAAGTTCCACATTAGGATATGGCAACCATGGAAAACCGAGAAAACCGAGTCCTGTACGTTCGCCTCCCTTGCAATCCGATTTTCCCGATCGGAGTTGTGTATCTTTCGGATCACGTGCACAAGCTGTTTCCCGATGTCCAACAGCGGATTTTCGACTTGGGCGCAGTACCGCCGCTGGATTACGCTAAAGGTTTGGATGCGATCGTAGATGAGTTTAAGCCGACGCTATTGGTTTTCTCTTGGCGGGATATTCAAATTTATGCACCCGTGGGCGGTAGGGGCGGAAATCCGCTGCAAAATGCCTTCGAGTTTTACTACGCCAAAAATCCGCTGACTAAGTTCCGGGGTGCGATCGGGGGATTGCGTTTAGCTACGTCTTACTACACCGAACTCTGGCGCAATCTGGGACTGATTAAACGCGGATTGAAGCGGGCCCGGAAATACCGCCCCGAAGCGCGTGCAGTCGTCGGTGGCGGTGCTGTGAGCGTGTTTTACGAACAGTTGGGCCGCAGTTTGCCGGCGGGGACTGTGGTTTCCGTGGGCGAAGGTGAGGCGTTGCTGGAGAAGTTGATTAAGGGCGAAGATTTGGCGCAGGAAAGGTGTTATGTAGTAGGAGAAACTGTACCGCGCGATCGACTAATTCACGAAAAGCCAGCCAACATCGAGAAAACGGCTTGCAATTACAACTACATCGAAACCATTTGGCCGGAATTTTCCTATTATCTACAGGATATGGACTTCTACCTCGGAGTCCAAACCAAGCGCGGCTGTCCTCACAATTGCTGTTACTGTATTTATACGGTGATTGAAGGCAAGCAAGTGCGGATCAATCCGGCGGATGAGGTGGTGGCGGAGATGCGCCAATTGTACGATCGAGGTATCCGCAACTTCTGGTTTACCGACGCTCAATTTATCCCGGCGCGCAAATTCATCGATGATGCGATCGAATTATTGCAAAAAATCATCGCCTCCGGGATGACAGACATCCACTGGGCTGCTTACATCCGCGCGGACAATCTCACGCCCGAATTGTGCGATTTGATGGTAAAAACAGGAATGAATTACTTTGAAATCGGCATCACCAGCGGTTCCCAGGAACTCGTTCGCAAAATGCGGATGGGCTACAACCTGCGCGTAGTTTTGGAAAATTGCCGCGATTTAAAAGCCGCCGGTTATAACGATGTGGTTTCGGTAAATTACTCATTCAACGTCATTGACGAAACCTTTGAAACCATCAGACAAACTATTGCCTATCACCGAGAATTAGAGCGGATTTTCGGAGTCGATAAAGTAGAACCGGCGATTTTCTTCATCGGCTTGCAGCCGCACACAATTTTAGAAGAATACGCCTTCAAACAGGATATTTTGCAACCCGGTTACGACCCGATGAGTTTGATGCCTTGGACAGCGCGGAAATTGCTGTGGAATCCCGAACCTTTGGGTTCGTTTTTCGGACAAATTTGCTTGGAAGCTTGGCAGAGAAATTCCAATGATTTCGGCCGCGAGGTGATGGCAATTTTGGAGGAAAAACTCGGCTGTGCCGATTTAGAAGCAGCTTTGACTGCAACCGTTGAAACCAAAGACAAACAGTTAGCAGCAGTCAACTAACTACCCGGTTCGTAGTAAGGACTTCAGTCCTTCTTAATCAAAAGGGAAATGAGACGAAAAATGTATCGTCTCTTTCCCTTTTGATTAAAAAATTCAAATCTCAGAAAGTCTTGCACGCAATCATCAATTTTATACCAGATTGCCAAAGTAGAAAACAATCTTAAAATGCATCTGCGTTCTTCTGTGTTCATCTGCCTTAAATCTGCGGTTGACCTATTAATACCCGGAATAAAAAGGGTTCAATCGTTCGGAATGCGATTCCTAGTTATGGATGCTGACTAAAGTCAGCACTACAAACCTATCAAGCAAAACAAAAAGTCTCCTAAAAATAGCAGATGGAGCAAATATCGCTTAAAATGTAATTATATAGTTAAAATTAGGAGTGACAAGATGTTTGCTAAAGAGCGAGTGCAGGTAATTCCAGGATTAGGTTTAGTTATCGCCGGCATTAGCGCGATCGCCTTTTTGACTCCCCCAGCAGGAGCAACAGCAATAAATCAACCGATTGGCAAAGTTCGGGCGATTCAATCTTCCACTTTGGCGCCTTCTCAACCGCTACAAATTGCTCAAGTTGAGGGATGTCCGAGGGCCGAAATGGTGGAATCCTTCGCAACGGCCAACTTTTCCGTATACATTTGCAAAACCCAGCAAGGAAATCTTTTTTACCGGGGGGTCAGCAAAAAAAGTGGCAGCCAAATCAATGTCATGCAAGTAACCACCCGTGACGACGGAACTTATGAAGCGACTAACGGCAATATTATCTACTCGATTAACCCCGAACGCCTGCAAGTCCGGCAGAATGGTAAGGTAATTTTGACTGAAGCTGTCATCAAGTAGGACTGAGCGTTATGCGATCGTAAATTAGGGTGTATTTTATTTGATTTTTAAATTTAAAATCAGCAGCAACATATTTATTCTCAGTCCTAGACCGAGAATAATTGCTGCGTGTCAAAACTTGTGATATATTAATTTAAGGGAATCTTTATTAAGGAGTTTCCAGAGTTAAATGCTTACTAAGTACATCACTACGGCAATGCAGAAAGCAACCTATCAGTTGCTAGAAGACGGTACTTTCTACGGTGAAATTCCTGAGTGTCAAGGTGTATGGGGCAATGCTGCGACGCCTGAAGCTTGTCGCGAAGATGTGCAAGACGCTTTGGAAGGATGGATTATCTTAGGGTTGCGTTTCAGGCACACTTTACCTATCCTCAACGGTATTGACTTGAATATTAGCCAAGAGGTTGCCTAATGCCGACCTTTGGGCCAATTAGTCGCTGCGATTTAGTTGGGTATTTGATTAAATTTTGTTCAAATATCTTTCAATTAGGACGATCGCCACTATATCATCTACCGGCCGCGGCGGAGTCCGCATGGACTGGGGAATCAAGCGAGAAAGTCCCGTCGGGGGGTACATTTGCCAGTAACGATCCCTGGCTTCTAAGCTGCTGTACCTCTCGTCAACCCGCACAATTTCGATCTCCGGTGACAAACTCTGCGTCAGCTTTTGTTTCCAAGTCTTGGAAGTCGTTTGATCTCCGAGCACTAATAACTCAATCGCAAACTCTTCGCACAGAGATTGAATCGTAGATATGGCTGATTCTGACGGCACAACTTGATGGTAGCAAACTTTCTTGTCTCTACCCATGACGGCGATGCCGCACTTGTCTTTACCCGGATCGAAACCTAAAATCATATTTATTAGTCCTATCTTAATAATTTTGTAGTTGCGCTTGAGCGCCGTCTAACCCGATCGCAAACCTATATCTAATCTGACACTTGCATTCCTGAATGTTGCAAAATCTTTTTGGGCGATCGCACTTATTTTGCTTGACTTTTTTGTGGGATTGACATATTATATCATCATGGGAATCCGTGCGGCCATATAATGCCTAAAATCAGAAACCGGGTTTTTGTTACAATCTTTGCTTCCCCGTTTTAATTTATCGAAAAAACCCGGTTTCTTTCACCCCCCGCGCACAAATCAGAAACCGGGTTTTTGCCACAATATTTGCTTCCCCGTTTTAATTTATCGAAAAAACCCGGTTTCTTTGACTCCCCGCGCCCAAATCAGAAACCGGGTTTTTGCCAGAATCTTTGCTTCCCCGTTTTAATTTATCGAAAAAACCCGGTTTCTTGACCCCCCGCGCAAAAATCAGAAACCGGGTTTTTGCCACAATCTTTGCTTCCCCGTTTTAATTTATCGAAAAAACCCGGTTTCTTTCACCCCCCGCGCCCAAATCAGAAACCGGGTTTTTACCACGATATTTGCTTCCCAGTTGTGATTTATGGAAAAAACCCGGTTTCTTTTACCCCCGCGCACAAGCCCGGTTTCTCTCACCTCTGTGCAGGCGGTGCGTCGCTGTGAGATTGTCGATTTGATTTGCAAATTGCAGATGGCGACGCACCCTACTATCTAAAGGGCTAAAGAGCAAAGAAGAGTCCTCACAGAGAAGACAGGGAGGAAGGGACAGCCAAAGCTACCGCTACACGAAAACCCCCGAGGCTGAGCGAGAGGCGCGCATAGAAGTAGAAGCGGATGGCAGCACGACAATGGACCGCATCGCGGTTCCACGAACCTCCACGCCGCACTCGGAAATTACTTGTTCCAGTTTCCCAAGAACTTCCGTCAGTCGGTGCGCCGTCATAGTTATAGTGCCCCTCATCGCTGCACCATTCCCAAACCTGACCGTGCATATCATAAAGTCCAAAGGGATTGGGGGGAAAACTCCCCGCATCAATTGTTTGTTCGCGATAAAGTCCCCGCGGCGCCCTAGCGTAGGGATACTGCCCATTATAATTAACTAAATCCGTGGTAATTGTCTCGCCCAAATAGAAAGGTGTTGTAGTTCCGGCGCGACAAGCATATTCCCATTCAGCTTCCGAAAGTAAGCGATAAATCTTGCCTGTTTTTTCAGAAAGTTTCCGGCAGAATTCTACAGCCTGATTCCAGCTTACTCTTTCTACAGGAAGTTTTGTACCTTCAAAGTACGATGGATTATTTTCCATCACTGCTTCGTACTGTGCTTGGGTGATGGGGTATTTTCCTGCATAAAAAGCCGATACTGTTACTTGATGCTGCGGACTTTCGTTATTGTACCTACCTGATTCTGTTGCTGGCGAACCCATCATAAATGTGCCGCCGGGAATGTAAACCATGTCGAGTGTAACTCCATTACCTAAGTCTTCAGGGAAGTAATGAGCAAAAGACTTTCTGCGACTGTTTTCTTTTCCTTCAGCATCGACTGTGATGACATCAAATTCAAATGTAGGGATCTCGTCTTCAAACTGAGGTTTAATCTTTAAGTCATCTCTATCTTTTAGCAGTAAATAGGCAGGAAATTTTACTTGTATTGATTCATTCTGCAATGCTTGCATTATCAAATCTAATCCGGCTTCTCCATATTTCAGTGCTTCGGAGAGGGCGGCGATTCTCACTTCGACAATAGGTGAGGCTAAGCGGCTTTTAACACCGGGTAGGCCTCCGAGTACCGCAGCATTGACAGGAATTAAATTTTGTCCTCCAAGGACGGCATCGTCTTCTCTGGGTTCATTTTGATTCTCTGACATTACACCGCACGCTCCTGCATTTGATACCAATTTTGAAAAATTATCCTACAGTATTCCGTAGGGTGTGTCGCTACTAAAAATCTCTGCACAAAAATGTATAATCTCATAGATCCGCACCATTCGCGCTAAGTTGTACGATCGACAGATTCAACAATATACTATTGCAATAATTATTACAAATGGTATGAATTGAGCAAATTTTTGTTTTGTGATGTCAATATCTCAGCGTTCGATTTTTAGTTTCTCTCTTTGCTCTCTTGGCGGTGGCGGTGCGTCGCTCCTAGATTGTCGCTATTATTTCCAGATTTTTGGTGGCGACGCACCCTACTATCTTTCACCCCCGCGCTCAAATCAGAAACCGGGTTTTTGTCACAATCTTTGCTTCCCAGTTTTGATTGAGCGAAAAAACCCGGTTTCTTTCACCCCCGCAGCAATCAGAAACCGGGTTTTTGTCACAATCTTTGCTTCCGGGTTGTGATTGAGCGAAAAAACCCGGTTTCTTTCACCCCCCGCAGCAAGATTCGTTCGTTGTGCGTCCTGGCGTCCGTAGCCGGATAGCGGACGCCAGGACGCACTACAAACTGTTTTTTGTTATGGTAATCGACCCGACATGATATCAGAAGGCGTATCTGATTCTGGCGGTGCGTGGCAGCGATAAATCTTGCCTGTTTTTTCAGAAAGTTTTTGGCAGAATTCTATAGCCAAATCCCAGCTTACTTGTTCTACAGGACGTTTTTCACCTTTAAAGCACGACGGATTATTTTCAATCACTGCTTGGGTGATGGGGTATTTTCCTGCATAAAAAGCCGGTACTGTTACTTGATTCTGCGGACTTTGAGCATCGCAACTACCTAACTCTGTTTCTTGCAAACCCATCATAAATGTGCCGCCAGGAATGTCAACCATGTCGAGTACAACTCCATTGCCTAAGTCTTCAGGGAAGTAATGAACCCATGACTTGATGCGACTGTTTTCTTTTCCTTTTGCAAGGATATGGCTTTTCTAATTTTAATAATTTTAAGAATCGTGTATTAGCTTGCTTTGATGATTAGATAAACTTATGACCATAAGTTCAGAAGAGCCGCTTGCATTATCACATCTAATCCGGCTTCTCCATATTTGAGTGCTTCGGAGAGCGCGAAGATTCTCACTTCTATAGGAAATTTAATTTTTAAGTCATTTCTATCTTTCAGCAGTGAATAGGCAGCTAATTTCACCTCGATTGAATCATCGTGCAAAGCTTGAATTATCAAATCTAATCCGGATTCTCCATATTTCAGTGCTTCGGAGAGGGCGGCGATTCTCACTTCGACAATGGGTGAGGCTAAGCGGCTTTTAACACCGGGTAGACCTCCGAGTACCGCAGCATTGACCGGAATTGAATTTTGTCCTCCAAGGACGGCATCGTATTCTCTGGGTTCATTTTGATTCTCTGACATTATACCGCACGCTCCTGCTTTTTAATTGAGTGCAATTTTGTTCTGTGATGTCAATATCTCACCGTTCGATTTTTAGTTTCTCTCTTTGCTCTCTTAGCGGTGGTGGTGCGGATCTGTGAGATTGTTGGTGGTGTTTCCAGATTTTTTGTAGCGACGCACCCTACTATGTTAGCGGTGTGATGCGTCGCTGTGGGCTGGTCAATGTTTTTTATCAATTATAAGTCAATACGCTTCATTTAAGCCCGATCCCCCCTAACCCCCCTTAATAAGGGGGGAACAAGAAAGCTCTCTTTCGTCCCCGCAACGATTCGGGGGATGCGAGGGGGCTCTCCAGGGAATAAATAGTATCAACCAAAGCCTATTGAGTTATAAGTGGCGACGCACCCTACGATTGCTATATATATGGCGGCACGGATTCCCATTATTTAATGATATGTCAATGGCTCGAAAATGTCAAGCAAAATTGTGGTTCGATCGCCCAAAATTTTGGCTCGAATTCGATATGTCGATCGCACTTATTGAAGTTTAAAGTCTCCTCTGGCTGGCTCCTGTTGTCCGGTGCGGAAAACCACGACTCCGTTTGACAGGGCAACTAAGTCTATTTTCAGCGGGCCGGCAATGTAGGTGACATCGGCGGCGATCGCCCGAACTTCCAGCGGTTTGTCATATTGCTGTAGTCGAGCGACAAAACCGCCCAAAGTTTCAATCCGATTGTCCGCAACTTGGACTCTACCGCCGACAACACCAATTAACCGAGCGCGAAATTGACAAGCTTCGATCAATTGCTGCAACTGTTGTCGCACCTGTTCGTCGGGAAAAGCTACGGGATCGACAGCAACCCCTGCAATCACATCTCCAGCGCGGAACACCACTCGATTGATTTCGGCTTCTGCAAATACCTTAATTAGCTTTTCTTGTCGCAGGTAATTAGCGCCGGCGACAATCCGCACTACGTAATCTTGACCGTCTTTGATCTGACTGATTAATTGATCGATTTCTGCTTTAGTAATTTGAATAACCTGCTCTCTAACCTTAGTATTTTCCGGCTGCATCAGTCCGACGGTGGTTTTATTTGCTTCTTGCAAGAGTCGATCGATCGCGCGACTCTCCGTACCCGCTTCCAGGATGCGAACAACACCAGCAGCTAAAATTTGACCGCGCCTGATCGCAACTGTACCCTCGCGGATGGCTTGAAAATCGCGTTCCAAAACTTGCACTTGCTGCTGCAATAATGTTTGCTGCTGTTCGAGTTGAGCTTGTTGCTGTCCCAGGGTTTCTAAAAGTGCTTCCCTCTCCGCAATTACTTTGTCCCTCTCGACAATTATGCGATCGCGCGAAGCGAGATTTTCCGCCCGCTGGGCAATTTCCTTGTCTCGCTGAGCAATTAGTTCGTTGCGCGAGGCAATTTCTGCATCTCGCTTGGCAATTTCTCCCTCTCGCTTGGCAATTTCTGCCTCTCGCTGGGCAATTTCTGCGTCTCGCTTGGCAATTTCTGCGTCTCGCTGAGTAATTTGAGTTTTTACCTGCTCTCGCTGCTCGATTAACTGTTGGCGCTCGGATTGCAGTTGGGCGATTTCCGAACTCAAAGTCGTTTTTTGACCTGAAACGGTTTTCAATTGGTTCTCGGTGCGATCGAGCTGAGCTCTGGTAGTCGATCGGGCAGTTTCCACCAATTTCAATTGTGCTTCGGTGCGGGATTTAGCCGCTTCCACAGTAGCAAGCTGTTCTTCGGTTTGCGATTTAGCCGCTTCTACCTGACTTAACTGCTCTTGAGTTTTAGACTTGGCTGCTTCCACGCTGTTGAGCTGGGCCCGCAGCGAATTTAATTTTGTTTGCGTCTTAGCTTGCTCGGCATTAGCTGCTTGGAGGGATTGATTAATTTGCTCTAAATTGGCTTTAGCTTGCGCTTGAGCGGCTCTCGCTTGAGCTAATTCAGTTTCAACTCGATTTTTTTCTTGAGTCGCCTGGTTGATTTCTCTGCGGGCGTTGTTGAGCCTTTTTTGAATTTCGTCTATTCTAAAAACTCCGTTTCGCAGCGGCTTGCTGGTAGCAAACAAAATGCCCAAAGTAATTGCTGACAGGATGCTGCCGGCCATCACTGTCACCACAACCGCAGTATCGCGGGGGCGAAGTTTGAACAAACTCAATCTTGCCTTGCCGACTTTCGTCCCAAGGCGATCGCTGACAGTAGCGATCACACCCCCCAACACTAAAATTACAAATATTAGGATGTATCCAGCAGTCATTCCGATTTTTTCTTGTAGATTTTGGATTTTGGATTGAATCTAGAATCCAAAATCCAAAATCCCATAGTTTCTCGGCATCAAGTGAATTGCTGGCTTAAGGCCACCGGGTTGTGGACTGTGATCTTTTTCTTGTGGATCGAGATCATGGTTTCTTGTCTGAGATCCCCCAGCAAACGAGTCACAGTTACCCGCGTCGAGCCGATCGCCTCGGCGATCGCCTGATGGGACAGCTTCAAATCAATCGTAATCCCATCCGTACTCGGCACGCCAAAATCCCGGCACAGAATCAGCAAAAAGCTGACGAGTCTCGAACCCATATCTCGGTGTGCGAGCGTTTCAATCATCATCTCGGTTTGCAAAATCCGAGATGAGAGTCCCCGAAGCATCACCATCGACAATTCCGGATCTTCCTTGAGGGCTTTTTCCACTTGTTCGATCGGCAGCGAGATCAATTCCACCGGCGTAAAGGCTACCGCGTGGTAAAACCTGTCCGATCGGTGTCCCGTAATCAGAGACAGCACCCCGAATACGCTGTTTTCGCGCAGCAGGGCGACTGTAATTTCTTCCCCTGCTTCGTACACCCTGGAGAGCTTCACAGCACCTTTAATGAGAACGTAGACGCGCTCAGCCGGGTCTCCAGGGAAAAAAATCGTCTTGCCCCGTTCAAAGTTTTCCACAATGGGCGGAAACGCCCCGCCGCTGATTTGGCGGAACACGGCTGCTAGCGGTCTATCATGTGTCACGACGAGATCCTTTGTACTAATCAATACTTTGTAACTTGCCGATTAAGCTTATTGAGTAAATATACTGCCCTACCTCCAATGTCTAGGGATTCTGTTACAGCCATCTAATGTTAAGGTAAACACACGCTGTATGATTAAATCTAGCCCTTCTCTTAACTTTTTCAATTCCCCCTCCATGTAGCTCCACAGCAAAATTAATATCAATTGTGTCTCAATTGTGTCTCAATTGTGTCTGAATCAGTTAAATCTGAATCAGTTGTGTCTAAACTGGCGGGGTTGTCGCATACAGCCAACGAGAACGGTGCAAGTTGCTTCTAGAAGAAATACAGATGATAGATTTGACCGGAAAAAATGCTCTTGTTACGGGCATTGCCAACAATCGCTCGATCGCCTGGGGCATCGCCCAGCAGCTCCACAAAGCTGGGGCTAATCTCGGCATAACTTATTTGAAGGACGAGAAAGGCAAGCACGAGCGCAAAGTCGCCGAACTCGTAGAACCGCTCAATCCCAGTCTGTATCTGCCCTGCAATGTCCAAGACGAGAGCGAAATTGAGTCTACTTTTAAAACCATCGCCGACAAGTGGGGCAAGTTAGATATCCTAGTTCACTGTCTGGCTTTTGCCGGCAAGGACGAACTTTCGGGAGATTTCAGCAACACCTCGCGCCAAGGCTTCTCCAATGCTTTGGATATTAGCGCTTACTCGCTGGTACGGCTGTGTGCTGCTGCTAAACCGCTGATGGCCGAAGGCGGCAGTATTATCACCCTGACTTATTTGGGCGGCGTGCGGGTAGTTCCTAATTATAATGTCATGGGAATTGCTAAGGCGGCTTTGGAAATGAATGTTCGGTATCTGGCGGCGGAACTCGGCCCGTTAAATATTCGGGTAAATGCGATTTCTTCAGGCCCGATTCGGACTTTGGCTTCGTCAGCAGTTGGCGGCATTCTGGACATGATCCACCACGTTGAGGAAGTGGCCCCGCTGCGGCGGACGGTAACTCAGCAGGAAGTGGGAAATGCTGCGGCTTTTCTGTGCAGCAATCTCTCTAGCGGAATTACGGGTCAAGTTTTGTATGTCGATGCCGGTTACGAAATCATGGGAATGTAACAGCTTTTAAACAGTTGACAGTTGACAGTTGACAGTTGACAGTTGACAGCGAGGTTTTTCGACGGTTAACCGTTGACAGCAAGATTTGCCAACAGTCAACTGTCAATAACTGTCCGTTGTTCGCTACAAAAGTGTTAATCCCAAATTACTAATTAATTCTAATGAATGACCAATTGCGAATTATGGAAATAATCGATCGCCCTCCTGTACCTCCTCCAAGTTCCAGTAACACAGTCGCCAGGGCCGCCTTGGTAAAGCGCACGACACTAGAAACGGATGTCACTGTCAGCCTGAATCTCGACGGTATGGGAACTTGCAAGGCGTCTACGGGAATTCCGTTTTTAGACCATATGTTGCAGCAGATTGCTTCTCACGGATTGATTGATTTGGACGTACAGGCGATCGGGGATTTGGCGATCGACGATCACCACACCAACGAGGATGTGGGCATTACGTTAGGCCAAACCCTGGCAAAAGCTGTCGGAGATCGATCGGGAATTTCTCGCTTCGGGCACTTCATCGCCCCGTTAGATGAAGCCTTAATTGAGGTAGTGCTAGATTTTTCGGGACGGCCCCACTTAAGTTACAACTTGGAAATTCCCACCCAGCGAATCGGCACTTACGACACCGAGTTAGTGAGAGAGTTTTTTGCTGCTGTGGTGAACCACACTCAGATGACACTACACATCAGACAGTTGCAGGGAGGGAATTCTCATCACATTGTGGAAGCGGCGTTTAAGGCATTTGCGCGGGCTTTGCGGATGGCGGTGGCGATCGATCCTCGGCGCGCCAGTCGGATTCCGAGTTCTAAAGGGGTTCTGTAGTTTAGGGTTCGTAGTAGCGCTGCGGCGTTACTACGAATTATCCTCTCATGCAAATCAAAACCGCGATCTCTAAAATATATCTGCGATGTAGTTAAAAACACCTTGACTTCCCTCACCATATTTGCCGATAAATTGATCAATTAGTCGATCGCTACACCTTTCTATAGCATCAGCAATAGAACTTTGTGCTAAAACTTGACTCGCAGATTGACGCAAAACCTCAAACAAATTGACAGTAAAATCAGTATCTTCACTGACAAAATCCCACAGTTCTCGACCGATCAAAGTGCTCATTTCCGAATTCGGCAGAAGTTGCTTCAGCAAACCAAAAGTTACAGTTTTATTAGTTCTCTTGCCGTAAGCTATGCCAATATAAGCGCGATCGCCTGCATTAATTTTTTCCTGAATTTTGTCAGCCCAATATACTATCTGGTCTTTATCCATATCATTCGGGCCGCTTTTGACCTGTATCCAACAGCGATCGCCATCACTGGTAGTTTTAATTGCGTCCCATCCAGACTCTTCCGGTGGAATTTCTGCACTTTCAGAGCAAGATATCAATAGTTTTTGAATAAAAAATCCCATTGAAGTGACAATAGATCTAGTAGCAGTCATATAAACATTGAGCCGGACAACTTCTTCGGGAGTGTCCAGATTTAACGCCCTAATTAAAAATGGGTTGGGATGAATTTTCCCTAAAGTCAGATTTTCAACCATAACTAGCTGTCGCCCAGTAAAATCTCGACAAATGCTGGCTAAAAAATTTTCAGCGATAGTAAGTTGCAGCGACAGTTGGCCTGAAGATATAAATGCTAAAATGCGTTCAATCTCATCGGGAATAAATCTGAGCGCTCTTTTGCCAGAGATGCTGCTGATGCCGTTTCTGAGTGTTGCGGCTTCTAAGTTGAAAAATTCTTCTAACTCGGCAAAGTGACTGGCGAAAGAGCGAGACTTGCTGGCAGGCAATCCTATTTCTTTTTCTAAGACAAATGCCAATAATTCATGAAGTTGCTCTGACACTTTTATTTCTCCTCAACTCTATTTTAAATATTACTTAAATTCAAAGAGAAACCTGAGAAGAAACTCGTGCTTTACTAAAATCCAAAAGCAAGAGCATCAAGCATATACTTGCCCTTCTCCCGCCCAACTTCTTGATATATATCCAAAAGTTCTTCGTAAGCAGTCTCTCCCCCTATAATATTCCAAAACTCATGTCCCATAATGACAGATTGTTCAAAGGGCGTGTACTTCCTGGCCACTGACCATTGATAATCTGAACGATTTTGCCCGTAAGGATTGTAAGCCATAGCATAATAAGATTGAGCATCGGGCCGAGACAGTCCGCACAGTAAATGATATCTCAGCAGTCGTTGAATTACCTCCAAGCATTGTCCTTTGTTGGGTTTCGATCCTTTAATTTCAAAGAAAAATTTCCTCCCGTCACGGGATAGCACGTACAAATCTGCTTTGACTGTGACGGATCGCGTAACTAAATGGTTAGTTTTGGGAGCCTCAAGAACAGCTTCTATCATTTCTTCAAAAGCAGGTTTATTTGCATTTTTGTCGGCTGACTGCTCAAATAGCGCTATCTGACGCTCAATTTCATGGATAGCCTCTATGCTAACTTCGCCAGAAATTTCATAGCTTCTGCTTGCTTCTTGGTGATGTTCCAAAGCAATGAGTTTTGCACATTCTTCATAAGTTGTGCCCAAGCTGCTGCTGAAACCTCTTTCAAACTCGTTAATCCGCAGCAATTCTGACGGCATAATAGCAGCCTGAAACGGTTTCAGTTGACCTTTAGAGGATTTGCATGATAAATATGCTGCTGGAATATCAAGTTTCGGTATTAGCCGTCCTCTGTATTGATTGATAAGGTTTTCGATGAAAACTTCTAAGTATGCTTTGATGATGGCGCGTGTAATTGAGCTAATAGCTGACATTATTTTACTGCCAATATTCAGTTTACTAGACTTGTTGCAAAAATGTAATAGCTTTGTAGTTAGGAGTTTAGTCCTTGCTGATGAGTTGGCAAAGAAAGGACTGAAGTCCTTACTACAAAAAGGTCGATCGAGACTTGTATTAACCACCCGCCCTCAATCTATCCAAACTTCGTCAAGAATCGGAAAGCATCGAGCACGTGACTCGCACAAACGTAGGGCGAAGTATTGTAAAAACCTTGCCAAGCTGCCGCCTTATCTTCATCGTACTTATCCGCTCTTTCCGGGTGTTTTCCCTGCCAATTCAGCCGCACCGCGTGACCGACTAATACATCTAAAACGATGTATTCTTCTACTTTCAATTCTGGGTTGCGCTGGGCGATCGCAGCCAACTCCATCAACGCCTCAATATTGACTTGTCGGTATTCCGGCGCCACAATTTTGTTCAACAAATGCTCGATTTGCAGCGCGAAATTCTTTTCCCCAGGCGTCATTTCCGATAATATAATCTCGCTATCTAAGCGATTTCGGCGCTCTAATTTATCGCCAATAATCAAGCCTTTGCAGTGCCGTAGCAGTCCCCAAACACTCGGATAAAAATCCTTCGGTACGCGGTTGACTGCACCTTCCATTTGCCGCTTGCGGCGCCATCCTCCCGCAGGCATTTGTGGTTCTTCAAAAACTGGCGCGACTACCCATTCAATATCTTTTTCCGGCTGTTTGACGCGCAGGGATTCTTGCTCTTTGAGGATTTGATTCATTTCCTCATATTCTGTCAATACTTGGCGCAGGCGATTTTTGATTTCAAAGGGACTTAGCTGCATTAAATGTTCGTAAGCTTCATTTTGCGTAACTCCCAATTCGCGGGCTAATTCGCTAGTTAACAACAAAATAAAGTAGCTAACTCTCAGTGTCAGCAGACCTTTAAATAACTGCGGTTCAGCTTTAATTAGGACGCTGAGATAGATAATAACTTCTTGGGTGAGAACTCGATCGCGAATGTCTTCTCCGCAGAATTGGCGGATTTTGTCCATCACTTCCGTGTAAGAACCAGGCCGCGAAATCACCGAATCTTCGCTGTAGGCTTTCCCCACAGCAATTTGTTTTTGTCGCACCAAAATGTCTGTCACCGCATCCGACAAGCTGATATCAACCTTGTCCAGCAATCCAGCAGCATGGCGGATGACTGCCCATTGGATTTTTGATTGCGAACTTTCTCCAGCTTTCGTATAAACTTCGTTGAGCAAATATACAACTTGAACTGTTTGTTCCGGACCTCCAAATCCTGTATCAAAGTTGAGTCCTTTGAGACGAATCAACGTGTGCAGCAACTCAATTTGTTCGTACAAGTTCTCTGAACCGCGCAGGCTGGCGAGCAGCAATTTAGTATTAGTTTCGCACTCTAATTTAAATTCTTGCGTGTGACCCAAAGGCCAAGTTTGTTCGGGATTGTAACCTAGATAGCTGCGGGTTTCTACTGCACCTGTCACTGGAGATTCTGTGAATTCAAAATCGTGCATGAAATCAATTCTCTCGGTACCAGCAGTCAGCATTAACTGGTTGAGATTTCCCAGTTTTACAGGCGTATTTTCCGAGTGTCCGTCGCGGAGTTCCTTCATTAATTCCAGCAGGGCTTCCCGGCCGGTTTCCAGCATCGCATGAGTTAACATCAGCGTTACTGTGGGGCGTCCCAACTGATACCAGTGGCGGTGAATGTGAGCGATTTCGCTCTTGATTTTAGATACTAGAAAATGGTAGTCTAGAGTCAGGTAAAATTCTTCTCTGTCCAAAAATGAGGGCAGAAATACGATCGCCTCTCCGCGAATTTTGAACAACCGGGAAGTTGTCAGACTCCGCAGCCTGCGCACCGGGCGGCCTGTTAAGCCTAGTGGATCGTTGCGTCCGATTTGCGTGTAAATAGCGGATAATTCTTTAGTCTGGCGGACTTGTATTGGTGCTACTTGCTTGGGGGTTTGGGCTGCAATGCCGTTAGCAGCTAATTCTGCTTGCAAATCTTCATCTTCAGCTAACAGGGCAATTTGCACTAAACGTTCTCCGTGTCTCCCGACTGACAAATGGCGCCCCAGCGGGTCGATATCGCCCACTGCAATTAACCCCTCGTTCAGCAATTGACCGAGAAAATACAAACTTTGCGCCCAAACTAGGGGAACATTTTCGTTGGGTAAGCGCTGCTGGCTGCGGGGATTTAACTTTTCTGCTTCTATATTGACGCCAGGAACGTAGTACAATTCGGGTAGTAAAGGCAAACCAGCGCGATCGACTGCCAGAGATGCCAAACGCTGCTGGTACTCTTCGACTTGGGATTGATTTCCCTCAAATATACCGTCCAAGAGTAGATAAGTGAAAAATAGCGGCCACTCGCATTCTATATGCTCGAACTGCTTTAATTCTGTCGGTTCGTAATGCAGGCGATCGGCATCTTCCAAAACTGTTTGGTGTCCGTCCCGCAGGAACCGCTTGCAGCCGTAATTTCCCTGCAATTTGTCAATAATTTTATTGCGAGTCCGTGCTACTAATTCTTGGTCTTCCACAGCAAAAGCGGGAAAACTAATCACGCTCAATAAAGCAGCATCTACTTCTTTTGAACTAGATTCGCGAGGCAAAAGCGACTCTAAAGTAATGCGACTTCTGGCAATTTCATCCGGCAAAACGTGAATTACCGATGCTTGAGAACCGTTAACTCCAAACAAATCCAATCCATTGATTGCTTCCAGCGCTGCTTTTGCCATGCCCACAGAACTAGCATTTAATTCGGCATTACCGCGATTAATTTTATGACCTCTTTCCCAAATTCCGTAATCTGGCGTGCGATAAGCTCTACCGATATAGTAAACTAAATTTTGGACGAAATTGACTTCATCAATTGTAAAAACTATATGCAATCCCGAAGCCGTCATTTGAGCAAGAATTAACAGAAAGATAGATGTAGCGTCTAACTGTAAATGTCCCCACTCATCATCACCGACAACAATACTGCCAGTTTGAGTATTGTATTTCGCGTGCAGGGCATCTAGCGGTAACTGAGTATTTTTAAAACGTTCGACTTTGTTTGCTTGCTGCATCATCGCAAACATCAAGCCGCGCATTAGTTTGACTGTACTGTGTTCCAGTTCAAATGTTCGACCGCGATCGCCATCAATTTTGCGGTAAGCTAAACCCAAACCCCAAACTGCCAGAATGCTGTACACGTTATCGCGCACCCAAGCATCGGTGTAGTCGCCGTGAGCGTTAACAGCCGTACTCGCCGGCAGCAAACCGGTAATTGGGTTCTGGCGTTTGAGGATGACGTTTTTGATTTGCTGGTAGTAATAATCTAACCGGGTTTGCCGCTGGGTTGTTGCGATCGCCATTTCGTTGTCCTTTTTTTCCTGATGCGAGCAGAATTGCGGTGAATAGACTTCTAAATATACCAGAGATTAGAACATTTCTCAAGTTCTGCAAACACAACAAGGTAATTGCCATGTCTAGCCGCAACCACAATAACAACAGCGTTCCTTTCGTAAAAATTGTGTATTCTACAGTGAAGATTAATGGTAAAATTGAACTCGTGCCGATGGAATGGTACGCTGACGGCTCTGTCAAAAAAAATCAACGCTAACGGGCGATTCACGCTCGGGATAGCTTCGCTCGCGCCTACTTTACAGTCAGACTCTAACAAACTAGCGAGTCGCGTACCAAAAATCCGGTTTCTGGGCAGCAGAATGGCTACTTGACAGACTCTTTGCTGCACAAACCGGATTTTTGGCGTCCAGGAATGGCAAGTGCATCGATCGCCAAACTACTCCCTTCCCGGTAGAAGATTATCTACTTCTTGCTGATTCTTCCTTCGTGTCCTTCGCGTCTTCGCGGTTCAATAATACTAATTTTTTGAGCGGGAAAGGAGTAAGCTAATTTAAACAACTAGGTGTGTAGGAATCTCAAAGTAAAGAAATATGGATCGATCGCGCCCGCAATTCTCAGTGCTGGGACTACCAGTTCACATATTAGACGATTACGCAGGTTGGCTGATAGAGCGCCTGCATCAAGGGTTAGGCAGTCACGTCGTGACGCTGAATGCTGAAATGGCAATGCAAGCCGAGCAAAACCCAGCTTTAGCCGATGTAATTCGCTCTGCGGAACTCGTAATACCAGACGGTTCGGGAGTAGTGCTGTACTTGCGAATGCGCGGCAAACCGGTGCAGCGGTTTCCGGGGATTGAACTAGCAGAATCGCTGTTGCAACAGGCTGGAAAATTACCAACTTCGGAACCGATATTTTTCTTTGGAGGTTCCCCCGGAGTGACGGCGAAGGCAGCGGAAACTTGGCAGAAAAAAGTTAATCAACTGTCGATTTCTGCTCAACACGGCTATCTTTCCGCAGATGAAGAAATAGAATTCTGTGAAAGCCTCAAACAAATGCAGCCAAAAATCATTTTTGTCGGCTTGGGAGTGCCGCGCCAAGAGTTTTGGATTGCGAAAAACCGACACCTTTGCCCGCAATCTATTTGGGTGGGCGTAGGCGGCAGTTTTGATATTTGGGCGGGAACAAAAGACCGCGCGCCGGCTTGGTTTTGCGACAATCATTTAGAATGGTTGTACCGGCTTTATCAAGAACCTTGGCGCTGGCGCCGGATGTTGGCTTTGCCACAATTTGCATTGAAAGCTTTGGCGGATTTGCGATCTTAAAAATTGGATTGATAGAGTAACCGCAGATTTAAGGCAGATGAACGCAGATGAACGCAGATGATTTTAAGATTGTTTGGGAATGAATGCAATCTTGCCTAGTCTTTTGGTTGGGCGGGTTTACGGGAGTTATGGCTGATATTGCCGATCGCCCGCGAGCCCGTCTCTACAATAATTATGGTTAATTTATATAACCCGATCCAGTATATTCTACCTAAAGCGGGTAAACTTAATCTATTAACTATATCGGCACGAAAAAACAATAATATCTTGTACGGGCGATCGCGATCGAATATAGCGGTTCTCAAAAAAGTGAGGATAGCCCATAGCCCTATGCCCTATGCCCGGTTTGGCCTATGCCCTATGCCCATAGCCCTATGCCCATAGCCCGTCAAGTACCTCATCTTTCTGAGAAAGGCTATATCTATCAAAGCCAGCAGCAAAGCCTTGCCCTCTTCACTAGATATTCTTGGGGCCCAAAGGGAGTAATAGCGCATCACCTCTAGTCAAAGTCGCATTTATGAGTAGTTCCCCAAGAAAGAAAAAAACTATCTTGTTTTTGGCGGCTAACCCCAAAAACTCCACTCCCCTGCGCCTAGGTAAAGAGGTTCAGGAAATTTCAGATGCCCTGCAACGCTCAAAAAACCGCGACAAATTTCAACTGGAGCAACAGTGGGCGGTGACGCCGCGAGAAATGCAGCGAGCTGTACTAGTAGATTATAAACCAGAGATTGTCCATTTTTCCGGGCATGGTGCGGGAGAGGACGGTTTAGCTCTAGAGAATGAGACGGGACAGATTAAACTGGTAAATGCCAAAGCTTTAGCAGATTTGTTCGAGCTATCTATGGATTGGGTAGAATGCGTGGTACTCAACGCTTGCTATTCGGACGTACAAGCTCAGGCGATCGCACATCACATTCCCTATGTTATCGGCATGAAGCAAGCGGTGGGAGATAATGCCGCCAGAGAATTCGCCGTAGGATTTTATGACGCACTCGCAGCCGGAGAATCTATAGATTTTGCTTACAAGTCAGGCTGCGTTAGTATCAGCATGGCAGGCATCCCGGAAGAACTTACTCCAGTTTTAAAGGATAAGTCAGATTTTGCTGGTGCTCCCGTTACCGATATACTTGAGGAGTCGTCGTCTGCGGTGCCAAATGCGCGATCGAGCCCCTCACCTCCTCCTCCTCTCCTCAATTTAGATAACCCAGAAGGTTCCGTTAGCTTAGATTGTCAGCTATATATCGATCGCCCTCCCATCGAATCCGACTGCTACCAAACCATACTCAAAGCAGGAGCATTGATCCGAATTAAAGCACCCCATCACATGGGAAAAACCTCTTTAGTACAGCGCATTCTGCACCACGCAACACAACAAGGACATCAAACAGCGTATTTAAACTTTCAATCTGCTGATGCAAGTTTTCTTACCAATCTCGATCAGTTGTTGCAGTGGTTTTGCGGCGAAATCACCAATGCCTTAAATTTAGACGATCGAGTAGCAGACTACTGGAAAAAAGGCATGGGTAGCAAACAAAAATGCGGCAACTATTTTCAGCGCTACCTGTTAGCAACAATTACCTCACCATTAACTTTAGGATTGGATGAAGTCGATCGAGTATTTCAACATCCCGAAGTCGCCCAGGAATTCTTTGGATTGCTGCGGGCGTGGCATGAAAAAGGCAAAAACGAACCAGCTTGGAAAAAACTGCGTTTAGTCATCTCCCATTCCAAAGAAGTTTATATTCCCCTCAACATCAACCAATCGCCGTTTAATGTAGGTTTACCAATTGAGTTGCTCGAATTCAACCATCAACAAATTAATCAATTAGTCCAAAAACATCAACTGAATTGGTCAGAGCGTGAAAGAGAACAACTCATAGGAATGGTAGACGGACATCCTTACCTGTTAAGAAAAGCCCTCTATGAAATTGCTCGCGGTTCTTTGAACCTAAAACAATTTTTACAGATAGCGCCTACAGAAGAAGGAATTTATGGCGATCATTTACGCCGCCATTTATTTAACCTCACTGACGATCCTAATTTGGAAGCAGCAATGAAACAAGTAATCGCTAGTTCCGATCCGGTACGATTAGAAGCAAATCTAGCCTTTAAACTTCGCAGTCTGGGTTTAGTGGAACTGCGGGGTAATGATGTAATTCCTCTGTGCAATCTCTACCGCCTTTATTTTAAAGACAGATTGGGAGTTTATTAAATGAACAGCACATAAAGTAGGGTGCGTTTGAGATATTGCACCATTCGTGTGGAAGCTGTAGGGGCGGGTTCACCAACAGCCTTAAAAAGTGCAAACAAGTTAAATAAACCCGCCCCCGCCCACGCAAAAGCCCCTGATTGACATTGATCTAATATCTCAGGTGCGTCAGACTTTACATATCTCGATTTCCACAAGGTTTTCTCCTCTGACGCACCCTACCAATATCAAACCGTAGGGTGCGGAGCCATCGACAATCCTCAAGAAAGAGCGAAAATCTTATAGCGACGCACCTCTTATTTTCAAGGAGCAATAAAACAAACCCAACTTTTTTCGTAGCAATACTTTTTCAAATTAGTATAATTCAATGGGAGTTCGTTAATGAATGACAAACCTGATTTACATTACGAATATCAAGTAAGTGGTAGTTTACCAGTTGATGCACCAACCTATGTCAGGAGACAAGCTGACCAAGATTTTTATGACGGATTAAAAGCCCGAGAATTTTGTTACGTCCTCAACTCGCGACAGATGGGGAAATCCAGCTTGCGGGTGCAAACAATGGCTAGATTGCAGCACGAAGGATTTGCCTGTGCTGCCATTGATATTACAGCAATTGGCACTTCAGACATTACTCCTAAAGAGTGGTATTTTGGAATCATTGACTCGCTAGTGAATAGTTTTGAACTCTACAATAATTTCGATTCCTATGAATGGTGGACGAGTCACGAACTGGTGTCTCCTGTCCAACGTTTCAGCAAGTTTATCCCAGAGGTATTGCTTGAGTTTATTGATAAATATATCGTAATATTTGTTGATGAAATTGACAGCGTGTTGGCTTTACCATTTAATATTGATGATTTTTTTGCAGTGATTCGTGATTGTTTTAACCAGCGTGCAGACAAGCCTGAATATAACCGTTTAACCTTTGCTTTGATTGGGGTAGCAACCCCTGCCGACTTAATCAGCAATCAGCTTCGCACTCCGTTTAATATTGGACGTGCCATTGAGTTAACGGGTTTTCAATTGGCAGAAGAGGCACAACCTTTAGCAGTAGGCTTAGAAAATCAAGCAGAAAATTCTCAAGCGTTGTTAGCAGCGATATTGTCCTGGACTGGCGGACAGCCATTTCTCACGCAAAAAGTTTGTAAATTACTCAAGATTTATCAACATTCCGAGTCGCTCGAAAACGCTGAAAATTGGGTAACTCATATAGTCCAAGAAAAGGTGATATATAATTGGGAAGGACAGGATGAGCCAGAGCATTTAAAGACAATTAGAGACCGCATTTTACGGAGCAAACAACGTGCCAGTCGTTTGCTGGGTATCTATCAGCAAATTTTACGACTAAATCAGATAGCGGCTGATGATACTCCCGAACAGATGGAACTACGTTTAACAGGTTTGGTAGTTAAACAATCTGGTAAACTGAAAGTTTACAACCAAATTTATCAATCAGTTTTTAACCGGAATTGGGTAGAAAAACAATTAGCGAATCTCCGCCCCTACAACGAAAGTTTTAAAGCTTGGCAAGATTCAGGTTGTAAAGATGAATCGCGACTGTTGCGGGGTCAGGCGTTGCAAGATTCTCAAAGTTGGGCGATCGGCAAAAGTTTGAGCGATTTAGATTATCAGTTTTTAAATGCCGGTCGGGAACTACAACAACGGGAAGTTGAACGAGATTTAGCAGCACAAAAACAAGCTAATCAAATTTTGACTGAAGCGAATCAGACGCTAATCAAGGCACAGCAAAAGGCACGATGGATTACAATTGGAACCTCGGTTTTTGCTGGAGTGGCTCTGTTAATTGCAACTGGGGCAACTTTTTTTGCCTGGAAACAAGTCACTCAAGCTATTAAGCAAGTCACTCAAGCTAACGAGCAAGTCACTCAAGCTAATAATTTAGCAAATACCATCCAGAAAAGTGCTTTTTCCAATAAATTATTTATTGCAGGGCATACATCTCAAGCACTGCTGGAAGGATTGAAAGCAGGACAAACATTCAAACAACTAGATGCTTCAGCCGAGCTCACAAAAGACATCATCAAAGAACAAGTGATGGGTGCGCTGCAACAAGCAGTTCCCAAAGTAAAAGAGCGCAATAGCTTGGAACGGCATAGCGATCAGGTCAGAAGCGTTGCCATAAGTCCCGATGGCTTAACCTTGGCTTCTGCTAGCAATGACAAGACCATCAAACTGTGGAACCTGCAAACCCAAAAAGAGATCGCGACTTTCACCGGGCATAGCGCTCAGGTCTTGAGCGTCGCATGGAGTCCCGATCGCAAGACATTGGCTTCTGGTAGCTATGATAAGACGATCAAACTGTGGAACCTGCAAACCCAAAAAGAGATTGTTACCCTCACCGGACATAGCAGTGCGGTCTTGAGCGTCGCATGGAGTCCCGATCGCAAGACCTTGGCTTCTGCTAGCGATGACCAGACGATCAAACTATGGAACCCGCAAACCCAAAAACTCATCGGCACCCTCACCGGGCATCGCGATCAGGTCTTGAGCGTCGCATGGAGTCCCGATGGCTTAACTTTGGCTTCTGCTAGCAATGACCAGACCATCAAACTGTGGAACCTGCAAACCCAAAAACCGATCGTTACCCTCACCGGGCATCGCAATGGGGTCAATAGCGTCGCATGGAGTCCAGATGGCAAGACATTGGCTTCTGCTAGCTATGACAACACCATCAAACTGTGGGACGTGCAAACCCGAAAACCCATCGCGCCCCTCATTGGGCATAGCATTGGGGTCAATAGCGTCGCATGGAGTCCAGATGGCAAGACATTGGCTTCTGCTAGCTATGACAAGACCATCAAACTGTGGAACCTGCAAACCCAAAAAGAGATCGCGACTTTCACCGGGCATCGCGATCGGGTCTATAGCGTCGCATGGAGTCCAGATGGCAAGACCTTGGCTTCTGCTAGCGCTGACAAGACCATCAAACTATGGATTTGGGATTTTGATACACTGATGAAATTAGGCTGCGAGTCAATAAGTGATTATCTCAAAAACAACCCGAAAGTGACAGCAGAGGATAAACAGATGTGTTCTGATTACCTCAACCCAAAGTCAATCAAAAACAACTAGGCAAAAACAGCCAGCAAAATGCGCGCACTACATTTTTTTTACCTCAGCACAAATTCCACCTTTTCCGTCGTCCATTCATTACTCGCTTTAGTTACAATCTCCGCCCTTCGCCCCTGTAAATCTTGGTCTAACGCTGGCAACTCCCACAAGTGATAATTCGTTGCATTCACAGTTGCAAATACTTTTATTACATTTTCCCCTTCCTCATAATTTTCTGGCAATGATAGTTTGAGGTTTTCTATTCTCTCTTCTCCGGCTTCTACAACTTCATAATTCGCACCTTTGGGATAGATTTGTAAAATCCGAAAATCCCTATAAAATATCAAGGCAGTGATATTTAAAGTTCGAGTAGATTCATTGTGAATTACTAAAGTGATATCTTCTGCACCTTTTTCTAATACAGGAACTTTACCATCAACATTCAAAACTACACGTTGCCGTTTGACTGATTTAACCAATTCTACCTTAAGTTTGCCATTTAAGCGAGAAAAAGCATCTTCATTATCCAACTCCAAACGATTTTGATATATTGTAATATGGATTAACCGATTAATTAGCTTTTTAGCTGCTTCAGGTGCATCAACTTCGATCGGGAAAAGAACATTTTTGATAGGTTCTTTCTGAGCATCTAAAATCACATATTCTCCTTGAGAATTCACGGAAACAAAATAATTCACATTCTCATCTTTTTCTGTTTCTGGACATAATTCTATCCAGCTATGATTTTCAACTTCCTCTTTTTGAGTTGCGAGCATACCAGGAAGTGATGACACATCTACCCCAGAAATTTGCGGTAACGGGTCAGGTAGAAGAATCCGAACTTTCCGAATTTGTGCCAACGGTGGCCCTACATAGACAGCAGGTGAACCTATTTCAATTATTCCTTCTCTTAATTTAGGTTTGAGTTCTCTGGTTGTAAATTCGTTGTGTAGCGCCGTTATTTCCGCCCAACAGTCGGATGCGCCCAACTCTACAACTTTAACCGTGGCAATTCGCTGTTCGCTGTCCTCAAAATTCCTCGTCCCGAATCGAAAAATATCAAATTCAGCCCCTTTTTTAAGGCCGCTAGCTTCACCCATTTGCAATTGGACTCGGTTTTTGGTAAGATCTACCTTCATCACCGGAGCGTTACGGCTAGCAACGACAGGTTGACCGCCCAAAAAAGAGCGGTTGGTCTCGCCTATCAACATGGGTGTTTGTCGATCGAAGTCATTGTGCACTAGATTAGAAATGCGATCGTACAAGTTGTTAACAGGAATCTCTGTCCCGTATTCTCGCAAAGCTTTTAGTAAATAATAAGTTAAAGCGCCGTTGCGTTCCGTCCCTTCAAAAACCTTTTCATAAGCGAATTCCTGATCCCGACAAGCTGCTATTAAGGTATAACCTTTCGGTTCGGGCAACAAACCATTGACGACGGTAATATTGCGGCTATTTTCTGTGGAAACTTGCCAATTTTGTGCTAAGTCCTGAAGCGGTGCAACTAAACTATCAGTTGGTCGGGGAGTGGTGTCAATAAAACCTTCACCTCGAATCCGGTCATCTCCGCTCATTTCTCTAGTTGCGCCACCGGAATGACAGCTATCGAGTACCAGGGTGACAACTAACTCTTTTGCCACCATTTCTTCCAGGAGTTTGGCAAATTCCAAATCGCGCAAATAGCGGGAATTTGGTTGACCGATATCTGTGGGAACCAAAGCTTCATCTAAACCCATAGAACCCTTGAGGCTTTCATAAATTGTTTTCGCCCGTCCGCCGTGACCGGAGTAGTGAATATATACTCGGTCTTGAGGTTGGGCTTTGGCGGTTAGTTCTTTGAATTTGGCGACGATATTTTCATAGGTGGGTAGGAGTTCCGGGGGTTCTTGGGGTCGATCGGGATTGTCGGAAGCAGTCGCGGTGAGTTTAATAATTCGATCGGGTGTGAGGTTGAAGGTGTCTTTTAAATAGGTTTCGACGTGGTTGATATCTTGAACGCATCCCCGCAAGCTTTTGTAGCAGTTACCTTCTGGTAAACGATGGGGGAAGTAGAAATTGATGCCGATGAGGAGGGCGTAGAAGTTGGGGGTTTGGTTGGTCATGGTTTTTGGTGGGTAAGGGGTTTGGAAAAGTTTTATTTTTATATAGGAGTGAGTTTTTTTTATGCAGTTTTAAATCTAAAAGTATTAATTCTTTTTGCATAAATCTCTTTTAATTTCAATGGTTTCTATATCATCAGGATTAGCTTTGAGATAATTGTCTATGAAATTGCATCCTTCCTTAAGTAAATAATCAACATCCCACCTCCACAATTTCACAGTATTGTCATTACTGGCAGTTGCCAGTAGCTTAAGCTTACTATCGGGGCTAAAGCTGACGCTATTAACCCAGTCAGTATGCCCAGTGAGGGTTTTAATTTCCTTGCCTGTGGTGGTGTCCCATAGTTTTACTTCCATGCTATAAAAATTGGCAGAAGCCAGTAGCTTACCATCGGAGCTAAAACTGACAGCCCGAACCTCTCTTTTATGCCCAATCAAGGTTTTAGTTAGTTGGTAGGTACTCGTATTCCAAAGTTTCACGGTTTTGTCAGCACTAGCAGAAGCCAGCATTTTGCCATCGGGGCTGAAGCTAACACTATTAACCCAATTTTCATGCCTCATCGAGGTTTTAATTTCTTGATAGGTGCTGGTATCCCAAAGTTTCACTGTTTTGTCATTACTGGCAGTTGCCAGCGTTTTGCCATCGGGGCTGAAGCTGACACTATTAACTTTGTCGATATGCACAGTTAAAGTTTTAGTTACTTTGTGTGTGGTGGTATCCCAAAGTTTCACTTTGTTGCCATCACTCACATAAGCTAGCTTCTTACTATCGGGGCTGAAGCTAATGCCATTAGTTCCTGAAGCATACCCAGTCAAGGTTTCAATTACTTCGTAGGTACTCGTATTCCAAAGTTTCACGGTTTTGTCAGCACTAGCAGAAGCCAGCATTTTGCCATTGGGACTGAAACTGATGCCCGTAACGCTCTTTTTATGATGCGGACTCAGGGTTTTGATTTCTTTGTTGGTGCTGGTATTCCAAAGTTTTACCGTGTTGTCACGGCTGGCAGAAGCCAGCATTTTGCCATCGGGGCTGAAACTGATGTCATAAACGTCTCTCATATGCCCACTCAGGGTTTGGATTTCTTTGTGGCTCGTGGTATCCCAAATTTTCACATTGTTGCCCTCACCACCAAAAGCCAGCATCTTGCTATCGCGGCTGAAACTGACAGCGAAAACATTGTACCTATGCGTAGTCAAGGTTTTAATTTCTTGGTAGGTGCTGGTATTCCAAAGTTTTACAGTGTTGTCACTACTGACAGAAGCCAGCATCTTGCCATCGGGGCTGAAGCTGACATGAACCCAGGCTTTATCGCCACGTAGGGTTTTGATTTCTTTATGGGTAATGGTATTCCAAAGTTTCACTTCGTTGCCATCACTGATATAAGCTAGCTTCTTACTATCGGGGCTGAAGCTAACGCCATTAGTTCCTGAAGTATACCCAGTCAAGGTTTTAATTTCTTGGTAGGTACTCGTATTCCAAAGTTTCACGGTTTTGTCAGCACCGACAGAAGCCAGCATCTTGCCATTGGGGCTGAAGCTGACACTATTAACCCAGGCTTTATGGCCATCTAGGGTTTTGATTACTTGGTAGGTGGTGATATCCCACAGTTTCACATTATTACTATAGGTTGCAGCAGCCAGTATATTGCCATCGGGGCTGAAGCTGATGCCCCGAACCTCCTGATTTTCGTCAACCAAAGTTTTGATTTCTTTGTAGGTGCTGGTATCCCAAAGTTTCACTGTTTTGTCAGCACTGCTTGTTGCCAACACATTGCCATTGGGGCTGAAACTGACACTATTAACTTTGTCTATATGCCCAATCAAGGTTTTAATTTCTTTGTAGGTGCTGGTATCCCAAATTTTCACGGTGTTGTCATCACTGGCTGTTGCTAGTACCTTACGATTGGGGCTGAAACTGATACTATTAACTTTGCCTGTATGACCCGTTTGGTTGTTTTGTGTTGCTACATTAGACACTGTATTTAATAATGCCAGTTCTACTTGAGTGCGGGTATTCGCATCTACCCAAGGTGTACGTTGCATTGCCAAAAGTGCTTTCAAACTGGCTTTGACACCTTTCGAGCTATCTTTTGAAAGTAAAAGCTCATCGGAATATTGAGCCAGAGAATTAATTTGATTAATAGCAGCATTCCGCCAACCCACACCCGCTAGTCCTGCTAAACCCAACGCTATCACCGAAAAGCCACTTAGCCCGATAATTGTCAGTTGCCGCCTGCGTTGCTTCTTTTGTCGTTCTCGATTGCATTCTTGAACGCTAACCTGAATAAAATCTCGTTGTTCCTGAGTCATCTCATTTGCACGTTTGTGCAACCAATCTTCCGCCACAGTTAACGATGCACCCCGCAACAAACCTCCAGAGTCATGGTTATCATTCTTCCACTCCCGCAGGGCCACCTTCAGCCGTTCTTGCCAAGTCCGAAACTGACGGTTAGCATTAATCCACTCGCGCAGAGTTCCCCATTCTCGAATCAGCGCTTCATGCACTACCTCTACTGTATCTTCCGTTTCTTGCCGTCCCGTCACTACCAAACGAGCTGGATATCCAGCTAAATAACTGACCAAATTCCAGTTATCTTCCCCTACTTCTGCACGGGTAGCAACGCGCCTGGTATCCTCTGTTCCTTCCCCCGGACGCACTAATTGCACAAAAATTCGTTGTGCCTGCTTTTTCTCGGTCTCGTTGAGTTTTTGATAAACTTGTTCTGCGTGATTGGCAATGGCTTTTTTTACCCCGCCAATTTCCTCGTAAGCTTGGTGAGTTAACTCTCGGTGTTGCTGCTTTTCCCACAAGCGAGTTAGGGCAAATTCTAATAAGGGCAGATTCCCCGGTTCTGACCCCACATCATCGAGAATGTGTTGGGTTAATTGTGCCTCTAATTGTACTTCCAATTTTTGAGCAGGTAATTCAATGGCTTGTTGTAATTCCTCCCGTTTCATGGAACTGAGTAACTGCGGTGTATACTCCTGCAAGGCATCCCGCAACAGACGATAAGAAAGCACATACCCGTAAAAATCAGCCCGTAAAGTTAAAACAAGTGTGATATTTTCTTGAGCAATTGCCGCTAGCAACGCATCTGCAAAACGTTCCTGTTCTTCCTTCACCTGACAAAGCGTGTACAGTTCCTCAAATTGGTCGGCAACTAACAACAACTGTTTCCCTGGGTTGCGATCTAAAATGCGAGATACCACTTGCTGCAAAGTGATTCTACCGTTTCGCAAATCACCTGCTAGCCCGATTGTTTCCCGCAGTTGTTGAGTTTCCCCCGCTTCTGGTTCTAATTGCCTCACCAAGGCAAAAGCTAACTGCACAAACGGTTCTTTGCCCGGACGGAAGGATTCAATTAACCAGTTTCCCTCTGTTCGCAATTTGGGAATTAATCCCGCATATACCACGGAAGATTTACCGCTGCCACTTGGCCCAACCACTGCTACCAACGGTTGTTTGTGCGTTACTTCTACTAAATTACTGACAAATTTTTCCTGTCCGAAAAAGAAGTCGGCATCTTCTTCCCCAAAGGCAGACAATCCTTGGTAAGGATTGGGCGGGATCGCATCTTCTAAAGGGATTAAAGTATTATCAATTGCTGGAGTGATTAACGGTTTTTTCTTGAAAACAGGAGTGTCCTGCTCTCGGAAACTCATCATCTGCGAGCAACCTAATTCGTAGGATTCTTCCACGGTATATCCCGCCGCGATCGCATCATAAAATCCCACGGCAAAGGCAACGGCTGCTTTATCTCCTACAGCTCGATTCATGCCAATGACATAATTAACGTATTGGCTAATTGCCTCTGCCTGTACTTCGGAATAACAAGCATTGAGAATTACACAATCTACACCTTTCTGGGCAAACAATTTAAACATACTGGCGAGGGCGTTTGTCTGCACCAGCGCCATTTTTCCGGTATCGTCTTCTAGGACAATTCCATCTACTCCTGCACCATGCCCGGAAAAGTGGACAATGTTGGGTTGACAATCTAAAATAGCTCGGTAAAAGTCACGGGAACGCACGGCCCATTTTTGTTCTAATTTATATTGCTCTCTCTTATTTGCCCGTCGCAATCCTTCGTCAATTTCCCGAACTTCTTGCTCCAATCGCAAGGGGGCGGTATTGGTGGGATTGGCTGCCAGAATCAGAATTGTTTTGACTGGGTGGTTGTTAGTCATGAGTTCGGGAATTACTCTGGTTTTCTGGAGCTTTTACTTCTGTTTGCTTGAGGAGATTTGTTTTACTTAAACGGAGGAAGGTATTTTTATTTCTCTAGGGTTCAGTCTTAGTATACCTATCTGGCAATAAAATCTTTGCTGCGCGTTAAGTAACTTTACATTTTGACGGAATGTACAGCTTTGATGACTGTTGGATTGATATGCTTGATTGGGCGACAAATTTAACTGTGTTTGCTTTGTTTTCGGTTCGATGGTAATACCATGCTTGACAATTTTTTGCTACCATTATTAAGCGGATATAAATTATCTGTCAGGATCGTAAATTGCCGGATACGGCGCCGTGTCCAAGGCGTGTCAACTTAAGCTTGAAACCGTTGATAAATCTCGCTTTTATCCGAGGCCTGATCCCCCTAAATCCCCCTTAAGAAGGGGGACTTTGAGAAGATTCTTGTCCCCCCCTTAAGAAGGGGGAGTAGGGGGCAAGCTAAGGGGGGATCTGGCTTTAATCGCTAGACAGAATGCCAGAACTACGTTTGACATTAAGTTGACACTAATGGGCAGTGCCGTATCCCTACAGGTAAAAAACTATAAGGAACGAATTTTTAACTCAAACACCTCCTATAGTCCTTTTTCCTATAAGCTGCGAGGTAAAACGAGGCAGAGCTTCTAGATTTGCGTTACCAGGCAGAGCGAAAGTAACAAGCACAACTTGCTACAGTAGAATGTTTGGGGTTGTTTCGTCCACTCTATGTGTAAGGTGCGTCGCTACGA
>NZ_JAUBUN010000005.1:32595-46367 GCF_036702665.1 Microcoleus sp. Aus8_D2
TATTGTCGATTGAATTTAGGGATTGTTCGTGGCGACGCACCCTACAAATACTTTGTTTCCGGTTCGATAGTAACTTTGTGGGGATTGAAATATTACATATTTATAACGTTTAGAAAAAATATCGATCTAAAAGTGTTGGTTTTGTTTCGTTCACTCTATGTGTAAGGTGCGTCGCTATGATATTGTCGATTGAATTTAGGGATTGTTCGTGGCGACGCACCCTACAAATACTTTGTTTCCGGTTCGATAGTAACTTTCTGGGGATTTAAATATTACATATTTATAACGTTTAGAAAAAATATTTTTCTCAGAAAAGTGTTGGTTTTGTTTCGTTCACTCTATGTGTAAGGTGCGTCGCTATGATATTGTCGATTAAGTTTAGGGATTGTTCGTGGCGACGCACCCTACAAATACTGTTGGGTGATTTTGGGAAAATGGTATTAGCAGCAGTTTGATGGGTCGATCGCACTTTTCTCAAGAATGGTTAAGATTTCCGCTCTGTAGCTCTGTCTTGGTTAAGCTATATTGACGGTGACGGGTTTTCACTCATCAGCTTCGCAGGCAAAGCACGATCGGCAATATTCTAGTTAATTAAAGTCGGGAGACAAGCAATCATGGCAGAAATTGAGGTTCTTGTAAAAAGTTTGTGGGAACTTGATGAGGATCAGCTAGCAGCACAGATTGGCGATCGCGCTCGAGCCATAGGAGATGATGCGGCTGGACTTGGAACCAGAGGGATAGACGCTGCTTCCCTGGATTCTATTGATGTGAATGTGGCGGCTAGAGCATCGATCGAGCCCAGGCTCCTAGAAGCTGGCCAGCGGTTGTTCGATCGCGTAAATCCCTTAGTTTACGATCTGATGTGCAAACCCCTGGGAAACGATCCACAGACTCAGAAAATCCTGGATGAAGCGATCGGCCAAAATTACACTAAAGCTGCTGGGATGTTAGCTCCTATTCTGATCTCTGGAGTGGGACTTGCTCCTGCTGTTGCTACTCTCGTCGCTACGTTGATTATCAAAAAGATTGCCAATTATAGCGCTACTGCAATTTGTGACACTTGGAAGCAAAACCTGCCCAAACCCACAAGCTGAGCTATAAACGGAACTTCCACCGCAGGCGGAGGAAGTTCTGTTAGAGGTTTGGTGAACTCGATCGCGCTCACACCTCAAGCCATTTGTTCGCGGGTTTGGCGATCGACTATTCCGTCTGGCTTCAAACCTTTTTTATGCTGAAATTCCTTGACGGCTGTATCTGTTCCCGGCCCAAATTCACCATCAGCCCCAACTGCAATCCCAGCCTTTTTCAAGCCTTCCTGAAGCTTGATGACATCCGAGCCTTCCATTCTCGGCATCGCCAACCGCAATGTTCTGGGGTTGTCATCCCACGGCGCTTTAGCAAACCCTTGAGCAGGCGATCGATTAAGTGCATCTTCGGTTTGGGAACCAAAGCCGCCATCCTCGCCAATCTGTGCATCAGGGTTGTTCAGATTCCAAAGCTGCTGAAATGCGAGTATTGAGTTGCTGCGAAGATCGATCGTCCCGTCGCCTATGTAGTCGAAGTGAGGCGGATCGCCCGGTAATGGTTCCCAGCCATATGGGATCAAATAAGATTCCCAGCCTCTGGCATCTTCAATGTCGATCGCTAGCCCTGTTTGGTGGTTGCTGGCGCCCGGTGGCGCTACAGGATTAGAGTTGTTGGAGCGATCGTTATACAATAACATTTGCTGGGCGATCGTGCGGTAGGCAGAGTTCACCTGCATCGTTTGACCTCGATCTTGAATTGCTCTCTGAAGTGCCTCTTTTGCCGGAGTTTGTACGTAGGGAAAAGCTGCATCCAGCAAGTCTACATTGAGGTCATCAAAACTGACAAAGGCATCGGGTACAATCAGTTGCAATTGATAAATTAACTGTTGGGATAAACCATTGACCACCGCAGTTGAAGACATGGGGGCATCTTGGAGCAATCCGGGGAAACTACCTCTAAGTTCCAACATATCCCGTTGGACAAATTCTTCACAGGCTTCGATAATTACAGGTTGATTAAATAGAATGTCGCTTGAGTTAGTCATGGTTTTCTCCAATCAATTTCAATTTGAGCAGTCCTGGATTTATAAACTGTATGGCTAGGGCGATTCACACCGCACCTTAGCTCAACAGAGCTTTTGAACATCACTTGATTGTGTAGGTCTAATTGGTGGCACAATGGATTTTATAGTCCCAAATTGTATATTTGTTTTACATAGTAGTGTTCGCAATTTTCGCAAACGTTTACAAAAATTCATTCGCCATGACTATCGGCTTAGTCAATTTCTCTGATTGACTGCGGTTTTGGCTCATATTCCGCCGATGTAGCCCATCTTATGGTCATAGTTCGGACTGTTTTTAGTTCGCCGTCTGAAACCCTGGATTTCCCGGAAAGTAACTGGATATGTCAAGCTATAATCGCAATAGCGATCGCTTCGTCAGCACTTACGCAAAAAGTGGTTTGACTCGCGAATTATAGCGGCTGATATTTGCTGCGGTCGATCGACCACAATATTCGGGTTGGGGCGGGGCGGGTTTACGGGCTCTCTGGCCGATCTTATTGATGGTTGGTGAACCCGCCCCTACAAGAATTATGCTTAATTTATTGGCTAGACAATGTATGGAGAATCGATCGCCCTAGCGCGATTAATTGCTACCAAAGTCTGGTAAATTAAAGCCGAAATCTCGCCCCGGGTGATGTCCCGCTGCGGTGAGAGCCGATCGCGCGCCGGATAGTTTACTACAATCTTTAAAGCAGTTGCTGTTGCTACGGCGCTTAAAGCAAAATTAGGAATTTGACTGCGATCGCTGTAAACTTTCAAAATATCGGGATTTGAACCCTTAAGTTCTAAACCGTTAACCAAAGATACGATCGCCTCAGTCTTCGTCAAATTTTGATTCGGGCCGAACTTCAAGCCCGGAAACCCTGACAAAAACCCCGCCCGATTCGCCCGTTCGATCGCACTTTTCGCCCAAAAACTCGCAGAAACATCGATAAAATTTGTCGCTGGTGCCTTCGGAATCGGACTAAATGCAGTCACCAACAGTGCCGCATATTGAGCGCGATTTAAACTGTTGTCAGGGCCGAAAGAACCGTCAGGAAAACCGCTAATTATATTCGCCGCAGCCAAAGCTTCAATAAACTTTTCTGCCCAATGTCCAGAAATATCGCTGAACCTCGCACCGCCGATATTTGGATTGCCGCCGCCCTTTCTCACAGCAGCTTGCACGGCCTTAAAAGCATTCACTTTCCCGTAACCAAACCAATCGCTGCGGCGGCTGTTAGCATCATAATTTCCCAACCGATTACCCAACTGCGGATCGGCATCGGCATCGACAATTTTGTCAGCAGTTTGTTCGAGAATTCCCCGCACTTCCCGCGCCGTCAAACGAGGGTTGGCAGATAGCACTAAACCTGCAACTCCAGCGACTACTGGAGTGGCGCTAGAAGTGCCGCCAAAACTATTCGTGTAGTCCCCCGAGTCGTAGCCGGCAACCCCGACTCGATCGTCCGTAAACACCCCCAAACCGGGCAAATACTGCGACACCTCCGGCGCAGTCGCAATAAATCCGGTTTGTGGTAGCCAGGTGCCAGGGGGCGCGTTGTTGCTGGGGGCGCAAACCGAGATACTGCTGCCCCAATTGCTGTAGGCTGCTTTTTTGTTGAGGGAAGTGGAAGCAGCCACGGCAATCACATCCGGGTGGACTGCAAATCCTGACAGCCAATTAGTTCGATCGCCCACAACGTTATTTTGCCAGCCTTTTTCGTCCACAGTGCCGTTGACTGGGCGGTTGGCATTCCCCGCAGCAAACAGAATCACGCAGCCTCTGCCGCCCCGCCCTTGGGTGGCTGCTTTGGTGATGGTGGCACTTTGGCGCAGGGAAAGCGGATAGTAAACTGCCCCTGGGCCCCAACTGCAAGAGATCGCGGCGGCGCCTTTTTCCACTGCCCAATTGAATATTTTTTCGATCGACTCGTCATCAAGAAAACCGCTAGTACGGATGGGCATCAGGGCGCATCCGGGGGCGACGCCGACAGTGCCTTTACCGTTTTCTTCCGCCACAGCGACGCCTGCGCAACTCGTACCGTGGTTGTCCGATTCGGCAACTGGCATCGGGGAAGTGTCGCCGTCTTTGAAATCGATGGGCGAGACGATTTTACCTTGGCCTTGAAAATCGGGGTGCGTCAGATCGACTGAATCGTCGGCGATCGCAATTACGATCGATCGCACGCCGCGAGTCATATCCCAAGCTGGTTCTGCATAAATTTGAGCGCTGCCGACAAGTTCGTTGCCGCCTTGGTTGTTGAGATACCACTGTTTGGGATAAAACGGATCGCGGGGTGTATAATGCTGCTGAGTTTCTAGTATAATATTGGGCTCGGCAATCAAAACTTCTGGATATCTTGTCAGGCGGTTGGCAATTTTGATCGGGTTTTCTGTTGCTTGTTTGGTGACGAAGCAGATGAAGGTGTTGGGAATGCCTTCGACTGGCCGACTTATGGTTAAATTTGCTGCATTGGCGATCGACTTTCGCGATTCTTCGTTTACTTGTTCGCCAAATTGAATAGTAATTTGGTCTGTCAAATAAAAGAATGTATTCGGATTGTTTGCCGGACAATAAACATGGCTGGCAAAAGCTACCGCATCGCTGGCGCGGGCGGCTTGCATTGCTGCATCTAGGTTGGACGGCGGCACTAGATATTCTTCGAGATTGCTTTGGCTGACGCGACGGTTAAGTTTTGCCTGATTTGTTGCAGCCCAATTGTTCGATGCTGATGCTGTTGTTGAAGGACGGACTGTAAAGCGGTTAGGAACTTTTGACAGCAACAATTCATCGCCGCCGCGCTGCAAAATCACTGCCAGACTGGCTTCTGGAACTCCAATACCTTGATAGTTTTGGAGGGTGGCGGAGGTTGGTTTGCTTGGTTGTACCATCAGAAATATTCCTGTTTCTTTGGGAGAGAAGACTGGGCGGTTGAAACCGCCTGGTCTCTTCAACCTGCTCCCGTCACGTGCAAGTTTGTATAGAAGCGGTTTCAACCGCCGTCTTATTTGATCTCTGTCTTCTCTCTCAAATAAACACGCTAGGATTAATATTAAAGAATTCTCCCAGCGCCTTAGCTTGCGCCTTGCTAATCGCCCGTTTCCCATTAACCACCTCAGATACTACTCCTTTGGAACCAATCACGCCCACTAAATCGGCTTGTTTGAGTTCGCGGATTTCCATGAAATGCAATAGAACATCCTGGGGAGTTACTTCTGGATCTGGGTAATATTTTGATTCGTATTCTTCGATCAACAGCCCCCAGAGACTCAGTAAAGTTTCTTCTTCTAGGGTTAATTCTTCCTTAGACATCAGAAAATCGACTTCTGCGAGGGCAAGGTCGTTATCTTCTTCGTTCAGGATGGGCTTAGGCTGAGATTTCGCCAGCAGTTGACCGTAAGCTGTTTTTTCAATTGTGATGTTCATTGCTCATTCCTTTGCTTACTTAGACATAGTTTTCAAGTAGAAGGTGGGTGTTTGTTTCTCGGCATTAGGATTTTGACGTTTGGAGTAAATGTTTTGGATTTATTGAATACATCAGGGAATCTGTAATGTTTCCCTGATGTATAGAGTGGGATATTAACCTATTTTCTGTTTTACTTCATCTTCATCATTCCACTTAATTTTGTCATATTCGGCATGGGTTATAAATTTTTTAAAATAAATAATTTTGGTTGTATAATTTATTTTTACGATTAATCTATACTGATTGCCTTTAATATTAAATATGGTATATCCACAGACTTGATCGACCGATTGGGAATACCCCTGTCGAATGTCTTCTAGTGATTCCCAATTGTCTTTGATAGCCTTGCGCCAGACTGCGATCGCAGCCTTGGCCTCGTCGGGGTAGGATTCGATCGCACTCTCCAGATTTTTCTTGGAAATTAGTCTCATTCGAGTACCGTTACCGTTTTTTAAACGACACCTCTATGTTCTCATAACGAGAACAGCGTGTCAAGTCTCTACTTTAATTTTTCCTAAAGAACATTTTTCTCGATCGCCCCCTTTGACATTTGAACAAATTTGGTTTACACTTAGCCGGTTGCGATCGCCAATGGTAAGATCGGCTCAAGCTAAATATCTTTTTAAAGCGCCGAGGCGCAAAGTAATTTCATGGTATACTCTGGAACTGTTTGCTGGCTTAGCTCCACTGCCCGGATGACGATCGGGGCGATCGCAGTTTTGACCCTGTTGCAACCGCTCCAAGCCCAAGCACAACAACCTTCTAGACCAGATAACCAACCACAAGTCGATCCTGCCGACGACCCCACAGACCCCAACAACCTCCGCCCTGTTACCCAAGATAGCAGCTTGCTGAGCATTGCCGGAGGCCAGCGTTTGATGACAGAAGCCAGCGGTGCAATTTCCAATCAAAATTACACGCTAGCGGCTCAAAAACTCCAAGAATCCCGCCAAATTTTCAATCAACTCTCCAACTTCTACCAACAACTGGGCAGCAGTTTTGCCGGAATTGACATCCGGTTGGCAGACAGCCACCGCACCAAAGCTGTGGAAACAGCCCAAATGCGCGACGAAGCTACCTACCGGCTGGCGTTGGTACACCGGGCGCAAAACAAGCCGGAACTGGCTGTTCCCCTACTAATTCAGATTATTCGATCGCAGCAGCCAACTCGCGACTTGGGCAAAAAAGCTTACCAGCAGTTACTGGAATTGGGTTTTGTGGATGCGCCCTATCCCCGGCCTGCTGCAACTCAACCGCGATCGTCTAACAAATAGTTCCACTAAAATCATTCATTACAGCCCTTTATCACCGAAACCAATGGTTACACCGTCTCAAGTAGCAGAAATGATTAAGGCAGAGTTGCCCGACGCTAAGATACAAGTTGACGATTTGACCGGCGGCGGCGATCACTACCAGGCGAGAGTAGTCTCTGCCGCCTTTGAAGGGAAAAGCCGCGTCAAGCAGCACCAACTGGTTTACGGAGCCCTCAAACAGGCAATGGCTAGTGAAGCTATCCACGCTTTGGCGTTGGAAACCTTAACTCCCGCAGAATGGGCAGCGAAAAGTCCTGTTGCTTAATTGTTCAGTTGCTATCTTGACATCACAAGTTGGTGCTTATGTCAATATTTACTTAGCAGTGTTAGCACAAAAAGCAAAGAAACCGGGTTTTTCACCGGAATCTATGGCTTTAACGAGAGATTTTGGTGAAAAACCCGGTTTCTGTGTCAGTCAACGTTTAAAATTTTTCAAACAATATTAGGAGATACCATGAGTACAGCACATGAAAGAATTGACGAATTGGTTAAGCAAAACAAAATCATGGTGTTCATGAAGGGCAATAAGTTAATGCCACAGTGCGGTTTCTCTAATACTGTGGTGCAAATTCTCAATACTTTGGGAGTGCCTTACGAAACAGTTGATGTTTTGGCAGACCAAGAAATTCGTCAAGGCGTTAAAGAGTATTCCAACTGGCCGACAATTCCCCAAGTTTATATCAACGGCGAGTTTATTGGCGGCTCGGATATTATGATCGAGATGTATCAAAAGGGTGAATTGCAAGAAGCTGTAGAAGTCGCTTTGGCTTCTTAAATCCAAGGAAGGGAAAGAAGAAAGAAAGTTTTGAGTTTTAAATTGTGAGTTTTAAATTGTAAGTTAAAGACTTAAAAAATTCTGAGTTCCGAACTTAAAACTTTCCCAAATTTCTAACTATAACAGCAGTAGGGCGGACACAGCCCCGCCCTACTAAACTTCTATTTTGCAGCTACAGCTTACGACTTTCTGACTCTCATACCAGGTCCGATTATTTATCGGTTGTTTGTAGTAAGGACTTTAGTCATTATTCATTAAAAGCGTCAAGGCAGGACTGAAGTCCTCACTACAAACCTAATAGGTTTATTAAACCAAATTTGGCATTTAATAGTAATCTGATTCAGCTTGCGTCTGTGTCTGTGGCATTTCAAAATTGGAAGGATCGTGAATGTAACGCGCTGCTTCTTCCTCTAATCTGTGAATCAGATAGGGCTCCAGGCTGTTACAATGTCGCAGGGCTGCGAGGTAGCCATCTAAGTAAAGCCGCAGGTCATCGAAACGATAACCTCTATTCCACATTTCGACGAGGGCGTCGGTGAGTTTTTGGTAGTGCCGGATTGTTTGGGTGTCTTGTAGCATGGTGTGAGTTTGAAATCCTTTGTGGTGTGTATAATGACGGCGGGATTTAGGAACGGCCCGGATTCATACTGAGCAAGCTCAGGAGAGAGGCGATTGCTAAATAAAAGTTTTTACCCTGCTCAACAGGCTACTACCCTCCATAAAAAATTTCACTCGCCCCAATGCAGTAGCTCAACTCCATCGCGCGCACCTACATTATTCGTTGTGCGTTTAATAGAGTCAGGATATTGCTGAATTTGGCGATCGAACTGAGTGAGTGTTCCGGCTACCGAGCGAACGGTTGGAGGAATTCTAGTGTCAGTTGCGCGATTTGTCAACCTCCTAGGAGTGGGTACCCGGTCGGGGGGGTCGGTTTTGGCTGGTGGTTGGGTCATGGGATCGATCGGCTGTAAGCTATCTTATTTTCATTGTAAGCTCACCGCCAGAATGATTTAACCTTTCTGGGGTCTGACGATCGCAATTTGACCAAATCTTTAAAATTAGTACCATCAGTTTGTTCGCAGCTTTAAACGCAGCTTATGCTTGAGTAGCCATGGTTACAAAACCTTGACAAAACCTCTGTTAACCTGGTAGCCATTAGTGATAAGGGAAGCTCGCCGTTGTGGGATCTGCAAGTATTTCAATTGTTGAAGGAAATCCGCACCTGCGATCGCTCTTGGGCTGGCACTTACAGCAAGTCGGTCACTGGGTGCACCAATCAGCGGATATCAGTCATGCTAGGGAAATATTTTTCAGCCGCCAGCCAACCCTAGTGATTCTTGATGCCCAATTGCCTGATGGGGACGGTTTGGAATTTTGCCGCTGGCTCCAACAGCAGCAGCAATCGCTGATTTTGATGCTGTCGGCGCGGAATTCAGAAGCGGATATTGTGGAAGGTTTGAAGTCTGGCGCCGACGATTACCTGACTAAACCGTTTGGGATGCAAGAATTTATGGCGAGGGTGGAAGCCCTGATGCGCCGCAACCGCACGATGGTACCGCCCGCGATGCTGGAGTGCGGGCGGCTAAAAATTGACTTGGTACAGCGCCGAGTCAGGCTTCACGAAGAACACATCGAGCTTACTCCCCAGGAATTCAGCCTGCTGTACGTGCTGGCTCAGGCTGGAGGAGTGCCTCTGTCGCGCTCCGATTTGCTGCGTCGGGCCTGGCCTGATGCAATTGACAACCCGCGCACGATCGACACTCACGTACTCTCTCTGCGGAAAAAAATCGAAATCGACCCGCGACAGCCGAGTCTAATTCAAACTGTGCGGAATGTCGGCTACCGGCTGAATCTGGAATTGTTGAATGCGAATCAACAGCATTCACCGGTGTCCGGAGCTCTGACTTCTGAGACTATCATCAGCCGGTAAGTCTGATTTTATGCTAGGAATTGATGTGCGATCGCATCTGTTTTCGCCGCCATCACAAAATCATTGCGGTGCAACCCAGAAATCGCGTGAGTCCACCAAGTAACCGTAACTTTTCCCCACTCGGTTAACAGTGCGGGGTGATGCCCTTCAGTTTCTGCTGCTTCGCCGACGCTGTTAGTAAAGGCGATCGCACTTTTGAAATCCGGGAATTTGTAGGTGCGTTCTAACTGAGGAATGCCATTTTTTTCAATCAAATTCCAGTCGGGAATTTGAGGCTTAAGTTGGACAATTTCGTAAGCTGTGACGCGGGGAGAGTTTGGAAGGCAAGCGGCACAACGTTCTTTTGCTAGAGGTTCCATAAATTGCTGTTTGATGAGAAGATGCTAAAAGATAGTATGACATTTCTGATTTTAATTATTTCGGACAGGGCAAATGTCCGTTAGGAGTTACAAAGACATTGTGATTGAAATCGTTAATAAAACAGATTAGCAATCCGTCTCGGTGAACTTTGCGTTTTTCATTCCACTGCACCAGCTCAGTATTTGCGGTTGTCTGATATGGACGAGCCTTAATTGATTCTAGTATGCTGTGTGCGGGAGCGATCGCTGCATTGACATCCACCAAGATTTTATCAACTTCTCCGGTTCGTTTGCCGAGTTCGTTGACTGTGTGGTTGCGGAGGACAAAGCTTTTGACATAAATCGGGGCAGTTGAAGTATTTGTTAGCCGCAGCATTCCCAGTTTTACAGTTTCTACTCGCAGCACATAGCTGGGTGGAATGTAACTTGCAAACGAGGCAGAAGCCATAATCGCTGGAACGGCAAGAAACGATAAGAGTTTTTTCAATATAAATAGTCAAAATCGCCTTTGAGCCGCTATTTTACTACATCGAGAGTCTGCTTGTAAAGTGAAATTAGCGATCGCCCCTTTTTTCGTATAATTAATCAAAGAGCGATCGCACTTTCTCTCTTTTCCCGCCCAATTCAGTATCAACCGTTCAAAAATCGATCGGGATCGATGCCAGATTCCCGCAGTCTTTCGATTAAAGATGCAAAGCGAGCTTCGGCAATCTCTGCACGCTGTCTTTCCTGTTCGGCAAGCTCTTGTGCCTGCTCGGCAAGCTCTTGTGCCTGCTCGGCCCGCTCCTCGGGAGTAGGAATCCAATTGCCTTCACTATCGTACCAGCGCAACCACAGTCGATCGACTCCCAGATAATCTCCCTGCCACAAACCCAAGCCTAAATCAATCTCAGGCATCCACAGGCGCGAGTCAGAAAGTTCCAATTCTTCATAGCGAGCTCCGTTCAATTTAAAAGCCCTTAATCGATTGGTGTAGCGGCTGAAAACAACATAATAAGGAATCCGCAAAACCTGCTCGTAAACCTCCCATTTTCTCATCGGTTTTGCCTGAATCTGTTCGTGGTTTATATTACCGTTACCTGCTATTTGTTCAGATTCAGACTGTAATTGTTCCCCATCATTTGCTCCCAAATCTTCCTTTTCTGTTCCCGGCGAAAGCAATTCTACAATCACAAAAGGATTAACACCCTCTTGCCAAATGACGTAACTCAGCCGCATATCGACTTCATCATACAATCGGGAAACTCCCACCACTCCAAACCAATCCGGGCGCTTGTACCACAACGGGTGACGCACATCATAATAAAGATTCATGTCGCTTCCGGTAAATATTTGGGAAGCGGAATAGTTGGAAGGGCGGAAGGTATGGCTCAGCAACTGCGGTTGCAGGCCGTGAAATTCATCGGGAAAACCAGGTTCCTCCGGATTTTCGCTAGGTAGATCGTACATCGTGGGGAGCGTTTCTTTGGGCGATCGGGGCGGCTCTGTTTGAGGCACCGGATATTTAGGAAACATAATAATTTGGGGTAATAACTAACATTATTTTAACTCAATTAAGATTAAGCAAGTGACTGATTTCCCAGCCGCTAATTTCCTTAAATTCAAAAGGTTTGTAGTGCGGACTTTAGTCCGCAGAATTTGATTCGGACTAAAGTCCGCACTACAAACCTTTAGCTTTTGTTAAAAGAGCAATTTGTTCTGGTGTCAAATCGGTACTCCTTCTCTGCGAACATTTAGAAAGAAAGGACTTTTCTCTTCCTGAAAACGTACTGCGGAAGCAAAAGCACTAGAAATTACTACAGTACGATCTAAGCACAAAGCGGCAACAAATTCACTGGTGCGAGCGATTTCTTTGCCAGCACTAACAGGTTCGTTCAAAACAACCAAAATATCAATATCAGAATCTGGTTTGGCGTCTCCTCTCGCCTGGGAACCGTAGAGAATTAATTGCACAAGTCTGTCGCCGTACAAATTATTAAAGTAGTGGCGCAGTTCAGCTAAAATTTCCGGTAAATTCTCGTTCATAGTGGAATAACTCAACCGATAATATTGGGAATAGGGCGGGTTTCTTTGGCTAAGCAAATCAGCTTTTAATTCAATTATAAAAAATAAACTCTTGTGGGGTGGGCTTCTAGCCTGCCTCAAATTTAAGCGGGTTTACCCGCCCCACAAGTACGATCGCTCAACCGATAATTTTCTTAATCAAGTCTAACTTACCTAAATATGGAGCATAGCGCCATTTTAAGTCAAGTAAAAATGACTTTTGCAGCACGCTTTTTTGATGTGAAAAAGTATCAAAACTCGCTTTACCGTGATAGCTACCGATGCCACTGTCGCCAACTCCGCCAAAAGGTAAAGTTGTGACTCCGACTTGCATAACTGTGTCGTTGATGCAAACTCCACCCGAAGAAGTTTCGCGCAAAACTCGCTCTTGTTTCTCCTTATCTTTCGAGAACAAATACAAAGCTAGGGGTTTGGGGCGGGCGTTGATTTGGGCGATCGCCTCCGAGAGTTCCTCATACTCCAAAACTGGCAAAATCGGGCCAAAAATCTCATCCTGCATCACTGGCGAATCCCAGGAAACCTTGTCAATTACCGTTGGCGCAATATATTTATCTTCGGCATTGGTTTGGCCGCCGGCGACAATTTCGCCGTCTTTGATAAACTCTGCCAAACGTCCTAAATGATGCTGATTGATAATTCGCGAATAGTCGGGACTTTGCTGCGGATCGTCGCCGTAAAATTCGTGAATTGATGATTTAATTGCTTGCATCAAATCGGGTTTAACTTTTTTGTCAACTAACAGGTAATCCGGAGCGATACAAGTTTGACCGGCATTGATAAATTTGCCCCAAGCAATGCGTCTTGCAGTATATTCAATTTGAATGTCTGAGTCAACAATGCAAGGACTTTTGCCGCCCAATTCTAATGTTACAGGTGTCAGGTGTTTGGCGGCGGCTTCCATGACTACTTTACCGATTTTTGTGCCTCCGGTAAAGAAGATGTGGTCGAATTTTTCGGCTAATAATTGTTTGCTGATTTCGACTCCTCCTTCGATCGCGCAGATGTAGGCGGGATCGAAGGCTGTGAGGATCATATCCGCGACAACTTCCGAGGTGTGCGAGGCGATTTCTGAGGGTTTGAGGATGGCGCAGTTGCCGGCGGCGATCGCCCCGACTAAAGGTGATATCATGAGCTGAAACGGGTAATTCCAGGGCCCGATGATTAAAACCACGCCCAAAGGTTCCGGGTAAATGCGGGCTGAGGCGGGGAATTGATCGATCGATGTTGGCACTTTTTTGGGCTTGGCCCACGATTTCACGTTTTTGATGGCATAATTAACTTCTGCGATCGCAGCAATTTCAAAATACGCCTCATACTCCGGCCTGTTTAAATCAGCCTTGACAGCATCTACAATCCGTGATTGATTGGAGGCGATCGCACTTTTGAGATTCTGGAGTTGTTCGATCCGAAAATCCACATCTTTAGTTTTCCCAGTAGCAAAAAATTGTCGCTGCTCCCGGATCGTATCGCTGACACTCAATAGCATATTTTGTCCTCCATGTCTATAAATAAATGTTACAACAGGAGAACAAAAAATGGTATAAAATGCGATCGCCAAAACCGACTGCATCCTGTTAATACCAAAATCTAGCAAGTCTCAATAAATTGTCAACTCTTTCTTTCTCCCTCCGCGTTCTCTGCGTTCTCTGCGGTAAAAAAAAATACCTCTGAAAATTCATGCAAATATCAAAAACAAAATTCATCTCTGACTGCATATTAATACCAAAATCTAGCAAGTCTCAATAAATTGTCAACTCTTTCTTTCTCCCTCCGCGTTCTCTGCGTTCTCTGCG
>NZ_JAUBUN010000005.1:46467-51997 GCF_036702665.1 Microcoleus sp. Aus8_D2
GTAAAAAAAATACCTCTGAAAATTCATGCAAATATCAAAAACAAAATTCATCTCTGACTGCATATCATTGCTTTGCTTGTTAGCAGTCACGAGCTGCAATTCTAGTTATCAAAAAAAAGTTGTTATTTGCTCAAAAGACTTTAGCGAACAAGTCATCCTAGCAGAAATTTTAGCACAGCACATCGAAACCAAAACAGATATTAAAGTAGAACGCCAACTCAACCTCGGAGGCTCGCTGTGCCATCAATCCCTAACAGCAGGTAAAATTGACTTGTACGTCGAATATACGGGTACAGGTTTTACCAACATTCTCAAACAAAAGCCGATTTCTGATTCCAAAAAAGTCCTCGATTACCTCAAACAAGAATATCCCAAACAGTTTAAGGCGGAATGGACTGAACCCCTGGGATTTAATAACAGTTTTGCGATTATTGTGCGGGGAGATGATGCCAAAAAACTTAACTTGCAAACTCTCTCGCAATTGGGTAAAGCTGCACCCAAATTGCGCGCTGGTTTTGGCCCGGAATTCAAAGACAGAGAAGATGGCTTTCCCGGTTTAGCTAAAACTTACGGGATTAAATTTGCTGGAGAACCGAAGGAGTTGCTGTTAGGATTGCTTTATCAAGCGCTGCAACAAAAACAAGTAGATGTGATTGCTGGTAATACGACGGATGGTTTGATTCAAAGTTTGGGTTTGGTAGTGCTGAAAGATGATAAGAACTATTTCCCGCCCTACGAAGCTGTTCCGGTTGTGCGATCGCAAATTTTGGAAAAATATCCCGAATTACGTCCAGTGATCGCAGAGTTGGGCGGCAAAATCTCCGAGGAAGATATGCGCCAACTCAATTATCAAGTTGATGGAAAACAGCAGGATGCTGCACAAGTAGCGCGGCAGTTTTTGCAGCAAAAATTGGGCGAGTCCAAGCCTGCAACTCCGGCGAAATAAGGACAGGAATTATGCAAAAAATGGTTGATATCATATCGAGTAAAATATCAACTATAGGTTTGTAGTGAGGACTTCAGTCCTTCTTTTTGCGGGTGCATCTGGTTTTGGCAAATATGTTTGTATGGGCTATAGCATGACCTCCGTGAATATGGGATTATAACTAATAACTTATATGCGGTCATGCTATAGCCCTATTCCAAAACCAGATGCACCCCTTTTTGCGGACTAAAGTCCTCACTACAAACCTACAATCGCGTGCGTCTCTAAGAAGACCGGGCGAATATAATTCGCGTCTATACAAGCAAAACCTGCCTCCGTAGGTTGAAGAAGAACGGTTGAAATTATGTTATATTCTTCAGTCCGCGGAGGCGGACTTTGTTTGTGTGCCCGTAAACTCCGTGGTTTCAACCGCCGTCTTTCTTCATTTTTTCTAAACCTGGTTTCAACCGCCGTCTTTCTTAAGTTCCTTCACTCAGCTTCGCTCAGCCTGCGCAAATTCAAAATATCGCTCATATTTTTAATCTGCATACAAGTCCGCTCGAATTGTTCTTTATCCTGGATATCCATGCACAAGTCAATTAATGCCGGCAATCCTGGATATGTTTTGACTTGAGCGCTGCGGACGTTGACTTTGTTGTCTTTCAAATGCGATAATACATCGTTGAGAACTCCCACTCGATCGAGGGCTTCTACTTGAATGTTCACCGGATAAGTATTGGGACGAGATTCATTGCGGTTGGTGGAATTCCAACTCACAGGAACTAATCTATCGCCCGGTACACTCTCAACATTTGAACAGCCTTGTCGGTGAATCGAAATTCCTCGGGTGCGAGTCACAACTCCAATAATTGATTCGCCGGGAATCGGACAGCAACAGCCGGCTAAATGATACAGCAATCCTTCTACACCTGCGATCGGCGATTTGCTCGGAGATGAACTCGGTACGGGTTTGGGTGCCGCTGATGCAGGTATTTGTACGGGGGATTCCTGGATTCCTCCGGGTGCAGCTTCTATTTTTTGCTGCACTTTTACTAAATCTCGCAAACGATTTACTACGAGATTTAGCGTGACTTCGCCGTAGCCCAAACCGGCGATTAAATCTTCGACGCTGTGGTAGTTGCACCGCTGAGCTACTGATTGCATGGGCCCTGATTTCAGCAAGGATTCTAGGCCGTTTTTGCCTAATTCTTTTTCCAGCAATTCCCGCCCGCGAGCGAGATTTTCATCTCGGTGCGATCGCTTTAACCACTGCCGAATTCGGTTTTTTGCTCCGTTTGTCTTGACAAAATTCAGCCAGTCTGAGCTCGGATGACCGTTTTTTTGGGTCAAGATTTCTACAATGTCGCCGTTCTTTAATACCTTGTCTAGTGTCACCATCCGCCCGTTGACTCTGGCGCCGGTGCAGCGATTCCCTATTTCTGTGTGAATGCGGTAAGCAAAATCTACGGGTGTTGAGCCGCTGTTGAGAGCAATTACGTCTCCGTTAGGAGTGAAAACGTAGATATCTTCGTCGAATAAGTTGTCTTTAATGCTTTGTAAATATTCGCGATCGTCTTTGAGATCGGTTTGCCATTCTAGCAGTTGTCGCAGCCAGGTAAATTTTTCGTCGTCGCCGGTTACTGTGGTATTGGAACCGCCGGTTTCTTTGTATTTCCAGTGGGCTGCTATGCCGTATTCGGCAATGTGGTGCATTGCTACGGTGCGAATTTGGACTTCGATGGGGCGGCCGCTGGTGCCGATGACTCCGGTGTGCAACGATTGATAGCGGTTGGCTTTTGGTAAACCGATATAGTCTTTGAAGCGGCCGGGTATTGGGCGGAATGAATCGTGGACGATCGCCAATGCGCGATAACAGTCATCATTAGTTTCTACTATGATCCGCACCGCAGCAATATCGTACACTTGGTTAAAGCCTTTTTGCCGGCGCTGCATCTTCCCATAAATCCCGTACAAATGTTTGGGACGGCCGCTGACTTCGTAGCATTTAATGCCTAAATTGTCAAGCCTTTCTCGCAAACTATCTGTGACTTCTGCGAGTTGGGTTTCTCGATCGCCCCGCTTGACTGCCACCAAGTCCTGAATTTCGCGATAAGCTTCCGGTTCCAGATATTTAAACGCTAAATCTTCCAATTCCCACTTAAAGCGCCCGATACCCAAACGGTTCGCCAGCGGAGCAAAAATCTCTCGGGTTTCTAGGGCAATGCTGCGCTGTTTTTCTTCGGACAAATGCTCCAAAGTCCTCATGTTGTGCAGCCTGTCTGCGAGTTTGACGACAATCACGCGAATATCTTTAGCCATTGCTAAAAACATTCGGCGGAAATTTTCGGCAAGGCGCTCTGTTTTGCTGGAAAAATTAAACTTAGAAAGCTTGGTGACACCTTCGACTAATTGTCGCACTTCTGCGCCGAACCGCTGTTCTATTTCTTCGAGAGTAATATCTGTATCTTCCACAATGTCATGGAGGAAACCGGCGGCAATCATGGCGCTGTTTCCGCCCATATATCGGAGTATTCCAGCTACAGCTACCGGATGGCAAATATAAGGTTCTCCAGATTTGCGGTACTGTCCTTCGTGCAAGTCGCGGGCAAATTCAAAGGCCCGACAAATTAAGGCGTTGTCAGTGGTGCAATTTGAGTTAGGGGCCTCATCAGGTTGCGATCGGGTATTCAGGCATTCTTGCAGCCAATCGGGAACTATGCAAGGATCGATCGCGTTCGAGGGAGTTAGAGTGTTCGCGTTCATGGGGTACACCTTTAAAACTTAGAAATACAAATGGTTAAAAGCCGGTTTTTGCTTGAATTGCCGAAATTATGTGTTTAGTTATACTAAACTAATTGAAGGCCACAATTTGCAATTCAAAAAAATAGTCGATTTTTCTGTTAACTATACCTATCTAATTGGGAGCTGCCCCCCCTCGCAGGTAGGAAAATATAGTGACTCCACTGCCGCCGCTGCGGTCGGTCGATCGGGTAAAATAAGGGTATTTTGGCGGTAGCAGTGGACGTAGCGGGCGGGCATTCACAGCCAACGCGAAACTCAAAGCAGGAGCCAGAAGGGTGGAGTCAGGGCAGCGGGCGATCGAATTTTCTCAAAAAACAGAGATATTGCTGCAAAAAGGCAGGGCTTCCTTGAATATGAGCAAAGCTTAAGCAAGAATCTACTTTGATTATAAATACAAATTTGTTGAGAAAATCATGATATTGTCCGAAGACCGCCGCCAGTGCTACGAAGAATTACAGCAAGCACTCGAACAGCTACAAAGAACTGTTGCACAGGATAATCTCGATCGGGCAGCACTGGCGATCGAATACAAAAAAGTGCAACAATTTTTCGGAAACCAAATTATGAGAGCCCACAGCGGCGAGTTAGACACCTCAGACACACCCCCAGAGCAGTCCTATTTGACGGAAATTCACAAGCAACTGCGGTTATTGGGAACAGATGTCACGTTTTTGCAAGCCGCGAAGCAGCCCGCGACAGCAGAGGCGAGGCAAACTGCGGCTGCTGAGCGCCTCAACACGCTAATTGGCTACTGCGACGCGGTGCTGAAAAAAAATTCTGGTGCTGAGCGGGCCCGTCCAGATGCAGAATTAATAACTGAATTAACAGGGAATTAAGAAGGCAAGGAGAAATAAAGCGGTGGAATGTCCAAAATGTAAACATCCCAACTTAGACGGCGGCACCTTAGCCGGCACCATGTCGGTGCAGTGGTGTCCCAACTGTTACGGTATCTGGATTCCAGGCAAAGAATACGAAGCTTGGCAGAAAGAGCACAGCCTGTGGTACAACAAATCCGAGAAGCCTGAGGCGAGAGGCACTCTCGGCATAGAATTCACGCCGTCTCCCTACGACAGCAAAGCAGCGCTATGTCCCGAAGACGGTCACTATTTGTCCCGGGCGAAAGTTCCCTTCAGCAGAGTGCCCTTTTACATAGAGCGCTGTATGCTGTGCGGAGGCATTTGGTGCGATAACGGCGAGTGGGATATTCTCGAAAGTCTGGGATTCCACACCGAGATTGACAAGATGTTTTCTCCCAATTGGCAAGCTAAGGCCCGCGTGCAAGAACTCGCTGCTCGGGAACGTCAAGTGCTGACTGAGAAACTCGGCCCGGATATCGCCGGATATGTGTTGGAACTCGCGGAAGTTTTAGCAGATCATCCCCACGCTGATTGTGCGGCTACTTACATATTGCGGAGAGCTGAGTTGAAGCGAAGGGAAATTTAGTCATTAGTCAGTAGTCAGTAGTCAGTGGGCAGTGGGCAGTAGTCAGTTGTCAGTAGATACTGACTAACAACTACTAACAACTAACCAACCAGCTAAAAAAACAACTAACAAACAACTGACAACTAACATTTGATATCATCTCTGGTCGATTGTCATTAAACAAGTTGTTTGTAGTAAGGATGGAATTTCTCCGGTCACTCCGATTTATGACTCGGCGTCCTCACTACAAACGATTTAGGATTATATGACCGGACATGATATGCCCAATTCCCGATGCCCCATGCCCGATGCCCCATGCCCGATGCCCCATGCCCGATGCCCCATGCCCGATGCCCCATGCCCGATGCCCCATGCCCGATG
>NZ_JAUBUN010000005.1:52097-64243 GCF_036702665.1 Microcoleus sp. Aus8_D2
CCCCATGCCCAATTCCCCATTACCATGACTAATTCTTTGTTTTCCGTTGAAAATCTGCGAGTAGCTTATCCTCAGCGGCGGGGCCAATCCGGTTGGGCCGTTGATGGGGTTTCCCTGGCGCTGGAACCGGGGGAAAAACTGGGATTGGTTGGGGAGTCTGGCTGCGGTAAGTCAACTTTGGGAAGGGCGGCGATGCGGTTGTTACCTGATTCAACGCTGGTGGAGGGGCGGGTTGGTTTTGCGGGAGAGTCGGTTTTTGAGATGAATGCTTCGCGCCTCAGACGGTTTCGAGGGGAAGCTGTGGCGTTGATTTTTCAAGATCCGATGACTCGTCTCGATCCTTTGATGACTGTTGGGGAACACTGTATCGAGACTTTGCAGGCTCACAGACCGAATTTGAATCGCAAGGAAGCTAAGAAACGGGCGATCGAGATTTTGGATGCTGTGAAAATTCCGGCCTCTCGCTGGTCGCAATTTCCCCACGAATTTAGCGGCGGAATGCGCCAAAGAGTCGCAATTGCTTTGGCTCTTTTGCTCGATCCGAAGTTAATTGTGGCGGATGAACCGACGACGAGTTTGGATGTAACTGTCGCTGCTCAGATTTTGCAGGAATTAACTAGACTTTGCGCTTCCAGGGGAACGGCTATTTTGTTGATTTCTCACGATTTGGCGATGGTGGCTGAGTATTGCGATCGCATTGCGGTGATGTACGGCGGTAAAGTCGTGGAAACAGGGCCGGTGCAAGATGTATTTGAACGCCCGCAACACGAATATACTCGATCGCTCCTGAAAGCAGCTTTGCACATTCAAGCCGATTCCGAGACGGGGAAGATAGAACCAACAGGCGATCGGCTTAAGTCCGAGTTAAATTCGCCTCTTTTGACAGTGACGAATTTGCAGCAGCACTATAGTTTAGAAAGCAATTTATTAGACCAGTTATTTTCGCGGAACCGCCAGGTAATTAAAGCCGTAGACGGCGTTAGCTTAGAGCTAGAACGAGGGGAAATCCTCGGGCTGGTAGGGGAGTCCGGCTGCGGGAAAAGCACATTGTCTCGCACGATTTTGCGGCTAATTCCTCCGACGGGTGGCAAAGTGGAATTTCAAGGCATAGATATCACTGCCCTCAGCCACGATGCTGTCAGGAAACACCGCCGCCAAATGCAAATGGTATTTCAAGACCCCCACGCTTGCTTGAATCCGATGATGACTGTCGGACAAAGTATTGCTGACCCTTTGTTGATTCACAAATTAGCTAATGGAGATGAAGCTAAAAAACAAGTAATCCAAATGTTAGAGCGGGTGGGTTTGACCCCTGGGGAGGATTTCTTTCGCCGCTATCCGGGGGAACTGTCGGGGGGACAGCAGCAGCGGGTTTCCATCGCCCGGGCTTTGATTACTCGCCCGCAACTGATTATTTGCGACGAACCGGTGAGTATGCTGGATGCTAGCGTGCAGACTCAGGTTTTGGAGCTGATGCTGGAGTTGAAGCAGGAATTTAATTTGACTTATCTGTTTATTACGCACGATTTGTGGGTGGCGAGGTTTTTTTGCGATCGCATTGCGGTAATGAATGCGGGAAAAATTGTGGAAATTGGCAAGACTAGGGATATTTTTACTAATCCGCAGCACCCTTATACTCAGCAGTTATTGCAGGCAGCTCCTTTACTGGCTCGAACTCAATAAAAATGTATAAAATTAGGGCAATCTGATATCAGTCACGAACTTCTAGGTGGATTTCGGAAATTTCTGATTAAATTGGTTAAAGTGAAGGGATAGTTTTCAAATCATCCCACGGACACCAAGCACTATATGGCAGAATCTGACCTAGGCAGTTTTGCGGTGGCATCCGAAGCCTCACTCGCAATGGCAGAGGATGAGGACACTGAGATCGATCGTCCGACGGTAACTAGATCGTCAGCATACAACAGTTGGTCTGCCGACGATCCCGTGGGAGCTTTGTTCAAAGAAATGGCTCGCTATCCTCTACTGAGTGCCACCGAAGAGGTAGAATTGGCACGCCGCGTTCAAGAATTGGTAGCCCTTCAGGAACTAGAAGAGCGTTTAAAGCAGGAATTGGACAGAGTACCAACAAAAGCTGAAATCGCCTTAGCTTTGGGGGTGAGCGAAACTCAACTGCAACAGATTCGCTACCAGTGTCAGTCGGCGAAACGGAAAATGATCAGCTCGAATTTGCGCTTGGTGGTTTCCATCGCCAAACGCTATCTCAATCGGGGCGTGCCTTTTCTTGATTTAATTCAGGAAGGAGCTTTGGGTTTGAACCGAGCCGCCGAAAAGTTCGATCCTGAGAAGGGTTATAAATTTTCTACCTATGCCTATTGGTGGATTCGCCAAGGAATTACCCGCACAATTGCCAATCAAGGGCGGACGATTCGGTTGCCGGTTCATATTGTCGAACAGTTAAATAAACTCAAAAGAGTTTATCGGGATCTGAGGCGTTCTCTTCAACGCAATCCCACTGAACTTGAACTTGCTAAAGAAATGGAAGTTTCTTCCGAACAGCTTCGTTACCTCCAGCAAGTGCGCCGGCAATCTTTGTCTCTCAACCACCGCATCGGTACTGAAGAAAGTTCGGAACTTTTGGATGTTATTGAAGATAACTCGACGCAATCTCCAGAAGCTCAGATGAATGAGATGATGATGCGCCAAGATATTTTGGAGGTGTTGGATAATATTTTGACTGAGCGGGAAAAAGAGATTGTTGCTATGCGTTACGGTTTGATAACTGGCGAACCTTACACTTTAGAAGAAGTCAGCAGTTTGTTCAATTTGTCCCGCGAACGAGTCCGTCAAATTCAAAATAAGGCGATGCGAAAGCTGCGCCGCCCTCAAGTGACGGAACGATTGAAGGGCTGGTTAAAATAAGCTAAAAAGCTTTGAATTTGCATTGTGAAAAGTCTTAAATATCGGACGGCGAATGGAATTCGCGTCTATACAAACAAAACCCGCCTCCGCAGGTTCAACTGGTTTAACTTGTTCCAAGGCAGAGCCTTGGAACACATATCCAGAGGCTCTGCCTCGGCTGGGAAATAAGGAGGCAGAGCCTCCAGATCTGCGTTACCAGGCACAGCCTGGTAACGAGTAGAATGTGCTTTACCAGGCAGGAGCCTGGTAACAAGTAGAATGACCAATGACTACCCTTCGGCTTCGCTCGGAGGGCGAGATGACTAATGACGGCAGGACCACCCTTCGACTTCGCTCGGAGGGCGAGATGACTAATGACCAATGACCAATGACTAATGACTTCTGTTATATTTAATTGTTGATTGTCGCTTACTACTGATTGATTTATGTCTGATGCGGTGATTTTGCGTCCAGCTACCCGTGCTGATGTGCCGGTGCTGTTTGATTTGATTAAGGCTTTAGCTGAGTACGAAAAGTTATCTGATGCGGTAACAGGTAATGCGGTTGATTTGGAAAATCATTTGTTTGGCGATCGCCCTTTTGCTGAAGCGATTCTAGCAGAATGCGAAGATCGGATTGTCGGCTGGGCGCTATTTTTTTACAATTATTCTACTTTTTTGACTCAGCCGGGGATTTATTTGGAGGATTTGTTTGTGCTCCCTGAGTTTCGAGGGCGGGGAATTGGTAAGTCTTTGATTGTTTATTTGGCGCGGTTGACAGTCGAAAGGGGCTGCGGGCGTTTGGAGTGGAGTGTGTTGGATTGGAATGAATTGGCGATCGGATTTTACAAGGGTATTGGTGCTGATGTGATGCCCGACTGGCGGATTTGCCGGGTTGCGGGGGAGTCTTTGGCGAGTTTGGCCTCGAAGTGATTTTATCAGTTGGCGATCGCGCTCCGAATCTCAGAAACCGGGTTTTTTGCGTGATTTGCGGTTGGGAACGAAATATTTTCGGAAAAAACCCGGTTTCTCGCCACCCCTGCGTCAATTCTCAGAAACCGGGTTTTTGCGTGATTTGTGGTTTGGAACGAAATATTTTGGGGAAAAACCCGGTTTCTCGCCACCCCTGCGTCAATTCTCAGAAACCGGATTTTTGCGGGCTTTGCGGTTGGGAACGAAATATTTTTGGTAAAAACCCGGTTTCTCGCCACCCCTGCGTCAATTTTTTGTGGCGCAAATTCCCATCAATAATTGGCAAAAATATAGGAAAATTTAAGTGACAGTAGATTTTGACTGAGAGAGTAGATCGTGATTATTTGGGTAAACGAGCAAATCGATCCGTCGGGTATTCTTTATGCTTGCATTGCTTGTTGCGATGAGACTCAAGCGAAGCAATGCCACGAATCTTTTGAGCAGAATTTGACCGCAGAGCAAAAACAGCAGGGCTGGGTTGCTACCTTGCGAACAGTTATTTCTTGGGATGATGTGCCTGTTAATTCTTTGAAATTAAATTGATCGGCGCCAGCTAATCAGCAGATTTAGGATTGCCGTATTTCGAGTCGATCGCAATGGCGCAAAACATAGCACATTATTTCGGAAAATGCAAGATAATCCGTTATCGGAACCCTGGAAGAGAAGCCCATTTTTTGTAAAATTCCCACAAATCTGGTGAAAGTGTATCTGAAGTTACAATGCTGCAATCGTTGATGGCGGATACTCTCAGGATTCTGCGCGATGGTTGCGGGAATTTGGGCGGGAACTTTCGGGGTGCAGTGCGGCCCGCACGCGAAGGCGAAAAAGCGCGAAAGTGCGATCCTGTTCGAGGGTACCGCTAACGATAAATCGCTTTTTTCCAACGGGTTTTAGCATTACTATTAATCGATAGAGGCATTTCAAATTGTCAAGTTAAGTTTTTATGATTGAAACCTTATTTCATGCTTATACGCCTCTAGTTATCTGGACGGGCTTGGGACTGCTGATATTTCGGTACATCCCAGTTGATTTTCCCAAGCTGCTAAGCCGCTTTCTTTTCTGGATGGGAATACCCCTACAAATTGCAGTTTTAGCCCGTCAGAGCGATTTTTCCGGTGCTGTGGGATTCACACCGGCGATCGCCATATTCGTGTTATTTCTGAGTACGAGTTTAGCTTCGTTGACTTGGGTGTTGTTGCGGTGGCTGAGTGCAAGGCACGTCAAAAACCCATATTTTCAGGGAAAAAATTCTCTAGTTAATTTATTTTTTTTAAATATAAATTCATTGACGCGATCGAGCCAAGGCAGTTTTATCCTAGCTGCGATGTTAGGCAATACCGGCTTTGTCGGATTAGCAATCACCCCCGCCATCATCAGCAGCGATAACAACAACTGGGCTGTCTTGTACAGCGTCACCAACAACGTGATCGGCAGCTACGGTTTTGGTGTACTTATTGCCAGCTATTTCGGCCATTCCGAGGAAAAAAATCACTGGTGGATTCAGCTTCGGGACGTGCTGACAGTTCCCGCCCTGTGGGCATTTATCATAGGTTTTTTCACTAGAAATATCCCCCTACCTGAGACAGTAGAATCGGGCTTGCAAACCGCAGTTTTGGGGGTAATAGCTAGTGCTTTGGTGCTGGTTGGTATCCGCCTGAGAGCTATTAAAACATGGCAAAGTTTTGAACTAGCATTAATCCCGTCGCTGTTAAAAGTGCTAATTGTGCCGGTGCTGCTCGGAGTTGGTGCTAGTTTTTTTGGATTGAGCGGCGATCCGAGGTTGGTTTTGGTGTTGATGTCGGGAACACCCACAGCTCTTTCGGTGCTGATTTTAGCAGAAATTTATGAGCTCGATCGCGATTTGTTAGCTAGCAGCATCGCCCTCACTTCTGTAGGTTTACTGTTAATGCTCCCGCTGTGGTTAGCTTTCTTTAGCTAATATTACCTGAACTATCAAATCAGATTGCTAAAATTTCGGATTACAATTGACAGTAATTGCACGGGAAACGACGATGAACGAGACAAGAACTCCTACAGATTTGCCTCCTGCATTCCCCGATCGCACCCAACAGCCAGAGGAAGACGGTACATTCAGCAAACAGCTTTAGTCCTGGACGCACTGGTGGCTAGAAACCGGGTTTTTTCACGAAAATTATGCGCTCTCACCCACAGATTAGGTAAAAAACCCGGTTTCTTTGAGGTTAATGCGTCCAGGAGCGAGCTTGAAAGCGAACAGAAACAGTCAACCATCCTATCTATCTATTCCCCGATGACAAACTCAGTTTTGATCGATCGTATAGGTAACTGGAATCCGCAACTGCTGCGGGAACTTCGCGGTAGACTCAAACCGCAAACAGTCATTGCAGCAGTCTCATTTTCGGTCATCTGCCAAATTATTTTACTGCTGATTATCCCGCAAACTTCCCCCTTTGTCCCAGAAAGCCACTGGCTGAAAGTGTGGCAAACCATCACTTGGATGCTGCCCTATGTAACATTTACCGTCGGAAGTTATTCGATTGTCAGCGACATCGGACACGAACAGAAACGGGGAACTCTCAATTTCATCCGCCTGAGTCCGTGTCCCGCATGGCAGATTCTGCTCGGTAAAATGCTGGGCGTTCCCGTACTGCTGTATATTTCCCTAGGGCTGGTGGTTCCCCTGCACTGCTTTGCCGGCTTGCAAGCCGGGGTTTCGCTACCCCTAATAGCAAGCATCTATCTGATGCTCCCGCTGGGATGCGCTATCTGCTACAGCGCAGTGATGATTTGCGCGCTGCCTGAAACACAGAGAATGGGAAACCTACCAAAGGCAACAGCCTTTGGATGTGCTGCGATCGCCTGTTTCTTGATATCGCCTCTCTACATGAGCTGGAACATCAACATCACGTGGCGGCCGCTGTTGGCGAATCCAGAAATATTAGGACACCAACATCCTGTTGTTTCGTGGTTTTTGCTGCCGGTTAACACGATAGGTTTTGTGTCTCACACTTTTACTTTAGCGGTGTTAGGCACTACTGCGTTTTTGCTGTGGCGAATACTGTTGCGGAATTTCAACCAACCGCGATCGAGCGCGATCGGGAAACGGCAAAGTTATGCGATTTTAGCTTGTGTAGAAGTTCTCGCTCTAGGCTTTTTACTACCCCCAAGCTGGGCGAATGCGGGTTACGCTATTTTTCTGTACGTTTTGACCGTTATCCTGCTGTTGGTGTTAATGCTTGCTATCTGCCCTCAACACCAAGCTTTATTAGAGTGGGTACGGTATGATTCTCCGGGCTGGCAAAACTTAATTTGGTCGGATCGAAGCCCTATGTTGCTGGCTGTTGTTATCCATCTCATCATCGCAAATGCGCTGTTATTACCTTGGATATTTTGGATAGGTATCGGCACTCAAAAACTTGTAGAAACAGGTCTGCTAGTTCTGTGTACGACGAATACGATCTTAATTTACGCCACCTTCATCCAACAAGTTTGTGCGACGAAAATGCGCGATCCAATGGCGCGGGCGATATGGGGATCGATCTTTTTGTCGATGTTTGCTTCCATACTGCTCCGATTTTTGGAACTAATGCCCGATCGCATTCCTGCAACCGCCGCACTTTGGACGCTATTCGGCTATGGGTTTTGGCAGTTCGACAAACCAACAACAATACCTTTTGTGGGATTAGGAATCCTTGCTCAATGGCTGTTTCTGGCATTTCTGCTGTGGAGATTTCAGAAAACTATGCAGAAATTGAAAGCAGGAACTTAGGGCGATTTTCCATTTTTCGATTTGAGATTTTGGATGGGGAGCGATCGCAAATACGCGATCGCCCTTGATGGGTATAGTATTGCTCCCGCACTTGCCGATTGACGAGGATTTACGTGCTGGTACAGGACGATCGGCGAATTTCAACCCACTATGTCCCGGTATAATTGTTGCGGTAATTGTTTGATAACTCGCCGAAAAGGAGCCAAATCATTCAACCCGTGCGAGAGAATCAGAGCACCTTGAACTGCGATCGCGGCATCTTCTCCGCGCTGATGAGCCAATGTTTCATCCAATCCTGCTGTCATCAACACCTCTGCGATCGCATCAATCCAAGTCCGCAATAGGTTTTGTACTTGAGGATGAAAAATCTCGCGTGCCGAACCCATTAATAGGATGGCAAATAAGCAAGGTTGTTCCCCTCCTTCATATAACTCGCTAATGCGATCGCACATTCTCTGGAGCCTAGTCAAAGTATCTCCCTCACTGCGAAGGGCTTGCAGAATGTTTTGCTCCAGCCCTGCTCCAAGGTGATCCAACACAGCTCTTACCATCTCTTCCTTACCACCGGGAAAGTGATGGTACAGACTTGCTTTACCCAAACCTGTGGCTTCAGAAATTTTAGATAGGGTTGCTCCGTCGTAGCCATGCTGTCGAAACAGTTGCAGCAGGCATGGAATATAGGTTTCTTGTGGCATGGACAGCAATTTTGAGTTGACCTATTGGCAATGTACCGTTCGTTCGGTACATTAATCTTATACCGAACGAACGGTACAAACATTGAGTATAGCAGTGGACAGTTGACAGTGGACAGTTGACAGTTGCAGAATCAGGAAATCAAACCGTTTGGGCTATGGGTTAGGAGGCTCTATTCATGAAATTATTTATGTCCTCACCGATGTGGCGGTTGCTATAATTCACAACACCTGCAAAGTGTTGCCTATCATCTATAGCAGTGGACAGTTGACAGCTTGCGCGCTCGCGAAGTCGAAGAGTGGACAGCTCGCGCGCTCGCGAAGCCGAAGGGTTGACAGTTACATAACCCGAATCAAACCATTGATTCGGTACGGGTATCGGCTCTATTCATTCCGGTTATTTATGTCCTCACCGATGTGGCGGTTGCTATATTGTTCTCTCTTCTTCAATCAGAAGGTATCACCCATGATTAAGCTTTACGGTCACGAAGTGTCTGGCAACAGCTACAAAGTCAGACTTTTACTTTCACTCCTGAATCTTGAATACGAATGGATCAAAGTTGATTTGATGAAGGGCGAACACAAATCACCAGAATTTCTTGCTCTCAATCCCTTCGGTCAAGTTCCCCTGCTAGTCGATGGTGACACTATCCTTGCTGATGCTCAATCGATTTTAGTATCTTCGCCGGAATCCCCACACTATACCTGTACCCAGGTTAGTGCAGGGATGGATAGGTCGATTCACGTAGGTACGTAGTTAATCAATCTTATCGTCCTATGCAATACGAAGGACTGTTTTGGATCTGATCGAGCCTCCGAAACCCTTACGGGTTATATGGTGGGCTGTTTTTTCTTTCGCTTGAGTCCTGCGGTAAGTCTCAAAAAATGCGTTAAGAATGGCAGGGCTTCCTTTGTAAGACTTACAGGGCCGTTAAAAAACTGTCCGGACTATTGCTATGGCTACACCAAAATGTTATGATGACATTAATCAAGAGCCGTGTATGAGAACAAGTTACCAATATAAATTACGTCCCACAAAACAGCAAACTATTGAGTTAGACAGATGGTTATCCATGTTGTGCGCTCAGTACAACTTTTTGGTGGCCGATCGATTTAATTGGTACGAGCAAAACCGTTCCCCTATTAACGCTTGCCCTTTAATTTGCCATCTACCGGAGTTACGAGACAATCCCGACTACTACAACCAGAAAAAGACTCTACCACAACTCAAAAAAACACATCCTTGGTACAAAGATATCTATTCTCAAGTCCTTCAGGATGTAGTGAAACGAGTCAAGGTGACATTTGACAGATTCCTCAAAGGAGATGGTAATGGAAAACGTAGTGGTAGACCCAGATTTAAGGTACGTAACCGTTATCGCACTTTCACCTATCCTCAAGTAAAAGATGGGTGTTTGCAAGGCAATATGATTAACTTGCCTATGTTAGGAAAAGTTAAAATCATCCTACATCGTCCAATTCCTGATGGATTTAAAATCAAAACTGCATCTGTTACCAAAAAGTCTGATGGTTTTTATCTAACTCTTTCCCTAGAAGATTTGACGGTTCCTGCAATTAAGCCAGACTTTAACCCAGATTTAATTACGGGAATCGATCTGGGTCTCAAGGAATTTTTAACTACTTCCGAGGGAGAAACGGTTGCCATTCCTCAGTATTATCGTCAAGCCCAAAAACGGTTGCGGGTTGCTCAAAAACGCGCATCACGTCGCAAAAAGGGCAGTAATCGAAGACGGAAAGCGGTTAAGCAACTTGGGAGACAACACAAAAATGTCGCAGACAAACGGAAAGACTTTCACTTGAAAACGGCTAATTATCTGTTATCTAAGTATGACGTAATCGCCCATGAAGATTTAAATGTGAAAGGTCTGGCTAGGACAAAATTAGCTAAATCTGTGCTGGATGCTGGGTGGTCAAGTTTTCTGTCGATTCTAACTTTCAAAGCCGTAAATGCTGGAAAGTTGGCAGTCCCAGTTAATGCCCATAATACTTCACAAAATTGCTCTAATTGCAGTGAGAAAGTCCCAAAAAAGCTACATATTCGGTGGCATGACTGCCCTCACTGTGGATGCAGTCTTGACCGCGATCGCAATGCAGCGATTAATATTAAAAATAGAGCGGTGGGGCATCCCGTTCTGAAAGCTCAGTTAATGTCCGACGGAATACCGGGAGTCACTGAGAAGCCTACACCATACTGTACTCATTTGGTGTAGGAGTATGTCACTATACCTGGCTCGTCAGTACGGTAGCGACCAATGGCTACCCTTAGAGACGATACCTCTGAGTCGAGTTGTACGTTGGTTGTCAACCACTGCGGGTGAAATTCGCCAAGGGCCCGAACACGCTCGTCTTTACTATCTGTTTGGTGCAGCAAGCAACATCAACATTGACCGGGCAACTCAAAAAGCAGAGTTGATTCTCGCTCAACTAAATCAACATTTGAGCGATCGCGCGTGGCTAGAATTTGAACATCCGACGATCGCAGATGTGGCAGTCTTTCCCTACGTGTATTTGGCTCCCGATGGCAAGATTTCCCTTGCTCCCTATCCCCACATTCAACACTGGATTACACGAATCAAACAACTTCCTGGGTTCATCGAGATGCAAGACGGGATTGAGGCTTCCGCAAAGATATAGCGATGCAGAACTTTGGATGAGAATGGTAAATAATTTTTTCCATTCCTGCGTTTAGGACTCTCAAAATTATCAAGAGGACAGTGCTATGCCTCGTAAATTCACAAAAATTGCCTTCACTCCCGCTGTCAAAGCTGCCCAAGCACAACGCGGATCGCGAGAAACTTACGCTCGGTTTGAACTCGTTGGGCCTGAGAACGATGCGATAACACCTGAGATTGAAGAATTCATTGCTCAAATCGATGGATTTTATCTGGGAACTGTTAGTTCTAATGGCTATCCCTACATTCAGTTTCGCGGTGGTCATCCAGGTTTTTTGCAAGTTTTGGATGAGAAAACATTGGGTTTTGTTGACTTCAAAGGGAATGTTCAGTATGTCACGGTTGGTAATCTTTCAGACAACGACAAAGCTTTTATATTTCTTATGGATTACCGTCACCGTAAACGACTAAAAATTTGGGGGAGAGCCAGATATGTAGAGGGCGATGGCGAACTAATGGAGCGATTGAGAGTACCTGAAGATGACTCAGAAGTTGAACGAGTTATAATCTTTCAAGTCGAAGCCTGGAACTGGAATTGTCCGCAACATATTCCCCTTCGCTACTCCGAACAGGAAGTTGCGGCACTGCAAGCGAGAATTGCTGAGCTGGAAATGTTGCTGGGCGATCGCTAATCTGAAAACCTTTTGCAGTCACAAACTACTTATGGAAACCAAACCACCTCTACCGCCCTTTACGCTAGAAACAGCCAAAGCCAAAGTTCAAGCCGCCGAAGATGCCTGGAATACCCGCGATCCCGAACGAGTGGCCTTAGCCTATACAGAAGATTCTCAATGGAGAAACCGCGCCGAATTCTTCAGCGGACGGGAACAAATCAAAGCTTTCTTAACACGAAAATGGGCAAAAGAACTAGATTACCGTTTAAAGAAAGAACTCTGGAGTTTTACAGATAATCGAATTTCTGTACGCTTCGAGTATGAGTGGCACGATGATTCCGGCTACTGGTATCGCGCCTACGGTAACGAACAGTGGGAATTTGCCGAAAATGGGTTAATGCGAAGACGTGAAGCCAGCATTAATGATGTTCCAATTCAAGAGTCTGAACGGAAGTTTCGATAGAGGTTATTTGTGAGTTGCTAGACACAGGTTTGAGCGTGCGGATTTTAGTCCTCGGATTTAGAAGGACTGAAGTCCTCACTACGAACCGGTTTGAGCGTGCGGA
>NZ_JAUBUN010000005.1:64343-88672 GCF_036702665.1 Microcoleus sp. Aus8_D2
GGTTTGAGCGTGCGGACTTTAGTCCTCGGATTTAGAAGGACTGAAGTCCTCACTACGAACCGGTTTGAGCGTGCGGACTTTAGTCCTCGGATTTAGAAGGACTGAAGTCCTCACTACGAACCGGTTTGAGCGTGCGGACTTTAGTCCTCGGATTTAGAAGGACTGAAGTCCTCACTACGAACAGGTTTGAGGGTGCGGACTTTAGTCCTCGGATTTAGAAGGACTGAAGTCCTCACTACGAACCGGTTTGAGGGTGCGGACTTTAGTCTTCGGATTTAGAAGGACTAAAGTCCTCACTACGAACGAAAGACGCGCAATTTTTAACTTGCTCAATCAGTAAGCAAACTCGGAGAAGTGATCACAAAGACATCTCTGGTTCCCACTCCTTCCACTTCCGGTTTAATCGGCGTAGTAAAGTGGAAAAATTCGTGGTCATTGACTAGCAGCAATTCTCCCGGATGCAGAATTTTATTAAACACGGGCTTCTCTTTTTTCGCCAAATACAAATGCGTTTCCCCGCCGACAATATTAGTGCGATCGACCGAGAAAATCCCGATAAAATCAGTACCGTCTTGGTGAATGCCTTCCGGTGCGGGGTTGCCGAAATTTTTGGGGGAACAACTTGTCCTGATTTGATGCACTCCGATTTCGGCTTCTGGGTGAATTTTGCATGAATCGAAGAAAGCAAAAATCAGTTGTTTGAAGTTATCGAGCGCAATTAGCCGATCGTCCAATTCGGCAAATTCCCGCCGGATATCGCCCACCACCGGATTGTACTCTTTACTTTGAAACAAATAGCCGTGAGGTAACTTAACTAAGTCATTGCCGTTGACGACAAACCGCGACAATCTTCTGGAACGATACTTGCCTTTAATATAAGGATCGACTGGCATATCGTTGAAAAATGGCTTGAAACCTTCCAGCTTGATCGAGTTTACTTTTTTAAAAGTAAACATGAAAGCATAGTCCACATGAATGGATTCTAATACGGTTTTCATAGAGTATTCTCCGTTAAGCCTTGCTCCCTTCCTAAGTTTTGCCTTAAGAAGGTTTATACTTCAAGTCTAGCTCACGTTTTTTGGACTGGTGGTAAAAGACACTACAAAATTTGCAAAGATATCGTAAAGAAGGAACAGGGAAGAAGTCCGATGGAAGAAGACTTACACAGCAAGCTTTTTACCGAGCGCTATTTGATGTTTAATTAAGTGGATTTACTTAGTAATACCAGTTTTCCAAAATAGTGCAACAAAACAATTGTTGGGCAAGAGTGTTACGAAAGGTTGTTTGTTCTACCCGATGTGTCAGGTGCGTCGCTCTCTCGAAACAGTCGGTTAAATTTAGGGATGACGGGAGCGACACACCCTACAAATACGGCTAACATCCGTTACATACGTTACATCCGCTACCGAATCCGCTGCCGAACTTCCTTCTGCTTAACTCCGCACGGATTTCACCAGCGACTGACAGGCCCGCAGGAAGACGGCAACATCGGCCCCAAGTGCAACGTATTGAACGCCAACATCAATCCACTGCTTGGCGATTTCGGGGTTTTCGGCAAAAGTACCGGCTGCTTTCCCTGCTTTGCGGATGGTTTGCACTGCTTCCTGCATCATGTCGATGACTCGCCGATCGCGAACTTGGCCCGGAATGCCGATCGACTGTGACAAATCGTAAGGCCCCAGAAAAATCACATCAATATGAGGGACAGTCACAATTTCTGCGAGATTGTCGATGCCGCCTTTACCTTCGACATGAACCACAACCAATGATTCTTCGTTAAGTTTGTCCGTGATATTTGTACCTGCGGCGGTATAAAGTCCCGCCCGCGTAGCGAAGGAAAGGCCGCGCGCGCCCAGAGGACTGTATTTAGCGCTTTTTACAGCGATTTCGGCATCGATTTTGCTTTCTATTTGCGGTACTTGAACGCCTGCGCTGCCGATGTCGAGAGCTCGTTGAATTTGCGGCCCGTCATTTTTGCGGACGCGGACGATGGGTGCAATTCCAGCGCAGTCGGCGGCGCGGCACAAATCTTCAGCAGCAAGTGGATGTAAGGGGCCGTGTTCCATGTCGATGACGGCGAAATCAAATCCAGCGTGACCGCAGATTTCGATGAATGCGGGATAGGCGCAGTTCATGAATAAGCCGAGGACTGTTTCGCCTTGTTTTATTTTTTGTTTGAGTTCGTTTTGACGCATAAATTTAGAGTTTTTTTTTACCGTGAATTAATGGCGATGAACCTAAATTGTTTTTAATCTTACACTCTTCAACCTGCGGAGGCAGGTTTTGTATAGACGCTGTTTCAACCGCCGTCTGATCTTTATGTTAAGAGGATTGACAAAAATTTTGTAGCTGCTTTTGCTTCGATTTTAAAGGGAATCAAGCACAAAAGCCAGCCGAAAATAAACATTGCGAGGATAGGTAAAAATATTGCTCCCACGGATGGTTCGACGTACCAAGCAAATAAAGAAAACATTCCAATACTGCCAGTTGTCCACAGCCAAAGAATCATAAATGCTAGCACTATTTTATGTAAATTCATCCTGATTTTGATGGAACAACCAAACGGTTGAGAATGGATATCTCCTTTGATTATTGGGAAAAATGAATTGCGGCCGATGATGATGCGATTGATTTTGAAGGTATTGCCAGAGATTGTTCCTTCATAAGGTTTGGCAGGTGGCGGGCCGAAGGGTAGAGTTATTCTAAAAAGTTTGGGAGGAGTGACAACTTCGTCCAACCTGTGCAAAACCTCCGAAAAAGTTAAACTTGTCGTAATTGTTAAACTCTCAAAAGGAATCAATGACTTGAAAAATTTGACTATTTTGAACATAATGTTTATCCTGCTTTTTTCTAGTTATTGATGGTATTAATGCCTCTTATATAAAACAAGTTTGCCCTGACAGTACCGCGAAATACCAGTATACTGCAAAATAAACATTTGGATGCGATGAGTGTTGTTCACTTATGTCTAAATTAATTCCACAATCTCCCATGCAACTGCGACGGTATCTATTTTTGCTCAAAGGTCGATCGCTCGTCACCTTCACCCTCAGCCTGATTGCCTCCCTCTCGGCTATTAGCCCAGCCTTGGCTGCGCTTCCTCGCAATCCAGACAAAGAGGAAACTTGCGACATTCTCGTAGCAGGCGGCGGGCTCGCAGGTGCTGCTACCGCCTACGAAGGTTTGCTCGCAGGGCGCACGGTTTGCATCACGGAAATTACTGACTGGCTGGGCGGTCAAATTTCCTCTCAAGGAACCTCCGCACTAGACGAAAGAGAGACTCAGCGATCGCTCTTATTTTACCCGCGCGGCTACCTAGAACTGCGGCGGCGCATCAAGGAACATTACGGGAGACTAAATCCCGGCGGCTGTTGGGTTAGCTATTCGTGTTTCATGCCCTACAACGGCCACAAAATTCTATCTGACATCTTGCAAGATGCGGCCGAAACAGGCAATGGGAAGCTGAAATGGTTTCCCAATACGGTGATTAAAGAACTAGCAATTACTCCGGCCTCGGCGGGGAATGCGGTAGGGGGCCAACAAATTAAAAGTGCGATCGCCATTCAACACAAACCAGCCCCCAACACCCCGCCAATCAACACCGAAACTCTGTCTCAAACTATCGAAGACGCCTATCGCTACGAAAATTCGGCGCGATTTAACAAAACTATTATTCGGTTTACTCCTAAAGCATCTGGGACCCTCCCTAACCCCAGAAGAGGGGGGAATTCCACAAGTTCCCCCCCTTTACAAGGGGGGGCTAGGGGGGGTGCTGATTGGTTCGTGGTAGATGCGACTGAAACAGGCGAATTAATCGGACTTACCGATGTTCCCTACCGCCTCGGAATTGACCCGCGTTCCCCTCTCGAACCTTCCTCAGCCAGCCCCACCGGCGACGCTTACTGCACTCAAGGTTTTACCTACACTTTTGCGATGGAGGCAACGAAGGAGCCACAGCAGAATCAACAGCCGTCTTTCTATCAACAATACGCTCCTTACTACAGTTACGAATTGGCGAGATTGGCGAGCTTTCCGCTAGTTTTCAGCTACCGCCAAATTAGGAGCATGAGACCCGACGAGCCGCGCCCTGCCGATCCGAAACAATTCCCGATTTATCCAGGGGATATTTCCATGCAAAACTGGACGTGGGGGAATGACTACCGTCCGGGTTCCTCCCAGGATAATTTGATTTATTCTCGCGCACAGTTGGAGGCTAACGGTCAACTGCAACCGGGCGGCTGGATGGGCGGTTTGCGTGCGGAAACTTTACGTCGCGGTGAAGAAAATGCTAAGGGATTTTTCTACTGGTTGGTAGCAGGAACTACTGACTCGCAATTAGGTAATGGAGTGAAAAAGCCTTATCCCAACAATCGTTTTTTGAGCGGTTTGGATTCGCCGATGGGGACGGTTCACGGACTTTCTAAATATCCTTATATGCGGGAGGGCCGGCGGATTATTGGGAGGCCGACTTTGACTCAGCCCCAAGGTTTTACGGTGTGGGAAGTTGATATGTCTCGGAATGATTTTAAGACTGATTTTTACCGCCAGAATTTGTCGGAACAAGAGTATCGGAATTTGTGGCTGGCTTTGGGAGGTTTGAACGCGCCGGCTTTGGCGGTGGGAAGTCAGACTGTTGAGGAGACAAAATCGCGATCGCGCGCCACGATTTATCCTGATAGTGTGGGTATCGGTCATTACGCGATCGACTTTCACCCCTGCATGACCAACAGCCCGCCGGAAGCGCCGGGAAATACCGAACGGGAAGGAACTCGCAAAGGTCAAGGCCAAGCTTATCCGTTCCAAATTCCGCTGCGGGCAATGATTCCTCAGAGGATTGACAATATGTTAGTTGCGGGTAAAAGTATCGCCGTCAGCCACACGGCAGCGGCTGCTTATCGAGTACATTCTTTTGAATGGTCTGCGGGTGCTGCGGCGGGTGTTACGGCTGCTTTTTCCCTAGAAAAGGGGATTTTACCCTATGAATTGGTGGACGAATTGCCGTCCCGCGAGCCCAATTTGGAGGCGCTACAGTTGCGATTGCAGCAAAATAAAAATCCGATCGCCTTTCCGGGTACTTCTATTTTCAATAACTCTTGGCAAAATTGGAAGTAATCGGACTTGGTAAGTCGATTACTATAACAAAAACCGTTCGTTCGTAGTGCGGACTTCAGTCCGCTCTTATTCTGCGGACTGAAGTCCGCACTACGAACCTTATTTATTGCCGGTTCGTAGTACGGACATGACTAACCTTACAGACAGCAATTTCCCATCTACCTTTTGACAGAAGCAATCAGTCACTACTTTAGTCAAATAATAGCAGTACGATCCCCAAAAACTGATTAAAGCTAAGGTTGCTGCCGCGCGAACCCGCACTGCAAACCAGATGTTTTGCACCATCAATGGCGATCGCTACCAAAACCCTTCCCAATCGCCAAAGATAACGGTCATGTCAACTGCACAGAGAACACAAGAAAGTTCAAGCAAACTTTATGCCAAACAGCTACTCAGAACCTTAGTAGCTGTCAAAAAAGGGGACTTTTCAGTCAGGATGCCCATAGACCAGACCGGTCTAGCCGGGAAAATTGCTGACGAACTTAACGACATTATCGAGCTCAATCAGAGAATGGCCGCCGAACTCGATCGCATCGGTACAGTTGTCGGTAAAGAAGGCAAAATCACCCAGCGCGCCACCATCGGCAACGTTGAGGGTTCCTGGGCAGCTAGCGTCAATTCTGTCAATACCCTAATTACAGATTTAGTACAACCAACCTCCGAAACCGCCAGAGTAATTCGGGCCGTAGCAAAAGGAGATTTATCGCAAAGCATCGCCTTAGAAATAGAAGACAGACCCCTGAAAGGAGAATTTCTTCAAACTGCCCAAATTGTCAACACTATGGTAGACCAGTTGAGCTCCTTTGCCTCGGAAGTAACGCGGGTGGCTAGAGAAGTAGGAACCGAAGGCAAATTAGGCGTGCAAGCTGAAGTCAGAGGAGTAGCAGGAACCTGGAAAGATTTAACGGATTCAGTTAACTCGATGGCCGGTAATTTAACAGCACAAGTCCGCAACATTGCCGACGTGACAACCGCTGTAGCAAATGGTGACTTATCTAAAAAAATTACTGTCGATGTCAAAGGCGAAATTCTCGAACTGAAAAACACGATTAACATCATGGTGGATCAGTTGAGTTCCTTCGCATCAGAAGTAACGCGGGTGGCGAGAGAAGTAGGAACCGAAGGTAAATTAGGCGTGCAAGCAGAAGTGCGGGGAGTGGCAGGAACTTGGAAAGATTTAACGGATTCAGTTAACTCAATGGCCGGTAATTTAACAGCACAGGTGCGGAACATTGCGGAAGTGACAACCGCTGTGGCAAATGGCGACTTATCTAAAAAAATTACTGTAGATGTTAAAGGCGAAATTCAGGAACTGAAAAACACGATTAACATCATGGTAGATCAGTTAAATTCCTTCGCATCAGAAGTAACGCGGGTGGCGAGAGAAGTAGGTTCCGAAGGCAAACTCGGCGGTCAAGCAGAAGTAAAAGGAGTTGGCGGAACTTGGAAGGATTTAACAGATAGCGTTAACTTTATGGCCGGCAGTTTGACAGCACAAGTCCGCAACATTGCCGAAGTGACAACCGCTGTGGCTAAGGGCGATTTATCTAAGAAAATTACTGTCGATGTTAAAGGTGAAATTCTCGAACTAAAAAATACGGTCAACACGATGGTTGACCAGTTAAATTCTTTCGCCTCGGAAGTAACCAGAGTAGCGCGGGAAGTGGGAACCGAAGGCAAATTAGGCGTACAAGCAGAAGTGCAGGGAGTTGCAGGAACCTGGAAAGATTTAACCGATTCAGTTAACTCGATGGCCGGGAATTTAACAGCACAAGTCCGCAACATTGCTGAGGTAACTACTGCTGTGGCTAACGGTGATTTATCTAAGAAAATTACCGTACAGGTTAAAGGCGAAATTTTAGAACTAAAAAACACCATTAACGTGATGGTCGATCAACTTAATTCCTTCGCATCGGAAGTAACGCGGGTGGCGAGGGAAGTGGGTTCGGAAGGTAAACTCGGCGGTCAAGCGGATGTCCGAGGCGTAGCAGGAACCTGGAAGGATTTAACAGATTCAGTTAACTTTATGGCTGGCAGTTTGACGGCGCAAGTGCGGAATATTGCGGCTGTGACAACTGCTGTGGCAAATGGCGATTTATCTAAGAAAATTACTGTAGATGTTAAAGGTGAAATTCTGGAGTTGAAAAACACTGTCAACACGATGGTTGACCAGTTGAATTCCTTCGCCTCGGAAGTAACTAGGGTGGCGCGGGAAGTGGGAAATGAAGGCAAATTAGGCGTGCAAGCTGAAGTCAGAGGAGTTGCAGGAACTTGGAAAGATTTAACGGATTCAGTTAACTCGATGGCCGGTAATTTAACAGCACAAGTCCGCAACATTGCCGAAGTGACAACCGCTGTAGCAAATGGCGATTTATCTAAGAAAATTACTGTCGATGTCAAAGGCGAAATTCTCGAACTGAAAAACACGATTAACATCATGGTGGATCAGTTGAGCTCCTTTGCATCGGAAGTAACTAGAGTTGCTAGAGAAGTGGGAACGGAAGGTAAATTAGGCGTGCAAGCTTACGTGCGGGGTGTCGGGGGAACTTGGAAAGATTTAACAGATAATGTTAACTTGATGGCGGGGAATTTGACGGCGCAGGTGCGGAATATTGCGGAAGTGACGAAGGCGGTGGCAAATGGGGATTTGTCGAAGAAAATTACCGTTGATGTCAAAGGCGAAATTCTGGAGTTGAAAGATACTATTAACGTGATGGTGGATCAGCTTAATTCCTTTGCTTCTGAGGTGACGCGGGTGGCGCGGGAGGTGGGAACAGAGGGGAAATTGGGCGGTCAAGCTGAGGTGAAAGGAGTTGCGGGAACTTGGAAAGATTTAACTGACAATGTTAACTCGATGGCGGGGAATTTGACGGCGCAAGTGCGGGGTATTGCTAAGGTGGTGACGGCGGTGGCGAATGGCGATGTGAAGCGCAAGTTGATTCTGGAAGCTAAGGGAGAAATTGCGACTCTGGCTGATACGATTAACGAGATGATCGATACGCTGGCGACGTTTGCCGATCAAGTTACTACTGTGGCGCGGGAAGTGGGAATTGAAGGGAAATTGGGCGGTCAGGCGAAGGTTCCGGGTGCGGCGGGAACGTGGCGAGATTTGACGGACAATGTGAATGAATTGGCGGCTAATCTTACTACTCAGGTGCGGGCGATCGCCGAAGTGGCAATTGCTGTTACCAAAGGCGATTTAACGAGGTCGATTTCCGTCGCTGCTGAAGGAGAAGTTGCCATTGTCAAAGATAATATTAACCAGATGATTGCCAATCTCCGGGAGACGACTCAGAAGAATACTGAGCAAGATTGGCTGAAAACAAACCTCGCTAAGTTCACTCGAATGCTACAAGGTCAGCGGGATTTAGAAACAGTTTCTAAATTAATTTTATCAGAGTTGACGCCGCTGGTTTCGGCTCAGCACGGCGTGTTCTTTATGATGGAAGCTGTCGAACACGATCCGTTTCTCAAACTGTTAAGTACCTACGCCTACCGCGAACGCAAGCATCTGGGAAATAGATTCAATTTGGGCGAAGGTTTGGTCGGACAGTGCGCCCTGGAAAAGGAACGAATACTGTTGACTGAAGTGCCGGAAAACTACGTGAAAATTAGCTCGGGACTGGGAGAATCTACGCCGCTGAATGTCGTAGTTTTACCCGTACTGTTTGAGGGACAAGTGACGGCAGTAATTGAGTTAGCTTCGTTCCGCCGCTTCAGCGAAATACACTTGACATTTCTCGACCAACTTACAGAAAGTATCGCCATTGTTTTAAATACAATTGCTGCGAGTATGCGGACTGAAGAGTTGCTGAAACAGTCGCAGTCTTTGGCAGAAGAGTTGCAAACTCAGCAAAAGGAATTAACGCAAACTAACAAGCGTCTCGAACAACAAGCGCAGTCGCTCCGCGCATCTGAGGAACTGTTGAAGAGCCAGCAGGAAGAGTTGCAACAAACGAATGAAGAATTAGAGGAACAAGCGGAATTGCTGGCGCTGCAAAATAAGGAAGTTGAGCGGAAAAACCGAGATATCGAACAGGCGAGGGGGTTGCTGGAAGAAAGAGCCGAACAGTTGGCTCTCACTTCTAAGTATAAGTCGGAGTTTCTGGCAAATATGTCTCACGAGTTGCGAACTCCGCTGAATTCGCTGTTGATTTTGGCTCGATTGCTTTCTGATAATGCTGAAGGGAATTTGACTTCTAAGCAAGTTGACTACACGCGCACTATTTACTCGGCGGGAAATGATTTGTTAGGGCTGATTAATGACATCTTGGATCTGGCTAAGATTGAGTCGGGCACGATGTCGGTGGAAATTGAGCAAGTTTTGTTTGGGGACTTGCGAGAGCATTTGGATCGAACTTTCCGCCAAATCGCTCAGGATAAGAAGTTGAGTTTTCAAATTGAGCTGGAGGCTGGGTTGCCAAAAGGTATCTATACTGATGCTAAACGGCTGCAACAAGTTTTGAAGAATCTCCTCTCTAATGCGTTTAAGTTTACGGAGCGGGGTGAGGTGAAGTTGCGTGTGGAAGTAGCGCGGGAAGGGTGGAGTTTAGAGATTGAAACTTTAACGAGTTCTGCTACTGTTTTGGCTTTCTCGGTGAGCGATACGGGAATTGGGATTTCTGCTGAAAAACACCGGGTGATTTTTGAGGCTTTCCAACAAGCTGATGGTAGCACTAGCCGCAAATACGGGGGCACTGGTTTGGGTTTGTCTATTAGTAGAGAAATCGCTAATCTGTTAGGGGGAGAAATTAAGTTGGCGAGTCGCCCTGGTGAGGGTAGTAAGTTTACGCTTTATCTGCCGCAAACTTACCAAGAATCGCGAACAATCAAGGATGAAAAAGCGGGAAGGGGCCAGCAGACGGCTCAATTGCCACCTGCTATTTCTGCTGCTGTTGCGGCGCCGAATTTCCATTTGCCGATCGCGCCTTACCCTTCACCTTCAATCTCTGATGACCGGGAAAATATTGAAAGTGGCGATCGCATCCTGTTGATTATCGAAGATGATGTCAACTTCGCTCGGATTCTGTTGGATATGGCGCAGGAACAGGGTTTTAAAGGTTTGGTTGCTTTGCGGAGCGATGTCGGTTTGGCGATGGCGCGAGAGTTCAAGCCCGCTGCGATTATGCTGGATCTAAATTTGCCTGTGATGGATGGCTGGACAGTGCTCGATCGCCTGAAACACGATCCAAGTACGCGCCACATCCCGGTTCACATTGTATCAGTCGAAGACGGGCGGCAGCGCAGTTTGCAGTTAGGGGCGATCGCCTACCTGCAAAAGCCTGTCAGTCGCGACGCCTTGAGCCAAGCTTTGACTAATATTAAGGGTTTTGTGGAGCGGCCCGTGAAGAATTTGCTAGTCGTGGAAGATGACGACACGCAGCGTCTGAGTATTGTGGATTTAATCGGCAATCACGATGTTTCAACGACGGCTGTGGGTAGTGGTGCAGAGGCGTTAGAAACTTTGATGTCAGGGCATTTTGACTGCATCGTACTCGATTTGGGACTGCCAGATATGACGGGTTTTGAACTAATCGAGCAGATCAAACAACAGCCTGCTTTGAAAAGTCTGCCGATTATTATTTATACGGGCAAAGAGTTGACGAGGGCCGAAGAAACTCAACTCAAGCGCATGGCGGAAACCATTATTGTTAAAGATGTGCGATCGCCTGAACGTTTGTTAGATGAAACTGCTTTGTTTTTGCACAGAGTCCAAGCAAATTTGCCGGAACCGAAGCGCCAAATGCTGGAGCAATTGTATCAAACTGATTCGACGCTCGCGGGTAAAAAAGTGTTGATTGTTGACGACGATATGCGGAATATTTTCGCTCTCACGAGTATGCTGGAGCGCCATCAAATGCAAATTGTGTTTGCTGAAAATGGCAGAGAGGGTATTGCTCAATTGCAAAATACGCCTGACATAAATATTGTGTTGATGGATGTGATGATGCCGGAGATGGACGGTTACGAAACAATGCAAGCAATTCGCAATATGCCTCAATTCGCTGCGCTACCCATGATTGCTCTGACTGCGAAAGCTATGAAGGGCGATCGGGAAAAATGTATCGAAGCTGGGGCGTCTGACTACATTACTAAACCTGTTGATACTGAACAGTTGCTCTCGCTGTTGCGTGTTTGGCTTTATCGATAATCTAAGAAGGAAGAAGGAAGAAGGAAGAAGGAAGAAGGAAGAAGGAGCAATGATATCGTGTGCGATGGATTAACCTCAGTAAGATACGTTCGTAGTGCGGACTTCAGTCCGCAAAATGCTGCGGACTGAAGTCCGCACTACGAACCGATCTGACCGATTACCAATTACTAATTACTAATTACTAATGCGCGAAACCCATGAACTTGAAACACTCGAAATTAACCTCCTGTTAGAGGGGATATTTCGCCATTACGGATTTGATTTTCGGAATTATGCTCTCGCGTCTCTCAAGCGCCGCATTTGGAACACTATTCGCTCGGAACGGCTCACCACTGTCTCTGGACTTCAGGAAAAGGTACTTCACAATCCGGCTTACCTAGACCGTTTATTGCTGGATATTTCTGTGAATGTAACCACGATGTTTCGCGATCCTAGCTTTTATATTAGCTTCAGAAATAAAGTGGTGCCGTTGCTGCGTACTTATCCTTTTATTCGGATTTGGCACGCTGGATGTTCGACGGGAGAAGAAGTCTATTCTATGGCAATCTTGCTGCAAGAAGAAGGGCTTTATGACCGCTGTCGGATTTACGCTACTGATATGAATGAACTTGTTTTGAAAAAAGCCAAATCGGGCATTTTTTCGGTGAAACAAATGCAAGAGTATACGCAGCTCTACCACCAAGCGGGGGGCAAAAAAGCTTTTTCTGAGTATTATACTGCTGCCTATGAAAATGCTATTTTTGGATCTTCGCTTAAAGATAACATTGTTTTTTCTCACCACAACCTAGCCACGGATACTTCTTTTAATGAATTTAATGTGATTTTGTGCCGGAATGTGATGATTTATTTCAACTCACAGCTCCAAGAGCGGGTACACAAGCTTTTTTATGAGAGCTTGGGAATGTTTGGCGTGTTAGGATTAGGACATCAAGAGTCTCTGAGTTTTACACCTTATGAAAAACACTATGAGCCTATTGAAAGAAGCGAGAAACTCTACCGAAGAATTAAATAAAAAAGATTTTGAAATCGTGGTTGTTGGCACCTCTTTGGGAGGGCTAGAGGCTCTGACAGTCCTGCTGGCAGATTTGCCACCAAGCTTTCCTTTGCCTGTGGTTGTTGTCCAACACCGCCACAAGAGTTCTGGCCACAGCCTTACTGATTTTTTGCAACAGCAAAGCTCTCTCCCAATCACAGAGGCCCAGGACAAAGAGCCGATCGCCCCGGGACGGGTTTACCTGGCTCCTGCTGACTATCACTTGCTAATAGAATCGCCCTGGGAGGGGAACTTTAGCGTTGATGAAAACTACTTTACAGGATGGGGGAGCGCGACAGGGGAGCTGATCGACAATTCCAAATCCCCAATCCGCAATCGCCTTTATCCTACATTTGCACTATCAACTGAGGCTCCTGTCTGTCACGCGCGGCCCTCTATCGATGTGCTGTTTGAGTCTGCTGCTGATGCTTTTGGAGAGAAAGTTATCGGCATAATTTTAACAGGAGCTAGTTCTGATGGCAGTGCAGGGCTAGCAAAAATTCAATCTAAGGGTGGATTGACTTTTGTGGAGGAACCGGATTCTGCTCTCTGCCGGACAATGCCTGCATCGGCGATCGCAAATGTTGAAGTAGACTGGATTTTACCACTCTCTAAAATCGCTCCGTGTTTAGTTAATTTGCTAACAATTAAAAAATAAAAAATTTATGAACGTGCAGCACTCCGATCGAGTAAATGTCCTTCTGGTTGACGATCGCCCAGAAAATTTGGTGGCTCTGGAAGCTATTTTGAACAAGCCGTATTACAATTTAGTCAAAGCAAATTCGGGCGCGGAGGCTCTGAGATGTCTGCTTAATGAAGATTTTGCGGTAATTTTGCTGGACGTGCAGATGCCGGGAATGGATGGATTTGAGACAGCAACAATGATTCGCTCTAGAGATCGATCGCGATCGACTCCGATTATTTTTATCACTGCATTCAGCAGTAATGACACTCACGTGTTTAAAGGTTATTCTCTGGGTGCGGTGGATTATCTCTTCAAACCGTTGGAACCGTCCATATTGACATCGAAGGTGGCGGTTTTTGTGGAATTGTTCCAAAAAACAGTCGAGGTGAAGCGGCAAGCAACACAGTTAGCTGCTGTTAATAATGAACTCAGTAAAAGTGAAGAGCGGTTTCGCACTTTGTGTGCTTGTTCGCCGCTGGGAATTTACTTAGCTGACGTTGAAGGTCGCTGTACTTACATGAATCCCCGCTGTCAAGCGATTTGCGGGTTCATTTTGGAGGAAAGTTTGGTGTCAGCTTGGCAGCGGTGGGTTCATCCAGAAGATCGGGATCGCGTAGTAGCAGATTGGTTAACTTGGATTAAAGAAGGTCAGGAATATTCTAACGAGTTTCGATTAGTTTATAACGACGAAACTGTGCGTTGGATTAACGTGCAGTCGTCGCCAATGTTTTCGGATTTGGGAAAACTGATCGGTCACGTCGGCACGGTTAGAGATGTCACAGAGCGCAAGCAAGCAGAGTCAGAACGCGGCCGACTAATCCGCGAACAGGTGGCGCGGCAAGAAGCTGAGAGAGCTAACCAGATGAAGGATGAATTTCTAGCTATTCTCTCCCACGAACTCCGTACTCCTTTAAATGCCATTCTCGGCTGGTCTAGGCTGCTTATGAGCAAGAAGTTTGACCAAAAAACTATTGATAAAGCCCTCGAAACAATTGAGCGCAATGCTAAATCTCAAGCGCAACTTATTGAAGATATTTTAGATGTTTCGCGGATTCTGCGCGGAAAACTAAGTTTAAATCTGCATCCGATTCAGTTGGAATATGTGATTGAGATGGCAATTGATTCTCTGCGACCGCTGGCCGAGGCAAAATCAATTGTTATAAAATGGGAATGCAGCCCAAATGTCGGTAGAGTTGTAGGCGATATCGATCGCTTGCAGCAAGTTGTCTGGAATTTGCTTTCAAATGCGATTAAGTTTACGGACGAAGAGGGTAAAGTAGAGGTGCGGTTGGAGTTAGTGGGCGATGAGATCCAAATTCAGATAATTGATAGCGGGATTGGTATCGATCCTGATTTTCTGCCTTATGTTTTCGATCGCTTCCGCCAAGCTGATAGCACTACAACTAGATCTTACGGGGGTTTGGGACTGGGATTGGCGATCGTCCGTCACTTGGTGGAACAGCACGGCGGTAAGGTGCGCGCAGAGAATAACACGGACAAGGGTGCGAAATTTACGGTTTCTCTGCCAGTTGCTGAGGATAACGGGCAAGGTGCTGTTGATGATTACTCTCAACTCAATGACGCGAAAGAGGCTCTCCCAAGTCTTGCTAATTTGCAATTGCTGGTGGTGGATGATGACGATGACACGCGAGAGTTTTTGATTGCTTTACTGGAACAGGAAGGTGCTGTGGTGCGATCGGCGTCATCGGTGGCCGGGGCTCTAGCTGCACTGGAGAGTTCTTGGCCGGATGTGCTGCTGAGCGACATTGGAATGCCGGAAGCAGACGGCTATGAGTTGATCGCGCGGGTGAGAGAAATGGAAGTGCACCGCGGTGGAAAGATGCCTGCGATCGCCCTGACGGCTTACGTCAGAGAGTCCGATCGCCGACAAGCCCTGGAAGCTGGTTTCCAGATGCACTTATCTAAGCCTGTTGAGGTAGCTCAGTTAATTGCAGGAATTGCCAACCTCGCAGGAATGCTCAGAAATCCGGTGAGGCTAAAAGCTCTAGAATCAATCAACTTAGGAGGTGAGAGCCCGGAGGCTCGAAGGGACTCAGCGGTGGAAACCGCTTAGCGAGTCAGTCGATTTGAGATTTGATATCAAACTTTCGTCTGGCTGCGGGGGCGATCGATCTCGAAGCCATATTTAAGCGGGATTTGGTCAGTTGTACAGAATTTAAATTATATTTTGCGATCGCATATCAACAATCCTCTCCCCCTCTCTCTCCCCCTCTCCCCCTCTCCCCCTCTCCCCCTCTCCCCCTCCCCTCTCCCGTGCCGATTCCCAAGAAAAATATTAAGCTAACTAAAGGACAAGCGATCGACAGCTCGGAACAACACACCCGTTTTTCCCCAAAAAACCCGATATTTGCCGTTTTTGGCTTCAACCGCCCTCAAATTACAAAATTACCTGACATTCAATACATGAATATTTTTACCAGTCTGCTTTCTGGGCCAACCAAACAACCCCAAGTCACAAAACAGCGTCGAGGCATTGAAATTAAGTCGGAACGCGAAATCGAAATTATGCGGCAAGCAGCGAAAATTGTCGCCACGGTTCTGAAAGAAATTTCTCAACTTGTGAAACCGGGAATGACTACTGCTGATTTGGATGTTTATGCCGAAAGACGCATCCGTGAAATGGGTGCAACTCCAAGTTTTAAAGGTTATCACGGTTTCACTGGTTCGATTTGCTCTAGCATTAATAACGAAGTAGTTCACGGCATCCCCAGCCCTAAAAAAGTAATTCGGGCCGGAGATGTTCTCAAAGTAGATACGGGAGCATATTATCAAGGTTTTCACGGCGATTCTTGCATCACGATCGCAGTTGTGGAAGTGACACCGGAATCGGCAAAATTAATTAGAGTTGCAGAAGAAGCTCTCTATAAAGGTATCGAACAAGTCAAGGCAGGAGCTTATTTGCTCGATCTCGCTGGTGCGATCGAAGATCACGTCAAAAGCAACGGTTTTAGCATTGTTGAGGAGTTTACAGGCCACGGTGTCGGGCGCAATTTGCACGAGGAACCGTCGGTTTTCAATTTCCGCACCCGCGAAATGCCTAACGTGAAATTGCGATCGGGTATGACATTGGCGATCGAACCGATTTTGAATGCGGGTTCTAAGTACACTCGGACGCTTGCTGACAAGTGGACTGCTGTAACGGTTGACAATGCTATGTCTGCTCAGTTCGAGCATACTGTATTGGTGACGGAAACTGGTTATGAAATTTTGACCGATCGTTCAAAAGTTTAAGTCGGATTGATTCAAGAATAGACAAGATTGTAAAAGTCCTTTTCATCAAATTTAGGTGCGGGCTAGAAGCCCACCCCACCAGAAAAAATGATTGTTGTGGGATGGGATATGAGTTCATTTCGGCTCGATTAACTGCAATAATATTCGTTCGTAGTGCGGACTTTAGTCCGCAGCCGGAGAGCGGACTAAAGTCCGCACTACGAACCGTTTTTGTTATCCTAATCGATCGGACATGATATTATAACCAGTCCTAACTATTTTGTAATCTTGTCTATTTGCTCAAAACAAAACTCAAAACTCTTGAGTTTAACCACATTTTTTTGAGTTGCTTCTATAGATGGAGTGACAAGAATACTTAAATTTGGCTAAATTAAAAGATAATAGTGGTAAAACGTAAGGGTAACGAATATGTCAGCACGATTATTATTGGTAGATGATGAACCGGGCTTGCGGGAAGCGGTACAAGCTTATTTGGAAGATAGCGATTTTTCGGTTGAGGTTGCCAGTAATGCTCGGGATGGCTGGGAACTTTTGCAGCAGATGAATCCTGATTTGGTGATTTCAGATATTATGATGCCGCAGGTGGACGGCTATCAGTTTCTCAAGCAAGTGCGGGAAGATCCTCGCTATAAGGCTTTGCCGGTGGTGTTTTTGACGGCTAAGGGGATGACGGGCGATCGCATTCAAGGCTATCAAGCAGGCTGCGATGCTTATCTTTCTAAACCCTTCGATCCCGACGAGTTAGTGGCAATTGTCACGAATTTGCTGGCCCGCCGCGCGGCGGCTAAGGAGACGGGCGGCAATGCTGAAAGTCCTGATATTGCTGCTTTGGCCAGCCAAATGGCGAGAATTGAGTCTTTGTTAAGCGGGCGGAGTGCGATCGTCCAAAGTGCTTCCCCGGTTAAAATTGATTTGACTCCGCGAGAGCAAAGTGTTTTGGATTTGGTTGCTCAAGGTTTGATGAATAAGGAAATTGCCCGCCGTTTGGAAACTAGCGTGCGCAATGTGGAAAAGTACGTCAGCCGTTTGTTTAGCAAGACTGGTACTAACAGCCGTACTGAGTTGGTTCGCTACGCGCTCGAACACGGCTTGACTAAGTAGAAACCGCCTCGATTTTGCTGGTGGCTCTTCCTCGTCGCTCTGCGTTACCAGGCTCTTCCTGGTAGCGAGAATTATAGCAGTGGACAGTTGACAGTTGACCGCTTGATGGTACGGGAATCAAACCATTTATGCTCAACACGTATCGGCTTTATTCATGAGGTTATTTATGTCCGCGCCCCATGTGGCGCTTGCTATATGCAAAAAATGATATAGCCTTTCTCAAAAAGGTGAGGTATGTCGGGCATAGGGCTATGGGCATAGGGCATAGGCCAAACCGGGCATAGGCCAAACCGGGCATAGGGCTATCCTCATGTTTTTGAGAACCGCTATATAGCGCCGATCAGAAAGATCAGGTATGTTGTTGGGCTTGAGCCTCCTTAGTCTAGTAGTTATATAAGCTGTCAGTCATACCTCATCTTTTTGAGAAAGGCGATAACTATCCAGCTATAAGTATTGACAAAGGTTCGGTGGATGTGCTAAAAGGAAATCTGTTTGCTGGTAACACGGGGGTGCGATCGCGCTTTTCGTCGTTTTCAGCCTGAAATAGACACTCGCCCTCATTTCCAAAATTACTTACAGGAAAACCTGATTGTTTAAGAGTTTTCACGTAATTAATAGAAACGGGAAGAGTTAGCCGGATACCCTCCGTCAGGCAAACTTGCCCCGAAGTGTCACATATCGGGTTATATTTTGTCGGAAAACAAGCCACTATTAATTAATAGCACCGCAGCAAAGTAGCGGCGGATGTTTTAATTTATAGCAGCATCAAAAGTTAGTTGATACCAGGAGGAGATTATGCGGAAAATCAAGGTGCAACAAACGATAAGTGCAATGGTAGCACTGCCGATCGTACTAATTGCCAATAACACTCAAGCTTTAGCTACTGATACCGGTCAGCAAATCGAGCCAAACAAGCAAGTTTCTAATTTAGGTGATGAGCTTGATTTAGAGATGGCGGCACCAACCACAACAATCCTCATTGAAGAAAGCGAAGATTGGGATCGACCTGATTTTTCAGCTACTAATTTAGATATGGAGATTGATAAAATTTTGATCGAAAATGCGATCGAAAATATGCAAGTTGTCATTGAGGAACCGCCGCCCGTAGTTTATCTCAGTGCGGCGAGAGGCCAGCAAAGCAGGGAATGCAATATTTCAGCCGTTTGCGAATAACTGCATCGGATTTGTGGGATTTTTGGCGATCGACTTTTTTGCTCGGGAGAATGTGAGCCACCGAGGGGAAAAAAAATCAGTAAAATCCGGTGGATTTTCCTGAGATTATGATAATAACAGAGTATGTATTTTTTCGGGTATGTTTTAAGGGCGATCGGCTAAAACAATCGGACAGTTTCAGAGCTTCAGTTGTCATTGGGAATTGGGAATTGGGAATTGGGCATCGGGCATCGGCCAAACAGGTCATTGGGCATTGGGCATTGGGCCAACAGGGAATTGAGAATTGGTAATTGGGAATTGGGAATTGGGAATTGGTAATTGGTAATTGGTAATTGCTCTTTCTATCAACTGTCAACTGACAACTATCAACTGTCAACTGAAAGCATCTATAGCGGTTCTCAAGCGTGGTGAGGATAGCCCTATGCCCGGTTTGGCCTATGCCCTATGCCCGGTTTGGCCTATGCCCGTCAAGTACCTCATCTTTCGCTTGAAAGGCTATATTCTATCAAGATTGTTAAATATTATGGTTAATTCGCACTGCCACCAAGACACCGCAGCAGAGCAAAATAAAAATGCGCTGCAAACTCTCTCCCGGACTCTCTCAATGTCTCAGGGGCAATTTTCGCTAATTTTGGTGCGGTGCAATTACAGTGCGATGCGAGAGCAAACTGTACGGCAATTGCGCCAGCAGTCTGGTGTCGAGATTCGAGAAATTGTCCTCCCGACATCTGTTAAAACTCTGTACACCACGATAGAAACTGAACTTGACGGCAGCCAGCCTCAAGCTTTAATGGTGTTTGGATTGGAATCGGTAAGTGCGATCGATCGCGTGCTGACATCTACCAACTACGTCAGGGAAGAATTTCGCAATAATTTTCCCTTCCCGGTGGTGCTGTGGGTGACAGACAAAATCTTAAAAAAACTGATTCGGTTAGTCACAGATATCGAGACTTGGACGACAAGTGTTGAATTTGTACTCGGCCCAGACGAGTTGGTGGATTTTTTGGGCAAAAGTTGCGATCGCATTTTTGCCAAGATTTTAGAAAGTGGCAATTGGGGTTTAAGTAATTCTGCCATTCTCGGAGCCAATTCTTTGACAGAATTAGAGTCAGCTAGGCAAGACTTGCAAACTTGCAACATCAGGTTAGAACCAGCTATCGAAGCCAGTTTGCAATTTATTCGCGGTCGAGAAGAATATGCTGGTCACCGCATCCCTGCGGCTATTGAATTGTATCAAAAAAGTCTCAGTTTTTGGAAGTATCAAGTAGCATTTATCGGCCCAAAAACAGAATTTAGCGACTTGTTATTTACCGTTCACCCTGCACCGGTATTAGAGGGAATTCTACTATTTCACATCGGTCTTTGCTACCGATTTCAAGCAGAAAAACACCGCAGTGGCAACCGTCCTTACTGGACGGAAGCTAAAAATTATTTTCAGCAATGTATTGATGTTCTCGAACGCGCCGGACAGCCGGATGCCGTCAGTATATTTATCAATCAACTCGGTGAAGTATTGCAGCATTTAGAAGATTGGGATGCACTCTGGAATTTAGCTATCAAAGCTCGGAGGTTACATGAAGATATGGAAAACTCAACAGTTAATTTAGCTCAAGATTACGGCTTTTTGGCGAGAGTAGCCCTAGAGCAAAAGAATTGGCAAGGGGCGAAAGAATGGGCTTTAGTCGCCCTACACTCTCTCAACTCAAATTTTGAAGTGACGAGACACGGAACGCCTCTAAAATCGCAGCATCAAGGCTTGTATCTGTTAATTTTGGCAGAGGCGCAGAGTGAGTTGGGCGAGATTGAGGAGGCGATCGCACATTTAGAGCTGGCTCGCTCGCAAACCGAAGCTTGCTACAACCCGCAACTGTATTTGCGGGTTTTAGAAATGCTGCGAGGATTCTATTTTCAGCGGGGAGAATATCTCAAAGCATTTCAACTTAAGCAAGATTATCGAGCGGTAGAACATACGTATCGGTTCCGAGCTTTTATTGGAGCCGGAAAATTGCAGCCGCACAGAGAAGCGATTAATCCCGCCGCCGAAACTGTTGCCGCCGCTGCTACTATTGCTGACGAAATTACTGCTTCCGGCAGAGAACAAGACCTCAATCGCTTGATATATAGGATGAACAATACCCCCGACAAACTGACAGTAATTTACGGTCAGTCTGGAGTTGGTAAAAGTTCAATTCTCACCGGGGGATTAGTGCCTGCGCTCAAGAAAAAAAAAATAGAAATGCGGACTGTTTTGCCTGTAGTCCTACAAGTTTACAACAACTGGCCGCGGGAATTGACCAGACAGTTATCTGCTGGGAAGTCTGAAATATTCGATCCGGAAATTTCCGACGCAGTACCGGGATCATCTCCGGTAGATTTGACCGTAGCAGGCGCAGTCAAGGGAAATCTCCTGAATGGATTTAACGGCGATTCTGCTGGGAGAAATGAGAATAATATTGAGCAATCACAGCCTGTAGAAGTAATCGTAGAAAAACAGGCAATCGAATACGAAAAAATCATCAAAGAGCTGCAAATAAATTCAGAACATCTAGTCACTGTTCTGATTTTTGACCAATTTGAAGAATTCTTTTTCGTGTGGAAAGAGCCTGCGGAAAGACAGATATTTTTTGAGTTTTTGCGGGAATGCTTGAAAATCAAGTATTTAAAAGTCGTCCTGTCTTTACGGGAAGATTACCTGCACTATTTGCTGGAATTTTCCCGACCTAAAAATGAGACACAATTTATCAACAATGATATTTTGGGGGACATTCTCAGTAAAGATATTCTGTTTTATTTGGGAAATTTTTCGCGGGGCGATGCACGAGCGGTAATTCGCACTTTAACTGAACGATCGCAGTTTTACTTAGAACCGGAGCTGATCGAAGAATTAGTCAAAGATTTAGCTGGAAAATTGGGAGAAGTCCGCCCGATCGAGCTGCAACTTGTCGGCGCTCAACTGCAACAAGAGGACATTAGAACTTTAACTCAATATCAGGAACTAGGCAACAATCCGCAACAAAAATTAGTCGCAAATTTTCTCGAAGAAGTCATCAAGGATTGCGGCCCGGAAAATGAAGGAGCGGCGCGCCGAGTTTTGTATTTACTGACAGATGAAGATGAGATACGTCCCCTAAAAACCCGCGCCGAATTAGCCTCGGATTTAGCTATTTTTGCAGCAACTGACAAATTAGATTTAGTCTTAGAACTGTTAGTAAAATCCGGTTTGCTTTTTCGGTGGACGGAACTACCGGCAGAGCTTTATCAGCTCGTTCACGACTATCTAGTTAGTTTCATCCGCCAGCAGCAGGAATTAGATAAAAAGGCCGAATTCGAGGAACTCCGAAAGCAAAACCAAATTAACCGAGATGAAATTGAGCAAATTCGCAAAGATAGAGAGCGAGATGCTTTGTTGTCGGAAGCTAGAGATAACCAGCGCCAAGCCAGAGACAAACAGCACGAAGCGGAAGCTCAACTTTATCAAAGTCGGAGATGGCAATTGCGGGCGGCGATTCTAGGAGTGCTGGTACTCGGAGGTGTTTCGTGGATGGGATTCGAGCAAGCAAAATTAGCAGAAAGTGCGCGACAAGAAGCAGAAAAAAGTCGAACTGATGCCCTAAATTCGGCGTCGGAAGCTTTGGTGCTTTCTAATGAAAAAAATCAATTAGGAGTGTTGGCAAATAGTATCAAAATCGGCACGGATTCTCTGAAAAGTACAGCGCTACCTGTCGATACTAAAAATAAAATTGCTGAGAGACTCAGACAAGCTGTTTCGGGGGTGCAAGAACGCAACCGTTTTGAGCAGCACAGCAAGTTTGTTTTGGATGTGAGTGTGAGTCCCGACGGCAATTCAGTTGCTTCGGCAAGTGCTGACAAAACTGTTAAATTGGTCAGCAAATCAGGTAAGTTGTTAAAGACTTTCAAGCACGGCGATATCGTGACGAGTGTTAGTTTTAGCCCGGATGGGAAAACGATCGCGACTGGTGGCGCCGATCGCACAATTAAGATTTGGCAAGTGGATAATGACAAAAGTGCGATCGCCACCTTATCTGGCCACACCAAAATTGTTACCAGCGTCAGCTTCAGCCCCGATGGCAAAACCCTAGCTTCCGGGAGTCACGACAACACCGTCAAAATCTGGAACCTGGAGACGAAAAAATTGCTGCAAACCTTAAGCGGGCACAAAGACTGGGTGCTCGGCGTCAGTTTCAGCCCCGACGGCAAAACAATTGCTTCAGCAAGTGTTGACAAAACTATCAAACTTTGGAATCGCAAAGGTAAAACCCAAAAATTTCAAATTAAGCCCAAAACATTAACCAAACATTCTGACATTGTTTACAGCGTTAAGTTCAGTCCCGACAGTCAAAAACTCGTCTCAGCCAGTGCCGACAGCACAGCCAAAATTTGGAACCGAAACGGTGAGGAAATCAAAACTATCAAAGGACACAACGATCAAGTTGTCAGCGCGAGTTTCAGTCGCGACGGCGAACAAATTGTCACCGGCAGCGCCGACGATACGGTGAAAGTTTGGAGTAGTAGCGGCACTTTGCTCAACACTTTTCGAGGACATCAAGATGACGTGAGAGCCGTAAGTTTCAGCAGCGACGGCACAATTGCTTCCGCCAGTAAGGACAAAATGGTCAAAATTTGGCAACCAAACAGCACGCCGTTGAATAAGATTTTATCTGGACATGGAGACTGGGTTTACAAAGTCAGTTTTAGTGCGGACGGCAAAACAATTGCTTCTGCTAGCGGTGACAGGACGGTGAGACTTTGGCGCCCAGATGGCAGTTTAATTAAAATCTTAGCAGGTCATAATGATTCTGTTACCTGGACGAGCTTTTCGCCGGATAATAAAACTGTTGCTTCCGCCAGCGATGACCAAACTGTGAAAATCTGGAGTTTAAACGGAAAACTGTTAGATACTTTGCGTCATAGCGGCATTGTTAGAAGTGTCAGTTTTAGTCCAGATGGCAAGATAATTGCCGCCGCCAGTGCCGATCGCAAATTGTACCTCTGGCGCTGGAACGGTACTAAAGCAACAATGCTTGCAAAACTCGATCACACCAATCCAGTAATTAGCGTTAGTTTCAGCTCTGACGGCAAAACCATTGCTACGGCTACCGCTGCTGAGAATAAGGCAAGTGGAACACAAAATGATGCTGAAACGGCTGGAGAAAAGAGAGTTTACCTCTGGCAATTTAACGGTACATCGGCGAAGATGCTGCAATCTCTCGATCACGCAGACAGTGTAAGAAATGTGAGTTTCAGTCCAGATGGTAAGACTATTGGTGCTGGTTGTGCTGACAAAAAAGTTTATTTGTGGGGTTTTGATGGTAAGACGGCTAATTTAACTGAAAAACTCGACCACAGCGATACTGTGGAAAGCGTGAGTTTCAGCCCAGACGGCAAGTTGATTGCGGCGGCGAGTACGGGAAATACTGTTAAGCTGTGGAATTTTGACGGCAAAAAGGCGCTGCTATCGAAGACTTTGGAATCGAGCGTTCGGGTGTTGAGCGTTACTTTTAGTTCGGACAGCAAAACTCTGGGTTTTGCTAGCAGGGATCGGACTGTAATTCTGTTACCTGTGGAGAATTTGGAGCTAAATAATATTATTGCTCGGAGTTGCGAGTGGTTGGGGGATTATTTGCAGAATGACCCAAATGTCGCTGAGGGCGATCGGCTGCTTTGTCTTGGGTTTGGGAAGCAGGCTTTAAATAAGAAGAAGTAAACCAGGTTTGTAAAATACAATTAAATAAACCAGGTTTGTAGTGAGGACTTTAGTCCTTTCTTTTGGGAGGAAGAAGGACTGAAGTCCTCACTACGAA
>NZ_JAUBUN010000005.1:88772-91512 GCF_036702665.1 Microcoleus sp. Aus8_D2
CCAGGAGGAAGAAGGACTGAAGTCCTCACTACGAACCAGGAGGAAGAAGGACTGAAGTCCTCACTACGAACCAGGAGGAAGAAGGACTGAAGTCCTCACTACGAACCAGGAGTTTAATTGGGATTGAAACATCTATCTATTGACTAATTTTTTGTGCTGTAAGTTTGCGGTAAATTATAGTAATAAACTTAACTGTACATTAACCCGCAATTCAAACCACAGGTAAACCCCATGGACACCAACTCCCAAAATATCCAACCCGTTCCGCCATTTAGCGAGAAAAATGACGAAACGCCAGACATCGGCGGCGGTTTGCCGGTAATTGAATATTGGGCAAAGCATACTTTGTCGCCGGAAGGCCCGAAACTTTGGCAAACTTTGCTGCATAAAAGTGCTTGTTTGTCTTGTTCTTGGGGCACTGGCGGGCAGAAAGGAGGCTTTACTAATGAAGAAGGCGAAAAACTTCAGCGCTGCATGAAAAGTGTGGAAGCAATTTCGGCTGAAATTAAACCTGCTATCTCGACTAACTATTTTCAACAGCACAGTATTACAGAACTCCAACAATTAACTTCCAGGGACGCAGATAGGCTGGGAAGGTTGAGTTTTCCGATGATTTTGCGGGCTGGTGCGTCTCATTACGATCGCATTTCGTGGCAAGAAGTCTATGAAATTGCCGAAGCTGCGTTTCGCAAAACCCCCGAACGAGTGGCATCTTACAGTTCCGGTCGCTCTTCCAACGAAGCGGCTTTTCTGCTGCAATTGATGATGCGGGCGATCGGCTCTAACAACTTAGCAGATTGTTCCGATCTCTGCCACGCTCCCTCGACAACCGGGTTAAACGAAATGTTTGCCACCCGCACCTCGGTAGTGAGTCTAGAAAACTTGAAGCAAGCAGATTGTGTCGTGCTCGCGGGTGCTAATTCTGCCTACAACCATCCCCGCTTCATGAACGAGTTGATTAAAATTCGCGACAAAGGCGGTAAAATAATTGTCATCAATCCGGTGATGGAAATCGGGTTAGTCAAGTTTGGTTCTCCGGCATTTCCCATCAAGTCGCTCGTCCCCGGTTCCGATATTTCCTCGCTCTACTTGCAACCAATTCCCGGCAGTGATACGGCGCTATTTGTCGGCATTCAAAAATCGGTAATCGAACAAGGATTGCTAGACGAAATATACTTGCAATCCCACACAGAAGGCTGGGAAGCAGTAGTGCAGCACGCCCGCGAAACCGACTGGGACACTATTACTACAACTTGCGGAGTTTCTCAAGCAGAAATTGAGGCAGCAGCCAAAATAATCGGTAATTCTAAGCGGGTTGTCTTCGGTTGGGCGATGGGAATTACTCAACAAAAAAATGGCGTAGATAATGTTTTTAGCATCGCAAACACTGCTTTAATGACGGGAAATCTCGGCAAAGAAGGGGCGGGATTAATGCCGGTGAGAGGACACTCAAACGTCCAAGGATTCGGCTCTATGGGCGTGACTGTGGAGCTAAAAAAAGAAATCCAACACACTCTCGAACAGTTATTGGGGCGTCCCCTGAGCGCTGTTAAGGGTTACAACACTCGATCGCTCATTGAAGCAGCAGATGCAGGCCAAGTCGATACGCTAATCTGTTTGGGCGGCAACTTGTACGGGGCGAACCCGGATTCAACTGAAGCAAAACGCGCTTTAGGCAAGATTGAAACGATTATTTACCTCGCCACTAAACCAAATTTGGGACATTTTAGCGGATTGGCAAAGCACAATACAATTGTGCTGCCGGTGCTGAATCGCTTTGAAAATCCCTACAAAACAACCGTGGAATCCGGTAATAATTTTGTGCGTTTCAATGATGAAGGCGAAACTCATCTCAAAGATTCGGATTTGATTCCAGAAGTACATTTTTTAACTGAATTGGCTGCCAGAATTCACGGTACTTATCCGGTAGACTGGCGCCAGCTTCAAGATACTAAGTATGTGCGAAAATTGATTGCTAAAACAATTCCCGGCTTTGAGAAAATGGCAACAATTGATGAAACCAAAGAGGAATTCACCATCAGCGGGCGGATTTTTACCGAACCAAAATTTCCCACTGATTCCGGCAAAGCCAAGATGTTTGTCACGCCTTTACCAGTGCTAAAATTACCGGAAATCAAAGATTTTGGTGCATCGGAATCGGTGCGGGGTTTAGTTGTGGCATTGATGACTGGACGCAGTTATTCTCAGCACAATACTGTGGTTTACAAAATTGATGACAAGTACCGGGGAATGCCGCACCGCAACTGCATTTTGATGAATCGCGCCGATGCAGAAAGTGCTGGTATGCAAGAACATCAGCGGGTTACTGTGCAGGGAAATGTGGGGAAAATGGAAAATGTGGAGGTGATTTATGGGGCGGTTCGTGCGGGTGCTGCTTTGATGTTTTATCCTGAAGTTAATGTGATTTTTCACCCGGAGATTGAAAAGCGATCGGGCACGCCTGCTTACAAGCGCGTACCTGCTTTTGTCTACGCCGAAGCATAAGTTATTGTAGGGTGCGTCAGCTATGATTATTTTCGGAACAAACCAACAATCTCATACTGACGCACCATTAATTCCATGGTGCGTCAGAATTAGACTTTTCATGGCGATTACAAATCTCACCTCTGACGCACCCTACTACTTTTGTCTACGCAGTTATTGTAGGGTGCGTCAGCTATGATTATTTTCGGAACAAACCAACAATTTCAAGCTGACGCACCATTAATTCCATGGTGCG
>NZ_JAUBUN010000005.1:91612-135705 GCF_036702665.1 Microcoleus sp. Aus8_D2
GGTTTTAATCGCAGAACCGATCGCAATTGCTGCAATTAACGTCCCTCCCAAACCTCCCAACCACCAGTATTTCGTCGAACAGTCGGAAATCTGGGCACCCAAACGGCGCAAAGTGTAATGGTACCCAATTACGATTACCGATAAACAGATAGTAAAAGTAGGGTGCGTCAGCTATGATTATTTTCGGAACAAACCAACAATTTCAAGCTGACGCACCATTAATTCCATGGTGCGTCAGAATTAGACTTTTCATGCAGATTACAAATCTCACATCTGACGCACCCTACTACTAATTTTTGTGAACACAAAATCGGGGATTAATTGTTAATTTGCAAAGCTCTCCCGCGCCAAGTCCATCCCCAACCTGTTTCGGTTTTAATCGCAGAACCGATCGCAATTGCTGCAATTAACGTCCCTCCCAAACCTCCCAACCACCAGTATTTCGTCGGACAGTCAGAAATTTCGGCACCCAAACTGCGCAAAGTGTAATGGTACCCAATTACGATCGCACATAAACAAATAGTTAACAAGGTAATCGGCAAATGGTAATTAGTAATTGCTAATTGGTAATTGGTAATTATGTTGGCAATTTCACCGTTAGCCAGCAAAATACCTAATGCCAACCACGGCATCGGATAAAGAAATAACATAATTGTGGCCATGTAAATCATCCTCCCCCAACTGCGGTTAGCACCGAGATATAAATTCTTTGTCCAGCCTTCCCACAATGCGTTCCAAGAGCGATACATCCGCACGGATGCCAAATTTGCCCCGGAATAAAGTGCGAGCTTTAAATTCGCACGTTTGATGCGTCTAGCTAATTCCACATCTTCGACAATTTCGCCGGCAACTGCTTCGTGTCCGCCGATTTTTTCGTAAGCCGATCGCCTAAACAGCATAAATGGGCCGCCCGCAAAGGCACTGTCTGTTTTTGCAGCATCATTAACCGCCGTAAAATCGAAGCAAACTGCTAGGTGATTGAACATTAACGGCTGCACCAACCACTCGGCAAAACACTCGCAAACCAGCGCTGGCATACAGGTTAGCAAGTCTATTTTCTCGGTTTCTGCTGTTGCAATTGCCGTTTCGATCGCCCCCGGTTTGAGCCGCACGTCGGCATCGATAAATAATAAGAAGTCTCCGGTTGCTAGCTGCACAGCTTGGGCGCAGGCCCAGTTTTTGCCCGCCCAATATTGGTTGGCAGGTCGCGCCTGACCTGCTAATATTTTAAGGCGGGGGTCGTTGAGCTGCTGTTGCAGAGTTTGCCCGATCGCCTTGGTGTCGTCTGTCGATCGATCGTCTACAATCAAAACCTCTAGGTTGTCCGCAGACAGGGCTGTACTCTCCAAAATGGCGATCGCGCAATCCCGAATATTCTCAGCTTCGTTGTATGCTGGTACGATTACCGAAACTTTCGGGGAGCGCTCCGGTGAGGGCCTCGCTGCACTGCTGTCGGTTCGAGGCGCATTTTTGACCGATTGGCGCAAATTCTTAGTGTAAGCTCTACTTACGATTAGAGAAAAAATTAGCAGGGTTAACAATATCAAAGCGAACTGACCTCAAAATTTCGGTGCACAATTTGTCTCCTTAAATATTAAAAAATTTTAAAACAAAAAGCTAGTCGATCGCCCGAAAAGTTATGCCTCCCCTAAAAAGAATGTAACTGTAGGCCAGCTCCAAACCCATGCAGAATAAGTCATTCCCAATTCTTCAATCTAAAATCTCAAATCTAAAATGGTATAATTTGGGCCCCTTGCTTTGCTATAATTTGTGAGCATCTTTCGGCTCGCCCGCAGCGAGGGGCAAGACCCCTCACCCAGTCAGGGACCGAAAAGCCGAGGATAGATATCAGTCAAGAGAGGATATTGCAATGGGCGAATTTCTTACAGTCGATGTGTTGGCGGACACGATAGCGGTACTCGGTGCTTTGGGTTTTTTCTTTTTGGGATATCAAGCTTTGCAGATGTTGAAAAAATAAAGTATTAGTCAATTGAGCATTCGGCGATCCGTGGCGGTGGAATACAGTTAAATGCTTGTGAGGTGGGAATCTGGCTCGCCAAAAATATGCAATTTAAATGTAAAAAATCTCACCCCACCCAAAAAAAACGGATACTTGCTTTCCGACTCTTGTCGGGAGCAGCCCCAAATTTTAGACTCAAGTTCAAGCTCGCAGATTCACGGAGCTCGAAGTAAATCTAAAATCGAAAAATGGAAAATCTAAAATCGACTGACTGGCTGACTTGCGACTCATAACAGAAAGAAAGTCAACCATCGAGGTGGCACTCTAAAAAATACAGGGCTTGCGCAACAAATTGTTCGATCGGCTATCTAAAGGCTTAAGAGTGCGCGTTGCGTACCCGAAAAACGGGAACTCTCGGCCTTACTTACGTCATAAAATTGCAATTCCTGCCAGAAGTGAAACTGTTTCTTGCGAAAATCAACCAAAAAAAGGCTGCGTTATTATCATGGTGAGCCAACTTTTAGATGGACGCTATCAAATCATTGAAGTCATAGAAACAGGAGAGTTTGGACAAACTTATCTGGCCAAAGATATTCGCCGCCCGGGCGAACCGCAGTGCTTTGTCAAGCACCTGCGTCCCGGTACCAGCGAACCGAAATTAATTAATACTACGCGCCGTCTTTTCCAAAAAGAAGCAGAAGTTCTAGAAAAGCTCGGTCAACACGACCAAATCCCTCAGCTATTCGCTTATTTTGAAGAAAATGAAGAATTTTTCTTAGTTGAATCCTTTATTGCCGGTCACTCGCTATCAACTGAGATTGTACCGGGCAAACCCCTAACAGAAGAACAAATGATTCCTTTGCTGAAGGAACTGTTAGAAATTTTAGTGTTTGTACACGGACAGGGCGTAATTCACCGAGATATTAAACCAGCTAATTTAATTCGCCGCTATTCGGACAATAAGTTAGTTTTGATTGACTTTGGCTCGGTGAAAGAAATTCACATCGCTCAAAGACAAGCGCCGGTAACTGTGCGGATTGGTACGCTGGAATATATGCCGATCGAGCAATTTCAATACAACCCGCAACTCAACAGCGATATCTACGCTTTGGGAATGATTGGCATCCAAGCAATGACGGGTTTGCCGGCTTACGATTTGCCGAAACTGCGGGATTTGAAAAATTCTAATAAAGGCGAAATTGTTTGGCGCCATTTAGCGACGTGTTCCCAAGGGCTGGCCGATGTTTTGGACAATATGGTGCGCTACGATTTTCGGGAGCGCTACCAGTCGGCGGCGGAGGCTTTGGCAGATTTGCGGAAAATTGGCGATCGATCGCGCGCGCGGATTCCCAAGCTGACAATCTATCGCGAAGAAGTCGATCGGCGCAGCAGCAGCCGCGGTGACATTACAGTCGTCGGTCGGAGAATATTAGAAGAATTGCGCGTCAGTTTGGAATTGCAGCCGGAAGAAGCAGAGGCGATCGAAGATGAGGTATTGAACCCTTACCGTAAATACAGGGAAAAAGGCGAACGCTACGAACAATCGCTGCAAGAAGCAATGCAGCAAGAATATCCCTTTTCTGTGGAAACTCGCGAGGAGTTAAGACGGTTGCAGCAAGTTTTAGGGCTTACCGACGAAGATGCCGCCAGAATCGAAGAATTAGTCGTTCCTAAATCTTTATTTGGTAAATTGTATAAGGCGATCGCCACAGTTTTGGAGGGACACCGCAACCCCAACCCCAATCCGTTACCAGCCAGCAGCGCTGTTCCACTCGGGGTGCAGGCAATTCCGGCGGTATCCCCGGAGGTAAATCTGAACGGAAAAGGGGATTTGTCGATCGCCCACAACAGCGCCAGCGCCCCAGCAATTGTCCTCAAAGAACCTCGCAAATTAAATCCTTATCTCGCCGGAGCCACGATGGCGGCTCTCTTAGCTGCGATCGGCGGAATTTACGGATATCTCAAGTGGCAAGAAAGGCAGCAGCGAGTGCAGCAAGAAGCCCAACAATTGAATCAAATCGATGCACTTTATAAAGAAAGCAATTATGAAGGCTGCATCAGCCAAATCCCAACAATTGCCAACACTTCCAGCACCTATACGTCCGCTCAAAACTTACAGGAACAGTGCGGGGCCGGTCTGCGCTGGAAAAACGCCAAAGTCAAAACTTTCGCTCAGCATTCAGATCCAGTTGGGGCTGTTGCTTTCAGTCCAGACGGCTTAATGTTAGCCAGCGGCTCTAAAGACAAAACCATCCAAATTTGGGATTTAGCCACAGGCAAATCGATCCGCACTTTTGGCGGAGATTCATCCACCATTTGGTCGGTTGCTTTTGACTCAAACGGTACGAGACTTGCGACAGGAACAGGTTTTTGGAGAGTCATGCTGTGGGATTTGAAAACAGGGCAAGTGATTCGGAGCCTCGATCATACTGCATCTGTTTGGTCAGTCGCTTTCAGCCCCGACGGACAGGTCGTTGCTAGCGGCAGCGGAGACAAAACCACCAAGATTTCGGATGCAGCAACTGGCAATTTGCTGCAAAATTTACCCGACCATACAGATTTTGTTTATTCTGTTGCTTTTACTCCCGATGGCAAAAGTTTGGTGAGCGCTTCTAAGGATAAAAAAATTACAATTGTGGATGTAGCAACGGGGAGGTTGCTCAAAACTATGGAGGGACACGGCGACGCGGTAAGGTCGGTTGCTGTCAGCCCGGATGGCAAGACAATTGTTAGCGGTTCCTACGATGAAAGTATTAAAATCTGGAATCTCGAAACAGGAGATTTAATTCGCTCGATCAAGGGACATTCTGACGATATTGTCTCGGTTGCTATCAGCCCGGACGGGAATTTTATTGCGAGCGGGAGCAAGGATAAAACTATTAAAATTTGGGACTTTGCTACCGGAGAATTGTTGAATACTTTGACGGGACATACCGATGAGGTTTATGTGGTGACTTTTAGTCCAGACGGCAAAACTATTGCTAGCGGTTCTAAAGACAATACTATTAAGTTGTGGCTCAGGTAAACAGAATTCATTAGTCCTGCCGTCGGGCCGTCGGGCCGTCGGGCCGTCGGGCCGTCATTAGCTACTGGAGTCGTAGGGTGCGGATCCATAAAAAATCCCTAACTCAATATCGACAATCTCACAGCTCCGCACCTGTGCTTACAGTCGTAGGGTGCGGATCCTGAGAAAAATACCTAACTCATACCATTTATAAAAAGTCTTGCTACAAAACAAGTGTTTGGCTTGTTTCCACGGGCCCCATGTGTAAGGTGCGTCGCTATAAGATTGTCGCTCTTTCTTGAGGGATTGTCGATGGATCTGCACCCTACGAATACTATTGTCGCTTGGTGCGGATCCACTCGAAAAGTCGATAGAATTTAGGGATTAATCAGGGATCCGCACCCTACTAATACCGATCGCCTGTCATTTAATTGCAGTAATTAAGCTCAGTTTCTAAGGATTTGGGAAAGTGCCAAGCAGGCGTTTCTAATTCGTCCTCAGTGGGAGAAATTTCAGTTGAATCTTCTCGATTTTGAAAAAAGTAGTAGAGGTTAGCCACAGTCAAATCAGATATTTCTTGCCAGTTCGAGGCAGCTAAACCTAGATAGCCAGTTGCGATCGCCTGCTCGCTGACATAAAATTCGTATCCCCGGCGCAGTTCCGGCTTGACAGCGAAGGCTAGCTGGTCGCGCAAGGATAGAAAGTGAGACTTTTGCTTTAAATTGTCATAAAGTGAAGGTTCCGCAGCTAATACCGCGAATGTAGTGTGGATGCTGCTTTTTAAATTATCGCCGCTGAGTTTATCTAAACTAGCTAACTGGTGCTGCTCTTTGGGAGACAAAGTTTGCATCCAATCTACCTCATTTTGCCAAAATTCTATTACACTTAGATCGTGACCGAGAATCCTGGTAACTTCTGGAAATAAAAAATCAAGTTCTGATTCCGATTGACATCCTTTCACAACAGTTAGAAGATCTTGACGAATTTTTGATTGGAGTTTGAGCAGGCGCGAGCTCACCGTATCGTAGGCCCGCTGCAACTGAAACGTAACGCCCAGCGCCAGCTCGATCGCCCAAACACATTCCATTTGCCGGAGCTGTCCGGCAGAACACAGCCCCTCCAACAAACCGGGATTGTCATAAATTTTCAAAGCCTCAAACAGCATATCCCGCCCGCTATTAATTTCGGAATTCCGAAGTTTGAGATCTGGCACTGTCAGGGCTGACTGGCAGCGTTTGATAGCTTTAGAAAAAATATCGTAACCGTTAACCAGTTTCTGGCGGTGCATTTCAAAATTCGAGTCGTGAGCCACCTTAAAAATCTGCTGGATCACCTCTACTCCCTGATCTTTGAGCATGTATCGGAGATCGATAAACCCGTCTTTAATTTTTAGCTTCTGGTGCTTTGCCTCTTCTCTGATTTTTAATACTTGGTCGAGGTTGACTGCTGACAAAACCGTGCTCGATACAGCGCCAATACCAATGACGGCAGCAGTCGCTTGCATCACAGCCAAATTAATTTTCAGACAGTTAAGCATTCTGTATATTTTTTGAAACCCCTGGTGAGTTTGAGCAAGCTGCAACGGCGCGACTGTCACGTAAACGGGAGCTACGAGCGGCTGTATGGGGCCGCCCCGGGCTAACTGTGCGAGCAATCCTAGAACTCCGCGATGGGATAGAGTTGCAGTTGTTGATGGATAAAATATTTTTGCGATCTCCACAAACTCCCCTGTCACCGGATCTCTAGCTGCGGGGAGCAATTTTCCTGTTTTGGTGGCAGGCTGTACGAGGTTGCCAGTATTGAGTCTAGCCTGAGTTGCAGGGGTGAATACATAATCCATGTTGTGACACCAGTTTAAAAAACAGAATGCAACTGTAGGCCCGCGATCCAAACCATGATAGTCATCAGTCATTCCCCATTCCCAATTCTCAAATCGAAAAATGGAAAATCTCAAATTGTATGACTCAGTTTGCATTCAAAAAGGCAGATGTTCTGTATTGTATGCTATTTAGGGAAAGGAGGGATGAAAGGAAATGAATGAGTATCTCAAGGTATTCCAGGCTATTACCCAGTTTAGCGATCGATTACTAGCAGACGAATATCAATCTGTGGAGATTAAACAGTCAGCTACCCACCTCAGCCTAGATGTGGAACCTTGTATTGAGGAAATTAAGCAGTCTGCCCTCAGACTCAAGGGGTTAGTTCAGGTATGTTTCAAAGATGTATCTCAGGCGGAAGATGTCTGGAATAGCAAGCCGAGAATTGCGAAAGCATCTGCTGTTGATGTCTGGGAGCAACTTGGCGAACTCAGCGGATGCGATGTGAGAATTCGCAGTTTAGGAAAACATGGCAAATATGATGCTGTTGTTAAAGTTCGCAAATCGTGGAGCGACAAGGCTACAAAGTTAAAAAATCAGTGGTTTTTGTGGGATAAAAACAATCAAGTGTTTAAAAGAGATTCTCTCGGTTTTTTTGACAAAGATAATTTGCACAAAGAGTTGCGAAATGAAGTTGACTACCAGGCAGAGCGAGTGATTTTGATTGTGGAGAATGAACTTAATTTGCTTTTTCAAGAGTTACAATCTATTGATATAGAAAAAATTGAAGTTTGTATTGAATGCTTCGACCTCAAGAGTCAATCTAGATTTAGAGAGCGACTGCAATCAATAGGTGGCGAGATTGTGTCGAAGTTTACGGAACCTCTGAAATATTTGCCAGAGTCTTATGTGAAGACTTTTAAAGAAACCTTGAGAGAGCCTGTAGAAACTCTGGTTCATAAAAGCAAAATGGGAATCAGTTTGATCGATTTTGAAGAGTCTTGTAAAGTGATTGGGTCAATCCTAGATAATTTGGTTTTAGAAATTTTTGAGGAGCGCATGAAACTAGCAATTCAAACAGTTGAAAAAGCGATGATGTTCTACAATAATTTTTTAGAGAAGCAGGCGCGGTACCAGCAAGAGACACCCCAACAGCGATCGGCGGAAAAAGATTGGATGGAATACCAGCGGCAGCAACTCAGGGAAGTTGAGCAGTATATTGAATCAGTTATCAATCATTAGTCAGTTGTCAGTTGTCAGTTGTCAGTTGTCAGTTGTCAGTTGTCAGTTGTCAGTTGTCATTGGTTGCAATACCAGGCTCAAGAAACCGGGTTTTTTTCGAGATTAAGGGTTTTTGGCGAGATTTTAGTTGAAAAACCCGGTTTCTGGGTACTCATGCGTCCAGGACTAAATTACCAATTACGCAAAATGCCAGTATCTGTAGGGTGTGGATCCATCGACAATCTCTAAAAAAGAGCGAAAATCTAATAGCGACGCACCTTACACATTGAATGAACGAAACAAACCCAAAAATTGTTATGTAGCAACATTTTTTCTCAACGGTATTAGTTAAAAAACCCGATTTCTGGGTACTCATGCGTCCACGACTAAATTACTAATTATGCAAACTGCCAGCCTACCGCATTGTTTCTGAAACAGGCTATGCAATCCACAAAATTAAGTCAGGGAGACAAAAAAATTAGATTTTAGTTCAAACTCCTAGTCAAGGCTGTGGAGTAAATCTAAAATCTAAAATCTAAAATCTAAAATCGATTGACTTTAGTTTAAGCTCCCAGTCAAGGCTCTGGAGTTAATCTAAAATCTAAAATCTCAACTCTAAAATCTAAAATCAAAAACCTAACATTGATTGACCGCTGAGTTCGTAAACGATCGCGCCCAAAGACGCCAAACTAGCTAGAATAAGCATTCCAGCGGGCATAAACTTACGAGTTTTGACCAGCCGTACAATAAAGACTACTACTAAAACAGCGGAGATGGCTGCTGCTAATGTTAAACCCCAACTTTGTCCCATGAGTTGTGCGCTGCCGGCAAAAATTAGCAGCGAACCGCTAATCAACCCAGAAATCAGCGAGGCTTGGCTTTTGGCCTTGATGTACCCCATGATGCCGCCAATCAGTGTCAAAACGCCGTAGCCGATCGCCGCTGCTGTACCTAAATTCATTTTTAATGCCCCAATTTTCACAAGTTCATCTCAATTTATACAGCGATAGCTGCGATTGCGGTCACAAATTGTTAGAAAATTTATTAAACCCAGTCAAGATATCTAACTGTTATACAATTGGCATTATGTCAGCTCTAACTTCTGTTGCGATCGCCCAAATCCGTTACCTCCAACGCCAAGCAGCATCCCTGCTGCTGTATCAATCAGTTCTCAAAACCCCCGCAGGTCAAGCTTTTCTCGACTTGCTGCAAGCTCTCCACCACAGCGAACTCAGCGGTGTAGAATGTCAGGTAGCTTACGGTAACTGGTTCAAAATTCAAGCAGCTCAAAATTTGAGCTGGAAAGATTCCCTAATTTTGCAAATTCTCAAAGACGAAAATCCCTTTTCTCACCTAGCTCAGCAAACGGATTTTGCAAATTTGCCACCCGCTTTAGTGGAAGCAGCCAGACATGATTTAGAAGTGCTGCAAAATATTTACGACTGCACCAGCGAGCAGTTGAGTAAATGGGTGCGGGTAGCGGGTCAACTTGACGCAGTGCCTCCAATTTGGCATTGCGAAACTGTACCAGAAAACGCCGACAAACCACTGCACGGAAAAATCGAAAAATGGCCGAGCGCTGCCGAATCTTTGGCAGAATATTACCAAAAATTTGGCACTGGTTTGTTTGCAGAATATCGTGCTTTTGGGTGGAGTTCCGGGCAGTTGAAAAGTATTCCGCATCCCGACCGCATAAATTTGAAAGAGTTAGTTTGCTGCGATTGGCAGCGGGATGCTCTGGTGAAAAATACAGAGTTTTTGCTGGCTGGTTATCCGGCTTTGCACGTCTTGCTGTACGGAAGTCGCGGCTCGGGTAAGTCTTCGTTGGTGAAGTCGCTGTTAAATGAATTTGGCTCTCGCAATTTGCGCTTGATTGAAGTATCTAAATCGGATTTGCAAGATTTAGCGCTAATTGTGGAGAAGTTGCGGGGAGTTCCTCAAAAGTTTATTATTTTTGTTGACGACCTTTCATTTGAGGAAGATGATGATGCTTTTAAATCCTTGAAAGTTGTTTTAGAAGGAAATGTCACCGCCCGGCCTCAAAATGTAGTTGTTTACGCCACATCTAACCGCAGGCATTTAATTCGAGAGTTTTTTGATGACAGACCTCGCCCCCGCGACGGTGATGAAGTTCACGCTTGGGATACCGTGCAGGAAAAACTCTCATTTAGCGATCGCTTTGGCTTGACTTTAACTTTTGAACCTGCGGATCAAAACACTTATTTAACAATTGTCCGACATCTCGCCGAACTTGCTGGCATCAAGCTCGCTGTTGAGGATTTGGAACACCGCGCTAAGGAATGGGCAACTCGCCGCAACGGGCGCTCTGGAAGGACTGCGCGGCAGTTTGTTGATTTTCTGAAAGCTGATTTAGCTTTGTTTGACAAGTAGATGGTCTGCACTGGGAGAGCGAGTTTTACCAGAAATAATTGGTTTAAAGCCGGAACCCTTTTAGGGAGAAATTAAAATCAGACGATTCATATCTATTCCGGTTGCACCGTCAGGTGATGTTGACTGTTAACTGTTAACTGTTGACGGTTTAAACAATACCGATGCAACCGGAAACGATATCATTACTCCAATCCTCGGACTTCCTTTGTCAACTGTCAACTGTCAACTGTCAACTGTCACCCGCCCTTACAGCGCTGATGGCAAAAATTAAAAATCTTAATTTTTTCATAATTTTAGTAATAATAAATAACTCAGCAGATTTGATATAATTGTCAAAATGCCCAGCCAAGGAAGCTTCCAAAGCCAGAGCCCATAGGGACTCCGTGAATCCACTACTAAAGAATGAGGAAAGTATTATGGGTTTATTTGACAAAGTATCGCAGACTCGCCAACAAACGGACGTAACGTTAGGGCCGGCCGAAGCATTTGCGGCGATCGCGCTAATTGCGGTAGCAGCAGACGGTTACATCAATGAGAGCGAAAGTAAAGCGATTAGCATGACGCTATCTCGGATGCAACTGTTCCGCAGCTATCCGGATGACGTGATGCGAAAAATGCTCGATCGCCTCCTGAACATTCTGCAACGACAAGGAGTTGAGGTACTGTTTAATGCGGCTTTGGCAACTCTTCCTGACGAACTCAAAGAAACAGTTTTTGCTGTGACAACTGATATCGCTTTAGCAGATGGCGAGGTTTCAGAAGAAGAAGAACAACTTTTGAACGATCTTTACTGTGCATTGGATCTTTCCGAAGAAGTTGCTCTCAAGATTATAGACGTGATGTTGATTAAAAACAAAGGTTAAAAAAGAAGGGAAAGGGGAAGGAGTGAGGAGGGCGAGTTTGAGAATATAAAAAATTAGCGCCTGCTTGCTTAGCCGATCGCTGCTGCAAAAGTGCGGGTTTACCGATATGATGGTTGGTAAAATTTAGCTTTAATTTGCGATCTCCCGCTACTACCTCAAATGCCTTTTACTTACACCCGCACTGTGCGCTTTCAAGATACCGATGCTGCTGGAGTCGTTTACTTTGCTAACGTTTTGGCGATGTGCCACGAAGCTTACGAGGCATCTCTAGCAGCATCGGGAATCAATCTCAAAGCATTTTTTGGCAATCCCGAGGTTGCCTTTCCCATAATTCATGCTAGTGTAGATTTTTATCGCCCACTGTTTGCGGGCGATGTGCTGACGATTCAATTGACGCCCAAACAAGTTGCTGGCGATGAATTTGAAATTGCCTATCAAATATTTTCAGGGGAAGTTGCAGAAAGAAGCGCGGCTAAAGCTCTGACTAAGCACGTCTGCATTGATGCAGTTAGCAGAACTAAAAAACAGCTATCTGAAGACTTGATGCAATGGATGGGGCAATTTTAGATTTTAGATTTTAGATTTTAGATTTTAGATTGCTTCTACAGTGCTTACCTATGGGGCTAAGAAACTCGGTTTCTACGAAAATAAAAGGCTTAGTCACGAGAAATATACGAAGAAACGGGGTTTCTGAAGTCGCTGCGTAAGTTCTATTCCAGCTTTCAAAAATCGTAGGGAATGACAGTCAAATTTCTTGTTTGTTGATAATTTTATCTGAATTTTTGATATTATGACAAATCGCAATTATGCCATAGTGGGAACGGGAGCTTTAGGCGGATTCTACGGTGCTAGACTGCAAAAAGCCGGTTTAGAAGTCAATTTTTTGCTGCGCAGCGATTACGAGCGCGTCAAAAAACACGGTTTGATTGTCGAGTCTCCCGAAGGCGACTTCACCCTTCCGCAAGTCCGCGCCTACCACGACGCGCACAAAATGCCTAAGTGCGACGTAGTAATTCTCGCACTGAAAACCACACAAAATCACTTGTTGCCCAAACTTTTGCCTCCTTTATTAAAGGATAACGGCACGGTTTTAGTCTTGCAAAACGGACTGAATACCGAACCGGAAGTAGCTAAAATTGTCGGTGCAGAGCGAGTGGTGGGCGGGCTGTGTTTTCTCTGTTCTTATAAAGTGAGCCCCGGTCACATCTGCCACCTAGATTACGGTGAAATCACACTGGGCGAATATGCAGAAAATTATCAAGCCATCGGTATTACGAATAGATTGCACCAAATTGCTAGGGATTTTAAACGCGCTCACATTCCGATAAAAATGAGCGAAGATTTGCTATTGTCTAGGTGGAAAAAGCTGGTTTGGAATATTCCTTATAACGGGCTGTCTGTGATTTTGGATGCGAGAACCGATCAACTGATGGCGAATCCGGATACTCTGATTTTAGTCAAGGAAATCATGGGAGAAGTGGTAGCAGGGGCCAAAAGTTGCGATCGCGTTATTCCCGATGACTTTATCCCGCATATGCTAGATTACACTGAGAAAATGAAGCCTTACCGCACTAGCATGAAAATCGATTACGATGAATCGCGTCCCCTGGAAGTTGAAGCGATTTTTGGCAATCCGATGCGGGTGGCTAAAAAAGCAGGTATTAAGTTGCCGCAAATAGAGGTACTTTACCGAATGTTGAAGTTTGTGGATGTTCAAAGGCAAGAAGCTGAGAAGACGAGAAGGTTGTTAGGTGTGGATTAATAGATATAGGTTCGTAGGTTCATAGGTTTGTAGTGAGGACTTTAGTCCTTGATGGATGCGGACTAAAATCCTCACTACGAACCATTTTAATTGCAGGTTTGTAGTGAGGACTTTAGTCCTTTGATGGATGCGGACTAAAGTCCTCACTACGAACCATTTTGATTGCAGGTTCGTAGTGAGGACTTTAGTCCTTTGATGGATGCGGACTAAAGTCCTCACTACGAACCATTTTGATTGCAGGTTTGTAGTGAGGACTTTAGTCCTTCTTCATGCGGACTAAAGTCCTCACTACGAACCATTTTGATCGCAATTTCTTGCAATTGTTCTCGATTGACTTTACCTTGAGCATTCCGAGGCAGTTGTTCGACGACAACCCAATTTTTCGGACGCTTAAATTTGCTCAACTTATCTTCTATTGCCGCTTGCAAGTTTTTGACAGTAACTTCGGAATTAGCGGGAACGCAAACAGCCGTAACGACTTGACCCCAATCTTTGTCTGGCAAGCCAATTACAGCAACATCCGCAACTAAATTGGTATTCTTAATGGCGGCTTCGACTTGCGAAGGAAATACGTTTTCTCCGCCTGTGATAATCTTGTCGCTGCTGCGTCCGACGATATTTAAGTAGTTATTTTTATCAAAAAATCCTAAATCGTCTAATTGGAAGTATTGCCGATCGCCAAATCGTTCAGGATAATAACCCAAGGTCAAAGATTTAGCATCAACCGCAATTTTTCCAATTTGATTGTAGCACAAAATATCGCCGTTTGCACTGCGAATAGTTATTTTTGCGTGGGGCAAGGTTTGACCGGAACTGTTATTACCAGCGAGAAAATCTTCGGGCTTGAGTGTAGCAATTTGCGAGGCGGTTTCTGTCATCCCGTAACTTGGCGCTAATTTGATTTGATAGTTTCTAGCTGTTGCTAAAAGTTCCGGCCAAGCGGGAGCACCGCCCAAAAGTACGGCACGAAACCGGGACAGCCAATTAGCTGTATCTGGGTTTTGCAGCAGCCGTTGCAGTTGAGTTGGCACTAAGGAAATGAAAAATTCTTCGGGTTCGATATCGCATTTTTCGCCTGCTTCTAGTGCTTTGAATGACGCAATTGCCAGTTTTCCGCCTGTCGTAAAAGAGCGCATAAATTGCATTAAACCGCTGACGTGGTATAATGGTAAAACACAGAACGAGTTGATTTTGTCAACTTGAAAATATTGTTGAAAACCTTGGACTGATGCTGTGAGTGTTTCCCAAGTGTGGATGGCAAAACGGATTTTTCCCGATGAACCGCCCGTGGGAATCATGATCTGTTGAAAATTGGGAATTGGGAATTGGGAATTGGGAATTGGGAATTGGGAATTGGGAATTGGGAATTGGGAATTGGGAATTGGGAATTGTTGGTGTGATTCTCTTTTGCTTTGGGATTTTGCCCTAAAATTAGGTCTGGTTGGACTAAATTAAAGACTTGTTCCCATTCTTCTTTTACCCAGTTGGGATTGCACAGGAAAATCTGGCATTTGGCGGCACGGGCGGCGATGAAACTGGCAATAAATTGCACGGGTTCTGGTTCGACTAGGCAAATTTTGAGGGGTGTTTCTCGTGTTTGATTTTGCCGGATTTGTTGCAATTGCCGATCGACAATTCGAGCAAATTCGCCGCTGTCACCACCGATTAGCCAATTATCGGGCAAGTCAAAGGGAAGATTCAGAGTATTTACTGTGAGATTTTCTGCCATAGATGCTGTAACCAGGTGTCTTGATTGTCGTCGAACCAGCTATCGGTACCGAAGCCTAATGCTTTGTTATTTGGATACAATTCTGTTGCTAAATTTAAGGCTGCTTGTCTGCCGATTTTGGTTTCAAATACTGATGAGAAAACTGCGTCTATATTATGAGTTTGACAAAATTTTCTCAGTTGGGATGGAGAACCGCCAATCGCAGGTTTGATGACGAAAATTCCCCGCCAGCCTTGGGTGTAGCATTCTTGGATGCGATCGAGATTGGCGGCGGATTCGTCTAGGGCGATCGGCGTTGCATAAGTAGCATTCAATCTTACCATTTCCTGAAACTGTGCGATCGCCAGCGGCTGTTCCAAAAATTCAATCTCGGCGGCGAAATCGGGTGTTGCTTTGACGCTATCACAAGCTTCCAGCCATTTTTCCGCCTGGGAGTAGGTGAGTCCCCCATTAGCATCTAAGCGCAAAAGTGGTTTTTGGCGATCGCACAAATCGTCCATTCCTGCAATTAGCTGCTGAAAAATAGTTAATTCTTCCTCAATTGCAGCAACGCCAATTTTCCATTTAAAAGTCCGATATCCCTCCAACCAAAGCATTGGTAAAACCTGCAAAGCTGTTTCACCAGCAGGTAATAAGCCACTACAGATTTTTTTGGGGATTTTGTCTTGACGGAGTGCATTTCCGATAACTTCGGTGAGATTTTCCCAAGCTGACTCAAAGCCAAATTGACAAGCAGGTAATTTAGAGGAAATAGCAAAAATCATCTCTGATGAAATATTAGCAGGTAACTGTTGACAAAATTTTAAAGCTTGGTCAAAAGTTTCAGAACCAAACCAACTCAGCGGGGCAATTTCTCCCCAGCCAATTCTACCGTTTTTGTCAACAAGTCGCAGGATAATGCCTTCTCGAACATCCCAAATGCCGTGACTTGTTTGCAGCGGACGCTTAAAATTTCGCTGATAGGTGCGAAAGTCGAATTTATATAGCATTTACTTTTTTGTTAATCATCACTAAGGCGAAAGAAACCGGGTTTTTATCTAATTTGTCGGTGAAAACGAATAATTTTCGTAAAAAACCCGGTTTCTGACTACCCGTTAATCATGACTAAGGCCCAAGAAACCGGGTTTTTACCTGATTTGTCGGTAACAACGAATTATTTTCGTGAAAAACCCGGTTTCTGACTACCCGTTAATCATCACTAAGACCCAAGAAACCGGGTTTTTACCTGATTTGTCGGTAACCAGGAATGATTTTCGTAAAAAACCCGGTTTCTGACTACCCGTTAATCATAAAATTGTCTCACGACTGAGCCAAAGTTCTCAATATTTTCAAAATGGATATTGTGACCAGCTTTTGGTATAATCTTGAGAGTAGCAGCCGGACATAAGCTGGCAATTTCTGCATTGATAGTTGTAAATTTATCATCATATTCTCCCGCTAGCAAGAGAATGGGGATTTGATTTTGTGCGATTTTTTCCCAGAGAGAGGGCTGGTTGCCGGTTCCCATGTTGCGGAGGGATTTGGCTAGTTCTAAGGGATTGTTGGCTAAGCGGCTTTCTATGAGTTGCTCGAATTTGGGGGAATTTTTTAATGATTTGAATAAAGGGCGATCGTACCAATTTAAGATAAAATCTTTGATGTTGCTATTTTCGAGGTTTTGTGCTGTTTGTGAATCGGCTTGCCGTCTGTGCGATCGATCTTTTTCCGTCTTCAATCCTGGAGAAGCTGACTCTAACACGACTTTCTCGAATCTTTCAGGAAAATGTAATGTCATGTACAGCGCCAATCGCCCGCCCATTGAGTAGCCCAACAACAAACATTTGTCTATTTGTAATTCATCTAATAAGTGGATCAATGCTTCGGCTGTATTTGAGATATTGTAGCAACTTTCGTCGCCGCTGACTCTGGTTTGTCCGTGGCCGGGAAGGTCAACTGCGAGACAGCAATATTTTTTAGATAGCAAGGAAATGACGCTGCTAAAGTCTTGACTGTCGCCCGTGAATCCGTGCAATAATAGAATTATTGGCAGATTTTTGTTGCCAGTTAAAGTATAGTGAAAGTGATAATTAGTAAAATTTAACATCTAGGACAATTATTAGTTAAATTTCGTTATGTTTGTAGTAAGGACTTTAGTCCTTCTTGACTAAAATCTTAGGGGAAGGACTAAAGTCCTCACTACGAACCTAAGATTGCATTTTACCGGAATTCTCGATCGCCCGATTTACAGCACAAACCCCAGCGCCAGCAGCAAACCGCTTGTAAAATGCAGCGTCACTGCGATAAACTTAGAGTTGCTGACCTTTGTTGGTTGGTCGTGATAGTCTGCGACATGGCGGCAAAGGTCGATCGCAAAAAACAAACTCCCAAAAATCAACAGCGTCCAAATTGGGAACATTCGCAACGCCACAAACAGCACAGTCAAAGCATAAACGCTACCGCACAACCACTGCAACAACTGCACACCTTTTTGCGTACCGATGCGGACAATCGGCGATTTTTTTCCCGCCGCCAAATCGTCCTCAACTTGATGGAAGTGAGAACAAAATAAGATGATACTCGTAGTAATTCCCACGATAGCCGAAGCTGCAAAATTAGTAGCAGACCAAGTTTGAGTTTGACTGTAATAAGCAGCGGCTAAAGCTAGCGGGCCGAAGGTAAAAAAGCAGATAAATTCTCCTAAACCCTGATAGCCCAAACGAAACGGCGGCCCTTGATAAGTATAGCCGAGGGCGCAGCACAAAACTACTAGCAAAATTACTGTTGGGTCTTTTTGCCACCAGGAAATAGCGCAGATTCCCGACACTCCGATTGCTAAAAACAGATTAGCTAGCCAGAAAATTAAAGCTTTATTTCCGGTTAAGTTTACCAAAGAATGTGCTTTATTTTTATCTATCCCTGTTTCCGAGTCAAATACATCATTCGTGAGATTCAGCCATGCTATAATCAAAATGGCTGACATTAAAAAAGTCAAAAAAATTGACGAATTAATCGTTTGAGTTTCGGCAAAAGCAATTGCAGTTCCTACTGAAATAGGAATCACCGCAACGCTGTACATGGGCGGCTTGATTGCCGCCAGCCACAATTTACTATTTGAACGCTCAATTATCTTTGTTGTCATTACACAAACTTGATGCAATTGATAGCAGCTCAGTAATTTTACAATTTTATTGGTGAAGAATGTCTGCTCTGTATCCGGCTGAGTGCGCCTCCGGCATCCGTTGATAGCTTTTGCGGGCACGCTGCGCGCCCGGGAATGCCCGCCGGTAAACAAGAGCGGGGTCGATCGCCTTTTACCGAGATTCGCCCTCTCAATCTTAAAGTTTTATGTCTAAATGTTTCGGGCGATCGCGCGTTGGCAGATATTGCAGAAGAGAATCGTCTGTTTTCTGCCCGCAGCGCGCCCCAACAGTGGGGAAACTCTAAACGTCATGTTTGGCGATCGCCCGAGCGTGCTTAGATCGAAATAGGGATTATAGCGGGACAAAACCGCACTCTTTCTGACAAATCTGCTATTCTCGATTTCATGACAGTAATACCGCACCGCACCAATCTTTTGCAAGACCGCAATCAACTGCATCAGTTGCTGTTAGATTGCCAGCAGTCTTTAACCGAAAAAGATCAAACAAAAATAGTTAGTATTTCTCAGGAGATTGCCCCCGTCGATCCGCTAGCGGTACTGCAAGAGATTTCCGCACCCGATGGCAGACACTTTTACTTTGAAAAAAGAGACCCTATTGCAGGCAAGAGTTTTGCGATCGCCGCCCTAGATTCGGCGATCGATCTCACCGTAGCAGGAAGCGATCGATTTACCACAGCTCAAAATTTTATTCAATCAAGTCTTTCCCAAACAATTACCATCGGTACGGAACGCTTGCCATTTAGCGGCCCGCACTTTTTTTGTAGCTTTGCCTTTTTCGATGAGAATGTCGCCGCCAATTCTTACTTTCCCCCAGGCACCATATTTTTACCCAAATGGCAAATTACTCGCCTCAAAGATAGCTGTACTATTGTCGCCAATGCCAGGATAGACCGAAATATAAATGTTAAAATTATTACTGAAGCTCTTGGCAAACAATTTGATAAAATCGCCGATCGAAAATACATAAAATTAGCTATAGACGGCAAAAAAATTAGCGATTTAAAACAAATCCCTGTGAATGATGCCGCTCAATTTAAAACATCGGTCAAGTCGGCTTTAGAATTAATCGAGTCTAAATATTTCAGTAAAATTGTGTTGTCACGAGCCATAAATGTCATTTCCCAAACCCCTTTTAGTTTAATAGATTCCTTAAATAATTTGCGCCTCACCTATCCAGGTTGCTACGTGTTTTCTACCAGTAACGGCCAAGGTCAGCAATTTATCGGTGCTAGTCCAGAACGCTTAATTAGCATTCACAACAATCAGTTAATCACAGATGCTTTAGCTGGTTCTGCACCCAGGGGAAAAACTGAAGCGGAAGATGGGAATTTAGGCAAAGATTTACTCAACAGCGAAAAGGATATTCGAGAACATCAAGCTGTAATTGACTTTATAGTCGATCGCCTGTCGAGTCTCGGCATCCATCCCGACTTTTCCCCGCTACCGAGACTGCTGCAACTATCCAACATTCAGCATTTGTGGACACCCATCAGGGCGAGAATTCCCCCAGATATTCACTTGTTGAAAATTTTAGCCCAACTGCATCCAACGCCAGCGGTAGCGGGCGTACCGAGGGATATCGCCCTACAGCAAATTCAGGGCGGCGAAATCTGCGATCGCTCTTTGTATGCAGCACCCCTGGGCTGGATCGATCGCACTGGTAACGGCGAATTTGCTGTCGGCATTCGATCGGCTTTAATCGATGGATCTCGCGCTATACTTCATGCTGGTGTTGGTATTGTCGCAGGTTCGGAACCAGATAAAGAACTAGCAGAAATTCAACTAAAATTACAAGCACTTTTAAATGCTTTAGTTTAGGAATGTCTCATGAGTACGTGGCTAAAAATTTGGTAATTTAAGACTTAGATATGGGTAGCCAGAAACCGGGTTTTTCACCCAATACTAGCCAAAAACCCTCAATCTCGAAAAAACCCGGTTTCTTAAGCTTTGATTGAGAACCGTTATATGTCATAAAATATTATCCGCCAAAACAAAAAAATGCTTGACTTTCGCAACACAAACACCCTCTGGGCTTCCATCATAGCCGAGACATTACAGCGACTCGGACTAACCACAGCCGTAATTTGTCCCGGTTCGCGATCGGCCCCGCTAACTATCGCTTTCGCCCAGAATAAGTTAATAGAAACTATCCCCATACTTGACGAGCGATCTGCGAGTTTCTTCGCCTTAGGAATCGCCAAAAAATCCGGTGTACCAACCGCCCTAATTTGTACCTCAGGAACCGCCGCAGCCAACTTTTATCCGGCGATAATAGAAGCCCGTGAAAGTCGAATTCCGCTGCTAATTCTCACAGCAGATCGACCCCCCGAATTACGCGACTGTCACGCTGGACAGGCGATCGACCAAATTAAACTATACGGCAATTATCCCAACTGGCAAGCCGAATTAGCCATACCTGCTGCCGAAATTGGGATGCTGGGTTACTTGCGACAGACGATCGTGTATGCGATCGAGCGATCGACCTTTCCCACACCCGGCCCAGTCCACCTCAACATTCCCCTGCGCGATCCGCTAGTACCCATTTCAGATATTGCTGTAGAAGCTTTAGAAACACAATTTGATTCAGAATATTTCTTTGCAGGATTAGAAGCGATTGTTGTAGTAGAAACCTTTACCCCCCCCAGCCCCCCCTTGCTAAGGGGGGGAGCAGGAAGTACATTAAGACAATGGCAGGAATCTGAAAAAGGGATAATTATTGCGGGGGTTGCACAGCCTCAAGATGCCGAAAAGTATTGTAGTGCGATCGGCCAAATTTCCCAACTATTAAACTGGCCAGTCTTAGCCGAAGGATTATCGCCCTTAAGAAACCACGCCCAACTCAACCCTAATCTAATTTCCACCTACGATTTAATCCTGCGAAACCGCGAACTAGCCGAAAAATTAACCCCAGAAATCGCCATTCAAATCGGAGACTTACCCACAAGTAAAGAACTCCGAAACTGGCTAGAAAAAACCCAACCCAAACGCTACATAATCGACCCCAGCCACCACAACATAGATCCCCTACACGGCCAAACAATTCACCTGCGAACCTCCATAGAAAATCTCGCAACTATCTCCCCTCAAGTCCCCCCCCTTAACAAGGGGGGGCTAGGGGGGGTTAAAACCTCTCCCACAAACTCCCCTCAAATCCCCCCCCTTAACAAGGGGGGGTTAGGGGGGGTTAAAACCTCTCCATCCCACGAATACCTCCAACTTTGGCGCAACACCGAAACCAAAGTCAGACAAGCAATCGACCAGAAAATGGCAGCAATCACCAACATCATCGAACCCAAAATTCCTTGGCTGCTTTCCCAAATATTGCCACCAGCCACACCAATATTTATTGCTAACAGTATGCCAGTCCGAGATGTCGAGTTTTTCTGGAAACCAAACAACTTACAAATCAAACCTTACATCAATCGCGGCGCCAACGGCATAGACGGCACATTATCAACAGCCTTAGGAGTTGCCCACCGCCATCAAAGCAGTATTTTATTAACAGGCGATTTAACACTTCTGCACGATACGAACGGTTTTTTAATTAAAAATAAATTTGTCGGTCATCTGACAATTATTTTAATTAATAACAACGGCGGCGGAATTTTTGAAATGTTGCCCGTTGCCAAATTTGACCCGCCCTTTGAAGAATTTTTTGCCACGCCGCAGCATATCAACTTTGCTCATTTGTGTGCAACTTACGGCGTGGAACACGAGATAATCAACGATTGGGAACTGTTAAAACAAAAACTTTTGGCGCTGCCAAATAGTGGGATTCGGGTCTTAGAATTGCCAACCAACAGGCGTACAGATGCTAAATGGCGGCAAGACAATATAGGTAAATTTGCCCAAGGTTCGTAGTGAGGACTTTAGTCCTTTATTTAAAGATTTAAGGACTAAAGTCCTCACTACTAACATCATATGCTAAAGGTTCGTAGTAAGGACTTTAGTCCTTAAATTAATAATTTAAGGACTAAAGTCCTTACTACTAACATCATATGCTAAAGGTTCGTAGTGAGGACTTTAGTCCTTTATTTAAAGATTTAAGGACTAAAGTCCTCACTACGAACCTATACTGCTGGTTGGGCTAGCAGCGCATCTAATTCTCCATCGCCATCAAGTTTGTGAATGTCATCGCAGCCGCCGACGTGTTGGTTGTTAATAAAGATTTGGGGGACGCTGCGTTTGCCGTTAGCCCGATCGGCCATCGCATTTCTAGCAGCTTCATCGCCATCAATTTTGTATTCCGTGTAATTGACGCCTTTCCACCACAATAAGGTTTTTGCCCGAATGCAGTAGGGACAGGTTTGCCAAGTGTAAATCTCAACATTGGCTTTGATGCGATCGGGCGATCGGCCCAAAATAGGATTCAGAAAATCAAGCATTTTCGGTACTGGGGTAAATTTTGAACAGATTGAGCGATTAAGTCATTTTAGCTAAACGCCGTCAATCCCGCGTCCTACGAAAGGTTAGGGTGGGATGCCATTACCCGCGGCTACCTTTTGCCCTGTGATGCGTGTCACATATTTACTCTACTCGGATCACTTGCTTTCATCCCAAATAATCACCTGCGGAACCTCCTTAATATCACTGATCTTTTCAGGAAATCAAGGGATTATGAATATATCGAATTCAACCGCACTGCCATGAACGCTTTACAACTCCTCCCCGGCGCTATCTCTGAAATCCTCGCTTCTGTAACCGACACAGGCGTTTTGACTTTAGCCGATCGCTACGGTTTGATGGCCGCTACTTTGGACGAGTCGCTGAATGACGAAGATAGAGGCTGTGTCAACCGCCTGCTGCGGGCAGTCATCAGAGGCCGCGTGAAAATGGTCAACGAACTTTCAGCGTAACGAGGATTTTCACTTTAGTTCTGATGGTAAGGTGAGTCAGCGGTAGATAAAGATGGCGAAATTGGTTGGCAGCCGATCGCCCGCCGGAGTCCTAGAGACTTGATATAACGGCAAATTGAATTCGATTTAAAGTTTTCTCCTCCAACAAAACAACGGTTTTTTTCGACGTGCAGCCTGTAACGGGCTGCTTTTTTTTGGACGGGTTGTCAGAAACCGAGTTTTTTACTCGTTACCAGGCTGTGCCTGGTAACGCAGATCCGGAGGCTCTGCCTCCTTCTTAGGCGAGGCGAGGCAGAGCCTCTGGATCGGGGTTCCCAGGCACAGCCTAGGAACCAGTTAATATCGTGTTCTAATCGCGGATTGCGAGGTTGTAATGGCGGCAGAGGGCGATCAGCTTTTGTTGGAAGCGATCGCGCACGCTGTCTGGGGAGACGATCGCGCAATCTTCCCAATAAGGAGCAATTTCGCGAAAAAACCAGAAGGTATTTGAGATATTCCGAATCACCCGCCTGATCGGTGGATCGCCTTCTGGTTCGCTGACGAACTCATCTTCGTGCTTGCGCCTGTAATTAAAGGCAAGTCTGCCGGATAGATGAAATTCTACGGGAATCCGGGCTAAATCTGGCAGCCAAGGTCGATCGACCGAAATCACCGCAGCATCTTCAATGCGATGGAGGAGTAGCGTCCAATTGTGTTCGAGTCCCGGTACATCTTGATTTCCCTCAGACTCTTCGCAGCGACACATTAAATATTGTCGCTTTTCAATGGGGACAATGCGAGCGTGCAAGATCGTGTAATGCCAAAGGCGATCGCTGGCATCCCGGTAAGACAGGCGAAAAGGTTGCTGTCTGTGAATAAAATGGTCGATTTTTTGCCGCCAAACAGGTAAGGGGTTGCTCAAAAACCGATCGATTTCAGCCCGAAAAGGGAGAGTCAGTTCGCTGCGATCGCTCAATAATTGGGCAATTGCCAGCGCTTCATCAATTTTGCCCAAGTCTAGTAATTCCTGTCGGGCGATGTCCAGGGCTTGGATGCGGGTTTGCGGCCAGTCGTGGTTGGGGGCGATCGTCAGTTGGCGGCGGGCGATCGCTTCTATCAGTTTGGATATGTTCGGGCGATCGCCCCACGTCTTCCCGAATTCTTCGGCCAAAGCTTCCAACTCAGCTTTATCCCGTTCAGAAACCGACAGAGTGATCGATTGACCTTTGCGACTCATAAGTATACGGACACTTTATCTTGATACAGGGTTGATTATCTCTATTGTCGGTGTCAATATGGGAAATATCCACTTTCTACGGACACAGTTTCAGCATATGTCCGATTACCAAATTACTCTCAAATCCGTTTATTCCTGTCCCGCTGCGGAGATTCCCCACGGACTCAAATTACCGGAAGGTTGGACACTTTCTTGGCATCAACTCGAAACTTTAAAAGCAATTCGCGATCCGAATATTGATGTCATCATCAATACGGCGATAACTGGTGATGGTAAAAGTTTAGCCGCTGCTTTAGAAACATTGCAGACCTTTTGTTGTGCAATCTGGCTGTATCCTACGAATGAACTGGCGCGAGATCAGGAAACTCAATTTAAGCACTATATCGAACAATTCCAGCCCGAACATCAACCCCGCGTGGTGCGACTCAGCGGCTCGGAATTAGAAATCTATGCAGAAAATGAAGGATTGAGAAAAGCAGCCGCGATCGCATCTCGCACAGGTCAATCAGAGATTTTATTAACTAACCCCGATATCTTGCACCATTTGCACCGAGGAGCTTATTTAAGCTCTGAAGATAGCCCCGATAAACTGTGGGGTCGCATCGACAAAGATTTTGACCTATTCATTTCTGATGAATTTCATGTTTTGGCGACTCCCCAAACTGGCAGCGTCGCCAATACCATGTTATTAATTCGTCATACAAACCGCCGGAAAAAGTTTGTATTTCTGTCAGCAACTCCAGATGACCAATTAATTAACAGACTAGAAACAGCAGGGTTTCGCTGTCAAACTATTGACCCTTTAAAAGCAGGAAAATATCAGTTTCCCGATCGCCCTGCGGAAATCGAACAGTTGAAATCCGACGGTTGGCGGCAGATATTGAGGGAAAGTACGCTGACTTTTATTTCCCTAGAACCAACTTCAAAAGCTTCGGAAACTTGGCTGAAAGACAGTGCAACTCTCATCCTGAATCACTTTCAAAAATATCCGGGAAGTAAAGGAGCTATTATCCTGAATTCAATTGCTGCCGTCAAGCGGCTGACACCATTTTTCCGGGAATTGTTCCAGCCTCACGGTTTAGTTGTTGGCGAAAATACCGGGTTGTCGGGAAAAACGGAAAAAGAGCGATCGCTCTCGTCAGACTTAGTTCTCGGTACCAGTACGATTGATGTCGGGGTAGACTTCAAAATCAATTTGCTAATTTTTGAATCTGCCGATGGGGGCAACTTCATTCAAAGATTAGGAAGGTTGGGGCGACACGATGGCTGCAACGATCGCAATGGAGAGTTTATGCAGTTTCAAAATTTCACAGCCATAGCACTCATCCCTAATTTCTTAGTTGAACGCTTGTTTGCAGGTGAAGAGCCAATTTTAGAACCTAATGGGATTTATGACCGTCCTTTTTTCTATCAACAAATTCGCGAACAGTACCGCCAAATCAACAATTTTGAGGGATATTACTCGCGGTGGGGCGCGGTGCAGTCAGTTCAAATTTGCTGGGAATTAGGACACCAGACAATTAAACAGCAGTACGCAGCAAGTCAGAAGGCTTTTCAGGAATCGTGTCAAAAAGTATTTAAAACTAGCTTGAGGACAGTAGCAGGTGATATTAAACGGTGGGGCAAAGAGTGGCGAGAATTATCGGGAAATAAGACAGGAAATCCGATCGTTGAGGATGCTAGCAGTTTTCGAGGTTCTAGTCCCCTGCAATGTGGCATCTACGATTTAACCGATTCCCATGAGGCAGACAGATTTAAAACTTACGATTTACCAGGAATTTTGAGCAACTTGGAAATCGAACCGATGACGGAAGCTGGATTTATGCGAATGTTGAAGGAGACATCGGAACGGATCGGGCAACCGATTGCCAAAGGTCGATTTAAGCACTGTCTTGCTTTTTTGAAGTTGCATAGTTATCGGGAGGAAAGACTGAATTGGAAATTTACTTATTCTGGTCTTTTAGAAGAACAATCTTCTGCTTGGAAAGTTCAGGTTTTAACGGGAATTGAGGTTTGGCCACCTGAGAATTATTGGTTCGGGGAAATCAACAAGCGTTTGAAGAAGCAAGCATTGGTTTGTTATGTGCTGCGCCATCCGGTGGCTGAAGTCCGATTGCGCCTGCGACTCCCGATGCACTTTCAGATTTATCCGATTTGCGATCGGTACAGTTTCCACGATACGACTGCACCTTATTCTATAGCGTTTGGCCAGTCGGCTTTGTTGGTGGACACGCTGGCGCACTGGCTCAAAAGCAAGGGGGATGAAATATGGATTTGTTAGTTTCAATCCATGATAGGGATTTGGGTTAAGTCAACAATCTGCAACTTTTTTCACTACTGACTGTGAAAGCATCACGAGTCACAGCTTATATAGACTCCCTAGAGGCGCAAAATGGCTAAAAAACGTCAAAAACCAGACGAAGAACACATACAACTCTCATTATTCGATATCCAAGTGAACTTGAACTCAGAGCGATCGCATAATGCAGATGATACCGATGATGACTGGCTAGAAGATGAGGAATTAGGGTCAAACTTTGAAACGTCCGATCGCACGATCGAACCTCAGACTCGCGACTTACTAACCCTCAAACTCTTGCGAGAAGCCATTCAGAGTCAAAATCCGGGCGATCGTGTCATGGCAGATTTCGCCGAGTACGTACTGCCAAATCTGCTGCGAGTGGCCATTGGCGTCACAGCCAAAGGCGGCAAATTTTTCGACGAACTCGATCGGCAAAAAGGAAAAGAGAATGTTAGACGAGACAATGCAGGAGATCAGTCCCTAAATACTCACCTGCTAAATGGATTATTTCCCGCTAATTTGATAGAACAGCGGTTAGAAAAACTCGATACCACAGTGCGGCGATGCGTCGCAGAACAAGAACGGCGGCTAGTAATTGCTGGATTCATTCTCCACGACTTTGAAAAATTCCCAGATGTCCCCAAAGATTGTCGCAAATTACCGCTAGAACAGCACCGTCAAATTATTGATGAAAAAGTGCGACAGTTAGGACTAGATAGCTTCATCAATCCCGACAATCCAGATACTTATCGAGAATACATTGACGATTTGCTCTGCCTTGCTTACAACGCTCAGCGGCGTTGGGATACTAACTGGAATTTTTCGGAATTTGGGTTAAATCCAGTGTTGCGCGATCGCACACTTCGCAGTCTCTCAGACTTAACCTGTTTAGCAGATTCCCTAGCATCAATTATCAAACATCCCCAAGATGCAGAAAATACCAGGATAAACGAGTTAATTCACAGCCTCAGCGACGGGCAATTAAAATTCACCTATCACAGCATCGCCGAAAACAGAGGCGTACTTACCAACGTCGTCAATAACGCTTTAATGGAAGTACACACGGCGCTGAATACCGACGATCGCACCTACTACGAACCATTACTTTACCTGCCGACAGGCGTAATTTACCTAGCACGCTCCGATGCCCCGGCTATTTCAACTGTAGACTTGCCCGAACGGGTAGTTAGCAACATTAAAAAACTCTGCGCCGGACAACTGCGACTGAGACAAACAGGTTTTGGCAGAGATGGTAAAGGCATGAAATATGCCGAGTATTATAACCTGTTTTTTGATGCGGCTGATTTGATGTTAGTTGCCATCAATGCTACTTTACGCATTCTCAAAATCGGAAAAGACTCTGTTGCCAAAAGTCGCAGCGATAATCTGATAAAATTTCAAAAGCAGGATGTTTTGTCTGCCGATTATAAGTTCAACTTTGACGACGACCTTCGGATTGACCAAATTGCAGAACTTGGCGACTTAGTGAGTCGCAAGATTTGGGGAGAACAGATTAATACCATCGAAGCTGCACGCAAGAAAGACAAAAAACTACCCGTACTACCTCATCTAGATATTGTCGAAGAAATTGCTAAATTTTGGAACCTGTCCGACTATCTGCCAGCCCTGCGAGAAATTCAACAGATTAATGAACGGCTCAAGGAACTTAAGCTAAAAGGCAATACAGGCGGCGTTCCTTACGAATGGTACTATTTAGCAGCCAAATACCTAGAACACCACCCAGGAATTGAGGATGTGCGCGAGGTTTGCGAACAGGCGATCGCCCATATTTCCCAAATGATTGAACCCATTGTTTCACAGTACGAATTGCCCGACGGTTGGGACGATTTGCGCCTGTGGGTAACTCGGGTTGTCATGTTACCGGGAAATACACCATTAGACACGGCATCCGCTAACGTATTTTTAGATGAATTGGCACGCTACCAACTCGCTAAGAAACAGGGTAGAGGAAGACAGTTAATCTGTTCAATTTCCCATTCCGCTTATACGGTAACAGAACAAATGGAATCAGCAGTTTTGTTCACCCCTCAAGTTTACACTAACAAACAAATGTTGGGAGGTTCTAACGCCAAACGCAATATTTCTAGCATTGCAGGTTTGGAAATGATGCTGAGGCAAATTTTAATGAATCAAACTCAAGCTGTGGGCAAAAAGTTTGAAGATGGTAAATATCGCTATCTCTATTTTTATCCCACATACTACTTCACGCCAGAGACAAATAAGTTTCTGCAAAAAGCCTACATGAGTATTGCCCAAACCCGCTTTGATACCAGCATTCGCAATCATTTTATCAGCAAGGATTTGCAAGCCGATTTTGGGCGAGATCGCTACCAAAGCATCGATGCTTTCCTCATAGATGAAAACATCGAACCCGGAAAAGACCGCACCTTCAAACTTTCCTATCCCGAAGACCAACCCCTAACATTTTACTTCATGGCGCTGCCACCAGGTAAAGATGCTACTGATACCGAATCCTGGGTAATGCCAGCTTGGCTAGCTTTTGCTTTTCCCATGATTCTGGATGTCAAAACCGTGGTTTCCGAGTCTCCGATTCCGCCTTTTAACGACGGTGCAGAGTTTGAAGAAAGTGTATTTCTTGACAGTGCACCGCAAGCTTTTAGGGTGTTGGCGAGGCGCGATCGCTTCCGCCTCGACTATATCCTAGAAGGTTGGGAAGAAAACGGCAAATCTTATCCTGCACCTTTGAATGTTTTAACCGCTGCTTATGCTATTCATCTTGATGTTAATGCAAAACAAGGGAAGTCCGGTTATGATTCCAACTGGGGAAAATTAACTGAACTAGCTACTGATTTTGAAACTAGCCCGCTTTATGTATTTAGCTACCTAAATAAGTGGGTTCGGAAACAGAAAAATGAAACGGCGTCAATTCAAAAGATCCAGCTTTATGCTTATCATTTTTACCCGTGTTTTGACGCTTATGCCCAATATAATTTTATATCAGAGGAATGGATCGTGGGAGAACAATCAAGCCTAAATCACCCTGTAAATTTGACAGGATTATATCGCAAGTTTTATAAGGCTGACAAACGGTATAATCCCAAAGCAAATTCTGTGTTAAAACCGATTGATATAGCAGCTAAAGTTATCCTTGATGCCCATCCAAGTTTTGAAGGTGATGTCATATTACCTACTATTCTTGAAGAATATCCAAGTTTTCAAAGTAAAGCATTAATTGCTGCTGTTACTGGGGAAATATGCAAGCTGATGGATCGAGTTCATGCTAAAAATGCTAATGGGCGTTGGGTATTTAATGCTCAACAACGCGATCAAGAACGAGAGGCAATTGTAGAGTTTAGTCGCTACTTTGTTGAGGAGGTATTTGACAAATCTTTTACGGGCGATCGGGCTTGTTTAGCCGGCCGCCAAATCAACTTAATCCGAGATGCCTGCGAATTCATTTATCGTTTAGAGAATGACAAGGAAAATCGGGCGCGAGATGACAAATCTCCTGACGAATCTCAGGAAGAAGGTGACGATTAAAGCTGAAGCTCTTGTTTGATAGGCTACACGCCAACTCCAAAACTAACATTTTTACATAGGACACAAATCATGCCTTTCTTGAAAACAGTTGACTCTAAATTTTTCCACGCAGTCATTCCCTACAAACCAATGGGGAAATATGTACACTTTCTGACTGTGAGAGTCACAGAGTCTTATCCCCTCTTTCAAACAGATGGAGAACTCAATAAAGCACGGGTGAGGTCAGGAATTCAAGACCAGAAACCAATCAGCCGCCTTACCATGTTTAAGCGCAAGCAATCTACACCAGAACGTTTGGTCGGTCGCGAGTTGCTGCGTAACTACGGTTTTATGACGGCTGAAGATTGCGAATACAATGTCAAGTTTGCCATGAATAATCCTGATTGCATTATCTACGGATTTGCGATCGGTGACTCGGGTTCCGAAAAATCAAAAGTAGTAGTTGACACAGCATTTTCAATTACCGCTTTTGACGAATCTCACGAGACTTTTACCCTCAATGCTCCCTTTGAGAATGGCACAATGGCATCTAAGGGCGAAGCAGGTTCCAAGCCGGGGGAAGTTACCAGTCGCATCAATCAGCAAGACCACATCAAACCCCAGATTTTCTTTCCTAGCATTGTCACCCTAAAAGACCCTACAGAAGCTAGTTTTTTGTATGTTTTCAACAACATCCTGAGAACGCGGCACTATGGCGCTCAAACCACCCGTACAGGTAGAGTCAGAAATGAGTTAATTGGTGTGGTATTTGCCGACGGCGAAATTACCAGCAACCTCCGCTGGACGCAAGCAATTTACGATAAATTGCAGGCTGACGATAAACTTAATTCCAACAACCCTCTCAATGAAGATGATGTAATTGTGGCTGCTAGCGCTGCTATGCAAACATTAATGTCTGAGGAGTTTATCGTGCATCAAGACTTTATTGGGGATAATTTTTCACCATTGGTGACTGAGGTTAAAGCTGTTATTGGAAATGAAGATGAACTCAAACAGATGTTGAAAAAAGCTGATGATGAGGCAAAAAATTATGCAAACAAGCACATCAAGAAAAAGAAATCAGATGAGGAACCAACAGAACCTAAAACATCAGCCAAGGCAGGTAAGTAATCATGGTATTAATTTACCGCTGTCAAATCGAGTTGCACGATAGTTTGTATTTTGCAACTCGCGAGATAGGAAGACTTTACGAAACAGAGCCTGTAATTCACAATTACGCCCTTTGTTACGCCCTGGGCTTGGTAGATAGCGAAACCTACTCTACTACCGTTGCCGAACAAGATTCCTATCGCTATTTCTGTCCCGAACAAATTCCTAAATACGAGCAGCATTTAACGGCGCTCAACCAACAGGGGATTTATGTCACTCCGGCGCGATCGCTCTCCCATACCTCGACTCTCAATACCTGGAAATACGCCAACAACAACTATCACGTTGAGATGGAAAAAACCCAGAAAAACATCCCTAGTTTTGGCAGAACCAAAGAAATTGCTCCTGAAAGCAAATTCGAGTTTTTCATAATTTCAGAAAAGCCTCTGAAACTGGCTAAATGGATTCGTCTGGGAAAGTGGATGAGCAAGGCTGAATTAACGGGTGAAGAAATTGGCAACTTTGAAGCCAAAAATGGTGATTTCATTTTTCCTTACTTGCTGAATCCTTTAGATGTGATGTTTTCCCATCAAGTGCTTAGCTACGATGTCGTGAATATGCCCCCAGTAAGTTTGATTCAAAACATCAAGATTCGCGGGCAATATTACAATTTTGAAAACCTCCGAATTCCAGCCTGTATGGAATATCGCTTTCGGGCTAATTAACTTTCAAAAAAGGTTCGTAGTGAGGACTTCAGTCCTTCTGATTGCGGACTAAAGTCCTCACTACAAACTTGGTGCATTTTCTTTTTTTAATACCGAAAAGTGAGCTAGCAAATCATGCCGCACAGCCTAGTCCTCAACCTCCTCCCACTCTCCCCAATATCCCCCGGATACCTAACGGGAAGACACCTGCACGCCCTCTTTCTCACCCTCGCGAGCTCCGTTGACAAAGAACTCGGCGACTACCTGCACGAAGCCGCCGCCGATAAAGCTTTCACCCTCAGCCCTTTACAAACTAAAAAATGCCCTTTCAAAAAACACCATTACCTGCAATGGGAACACCCACAACCTATTCCCGAACATACTCCATGTTGGTGGCGAATTAGTCTCCTGGATGACACTTTATTCCGCAAGTTAACTCACCTGTGGCTGAATCTCAATCCGTCGAAGCCGTGGCATCTCGGCCCCACTGATTTGCTGATTACTAAGATTCTGGGAACGCCACAAGTCGATCGCCCTTGGGCTAATGTTTGCGATTACTCTCAATTGTACGAGCAAGCATCGGAAACTAATCGATTGATTGCGTTCAGTCTGGCGACTCCGACTGCGTTTCGTCAGGGCAAATTTGATTCGGTTTTGCCGACGAGAGAATGCGTTTTTAACAGTCTCCTCAGTCGCTGGAATAAGTACAGCGGCCTTGAATTTTCTCCGCTGGTACTAGATTCAGTTTTTTCTAGCTTTGTCAATATCAAGACTGAAGTTTTGACTAATTATCACAGCAATTTTATCGGGATTGTTGGGGAGGTGAGTTATCGGATTTTAGGGGATGTCGAACCGTCAGCGATTAAACAAATTAATGCTTTGGCTGATTTTGCTTTGTACTGCGGAGTGGGAAGAAAAACGCCGATGGGTATGGGGATGGCGCGGCGGATTGTTGTTAGGAGTTCTCAGGTTGAGAGGATTGAGGAGTGAGGGTAATTTAGGGTTGGATGCTTAGGCTTTCGATCCCCCCTAGCCCCCCTTCTTAAGGGGGGGACAAGAGTGTCAAAGTTCTTTAAGAAAGTGGGAGAACCTGAAGGCTTCAAAGTCCCCCTTCTTAAGGGGGATTTAGGGGGATCGAGACTTGGCTATAAACGAAAAATACAAAGGGTTTTAGGCTTATGAATGATACTGATGATTACATTTCGATCGCATCCTTGAACCAATACTCTTACTGTCCTCACCGCTGCTGGCGGATGTTTTGCGCGGGGGAGTTTGCGGAAAATCAGTATACCATAGAGGGGACGACTTTGCACGATCGCGTTCACACTATGGGCGAGATGAATCGCGATGAAACTTGGCAGGTGCGGGCGATTTGGCTGAAGTCGGAACGCTACAAATTGATTGGTAAGTCGGATTTGATTGAGTCGGAGAATGGTGAGTTGTATCCGGTTGAGTACAAGCGGGGGCGCAAGGGGGAATGGGATAATGATGAGTTGCAAGTGTGCGCGCAAGCCCTGTGTTTGGAAGAGATGACTGGGAAAAGTATTGCGACTGGTTATGTGTATTACGCGCAGTCGCACCAGCGGCAAAAGGTGGAGATTTCTCAGGAGTTGAGGGAAGAAGCAGTTGCAACTATTTCGGCAATTCAAATTTTGATTCAAACGGGAAGAATGCCGCCAGCAAGTTACAGCAAACGCTGTCAGGGGTGCAGTTTGTATGCTCAATGTTTGCCACAAGCTGCTGATAAACTTGGTCGCTATGTAGAAGCTTGCTAATTCAAAACCGCCCGGGTTGAAACCCCTGCGGGGAAAATCGAAAGATAACCAATACATAATTTTAGGAGTCAATCATGGGAACACTTTACATTGCTCAAGATGATGTGTTTATCGGTAAAACTGACGAACGCCTTGTGGTTAAAGGTAATAATAAAATCTTGCAAGATGTGCCTTTGATTCATTTAGAAGCAATTGTGATCTTGGGAAGGGCGACAGTTTCTCCTGCTGCGATCGCAGAACTTCTCCAGCGCAAAATATCTCTGACTTTTATATCAGAGCGAGGCGAGTATCTGGGGACGCTTGAAGGGGAATTAACGAAAAACATATTCGTCCGCGATGCTCAATGGAAAGCTGCTGGAGAGACCGCTCAAGCTATTCACGCTGTGCGAGGGTTTATCCGAGGGAAGTTGAAAAATTACCGCTACAGTTTGTACAAAACTCAAGGAAATCATTCTGAACTGAATTTGCAACCAGCAATGACTCAAATTCATAATATTATCAACAAACTGAATAAGGTTGATAATATAAATTCTCTTCGCGGGTTGGAAGGTGCGGGAAGTGCAGCTTATTTTGGAGTTTTTAACCAACTAATTCGTGCTGAGGGTTTTGTGTTTAAACCGCGACACCGACCGGCGATCGATCCTGTGAATTCCTTGATGAATTTCGGTTACACTCTACTGCGTCGCGACGTGCAAAGCGCTATCAATATAGTTGGTTTTGACCCTTATTTGGGATACCTGCACGTTCAGCGCTACGGTCGCGTCGGGCTGGCCTTCGATTTGATGGAGGAATTTCGAGCTTTGGTGGTTGATAGCATTATTTTGAATGCTATCAATAATCGGATACTAACTCCTAATGATTTTACTGTAGAACCTCTTAGCAATGTGGTGCGGTTGTCAGAAACTGGACGCAAAGAGTTTCTGAAGCTGTACGAGAAGAAAAAACAGTCTGAGTTTAAGCATCCGGTTTTGGGACGTAAGTGCACTTATCGGGAGGCTTTTGAGATTCAGGCGCGGCTGTTGGCGAAATATCTGATGGGCGAAATTGACCAGTATCCTCCTTTGGTTTTGAAATAATGATGCACGTTCTGATTTCCTACGATGTTCCGGAAGATAAGCGGCGGACAAAGATTCACAAGATTCTCAAGTCCTACGGGCAGTGGATGCAGTATAGTGTGTTTGAGTGTGCGGATTTGACGGATACTCAGTATGCTAAGTTGCGATCGCGCCTTGGCAAAGTCATCAAGCCTGCTGAAGACAGCATCCTGTTTTTTCCGCTGTGCGCTTGCTGTCAGGCAAAAATCGAGCGCATCGGCGGGGTAGTCCCGGTCGATCGAACTATATTTTTTGCCTGAGAATTCGCTAACCTGTAGGTGTAAAAATTGGGGTGTCAAATTTTTCGGCTAGAATCCATATACGGCAAAGGTTTGACGCCCCCTCTCCCCCAAAACGGTTAGCGAAATCGATACAACCATTGCTAAATAAGGATTTGAAGTGAAACTGCGATCGAGGGTATTGACAAAGGGAAAGCTGAAATGGTACTTTAAGCTGAGGTTAGTGAAATCGAACCTTGAAAACCAAATAGAGCAAGCCTTTCAAGCACCGGCGGCCGCAATCAAACTAAAACCCTACTAGGGATTGAAACTGAAAGTGGCCCTTTTTTGGCGGGCGATCGAGGCAAATAGTCACTCACGCCGCAATCAAACTAAAACCCTACTAGGGATTGAAACTGAGCAAAAAATAGACCGTCGATTTTAGTAATGTCGAAGCCGCAATCAAACTAAAACCCTACTAGGGATTGAAACTCCTGTAACGCGGGATTTGCAATAATTTATCTGGCCGCAATCAAACTAAAACCCTACTAGGGATTGAAACTAAAGGCTCGTTACCGGGCGATCCTTTATTTGGCACTGAGCCGCAATCAAACTAAAACCCTACTAGGGATTGAAACTTAGTTACAAATCTGTCGAGCGTTGAAGTTGTGGCGGAGGCAGTCAAGCCGCAATCAAACTAAAACCCTACTAGGGATTGAAACTCAATTTGAATAATGTGTTGAATCAAATGCAAATGCCGCAATCAAACTAAAACCCTACTAGGGATTGAAACACCATATGGCAAGCTATCAGACCAGCCCAAGAAATAGAGCCGCAATCAAACTAAAACCCTACTAGGGATTGAAACAAAACTTTGGCAGTTGGAGTTAGTCATACTATTCCCTCAAGCCGCAATCAAACTAAAACCCTACTAGGGATTGAAACATAGATAAAATAAAGCAAAGAGGAGAATATCTTGTCCCGCCGCAATCAAACTAAAACCCTACTAGGGATTGAAACCAAGAATTTCTCCCAGATTTAGTTCGCCAGCCAGTGGTGCCGCAATCAAACTAAAACCCTACTAGGGATTGAAACTTTTACAACAATCAAATCTATCGCCGATTCTTTCAACCGCCGCAATCAAACTAAAACCCTACTAGGGATTGAAACATAAAAGATGTTCCTTTTGCATCCGAAGGATACTGGCCGCAATCAAACTAAAACCCTACTAGGGATTGAAACAGATTTGTTAAAAGTATAAATAAAATTACCACGCTTACGCCGCAATCAAACTAAAACCCTATTAGGGATTGAAACGAAACTTGTCAAGTTAAAGCTGATATGTTGGGTACTTTTGCCGCAATCAAACTAAAACCCTATTAGGGATTGAAACGTTATGTAATCCACCGAATGATTAGGAGAATTATCAAAGCCGCAATCAAACTAAAACCCTATTAGGGATTGAAACTTAGGTTTGGTTTTGCATTTTGGTGTTACTTTGGCCGCGCCGCAATCAAACTAAAACCCTATTAGGGATTGAAACTTTTTTCCCCGCATGAATAGCCAGCCTCCCTCGGGCCGCAATCAAACTAAAACCCTATTAGGGATTGAAACCTTGAAATGAATTGCTTCTTCAGGTAGCGCAAACGGCCGCAATCAAACTAAAACCCTATTAGGGATTGAAACTTAATAATGATATATCTAGTGAATAATGATAAAAAATGGCCGCAATCAAACTAAAACCCTATTAGGGATTGAAACTGGAGGGCTTGAATCTTATCACTGAGCGCTTCGACAAGCCGCAATCAAACTAAAACCCTATTAGGGATTGAAACTGCAAGCTTGCTAGATTTAAGCCGGAAAACACCTCAAACCATCTCGGGCTTGAAACACCCAAACTACAAAATTATTGGCTCAAAAATAGATTTCCCCTCACTCTTTTTAGGCCCCCCAATCACCTCCAACAATCGATCGACTCCACGCCTCCAAGAAAAGTGCTCAGCCACAAAACCCGGGCCCGCAACCCTAGCATTCGCAGCTATTTCAGGCCGATCGATCGCACTTTGCATCAAATCAGTCAAATGCTCCCACTCAGGAGCTAACATAAATAAGGTTTCGCCCTCGATCGCCACAGCCGTAAACTTACTCTCGATCCGCTGTGCAAAGTCCGATCGCGTAAAATCATCCGTAGGCCCGCCCTCCGTGCAGATTACCGGCAAACCGCAAGCCGCAGCCTCCAACACCGGCAGGTTAAAACCTTCCGCCAGATACGGAGAAACATAAACATCCGCTGCTTGGTAAACTTCGGCGATTTCAGCAAAAGATAGCTGACTGCCAGTATAAATTAATCTCGGTAAAACTCTCGCTCTTTCGGCATCGCCGAGCACAACTCGGCAGGCTTCGGCAATCTGGTCTCTGGATGGATAAAGCAGTTCTGAACCTTTTAAAACTAATCTGGCATGGGGATATTTGTCAACTACCGCAGCGAAGGCTTTTAATAAAGGGCGAATGCCTTTGCGATCTGTTTGTCCGCCGATGTTTAAAAATATAAAATAGTTTGACCAGCCGAAGCTTTCTCTGAGCGATTGACGCCGATCGCCCGCAGCGGGATAATAAATCTCAGGATCGACGGACAAAGGTACCACGGCTATGCGATCGCCCTCAATACCGCTGCGGATTAAGCCCGCTTTTGACCACGCCGAAGGTGTAATAATTTTGACTTCTGAATTAACCGGAGTTTGGACGATCGACCTCACGCCGATCGCATCTAATACACTACGGGTAATAATCCCCCATTCTGTGGCTGCAAACACCCAGGTTTCGGCGCTGCTGGATGCCCGAAAGTCCCACGGGCAGTGCATTCGCAGCGTCACGTCGGCTGGCTGATTTACCGCAGGACTCGGAATGCTCCGCAGTAATGCTTCATTTGGGCGATCGAACAAACTAATTTTTGTGTCCCAAGCTGCATCTATATAGGGCATATCCCGGTGGAAAAGTTCTATTTTTCCTCGCGGGCGCTTCATCATTTCTAGTAGTTGAAATTGATTTACTACGCAATAGGAATGAGCGATAAAACGCCACCCTTCAACAATAATCTGCAATTCAAAACTCCAATCTAATAATTTAAAATCATAGCAGAAGGAAGTTATTGGTTATTGGTTATTCGTTATTCGTTATTCGTTATTGTTATTGGTTATTCGTTATTGGTTATTCGTTATTCGTTATTCGTTATTCGTTATTCGTTATTCGTTATTGGTTATTGGTTATTGGTTATTGGTTATTCGTTATTCGTTATTCGTTATTGGTTATTGGTTATCAAATCTGGTGGCATTGGGATTAATATTACCCAAAATTAGGACACGCCAGTGCTCATTGGTGTCAACTTAAGCTTTTAGTCCGCCTGTCCTCCCGCCCGCCCGTTAGTCCGCCAGGGGTTGAAACCCCTGTCTATCTAATAGCGAAAGTCCTCTCCTATGATAGCGAAACTGGAGGTATATTGTCAAGCGTTGAAACCCCTGTCTATCTAATAGCGAAAGTCCTCTCGAAGAGGACTAATGAGTTCTTCAGTCCTATGCAAGAGGACTTTCGCTTTGAGGCTGGGAATTCATTCCCTGCCGGACTATGGGTTGATGCGTTAAGTTGACACCAATGCCCAATGCCCTCCGCAGGCCCATGCCCTGCGCAAGCCAATTCCCCAATTCCCTACTTCATCACTTGCCAATCCATAATCCGCCATTGTCCGTCTTGACGGATCAAGTCGTAGCGGATGCGCAGGTTTTCGTTGCGCGAAGTAACTAGCTGATCGCGATCGAAGGTTTCGGCTTTTTCGCTGACTTGGGCTTCTACTTCGGCGCGATCGGGATTTGTCGGATTCGTCTTAACTCCTTTAACTTCTAGCTTGTGCACGTAACGCTGGTGGGCGTTGTTTTTCTGTTGAGCATCCGCCATCAATTGCCAGCGAGACAAAGCTGGTTCTGTGAGAACTTGCTGTAATTCTTCGACAGCGTGGTTGGGGCCCAAAGCCGCTGCTTTCGCCGACAGCCAGCTTTGCACTATTTGTCCTGCTGCTTGGTCAGTGATTGCTCCCGAGACTGGGGCGGCGGCGGCCGCGCGAGGCTCTGGGGCAGGGGCTAATGCAGGGATTTCTACGGGCGGTGCTTCCAGGCTGACGGAGGCTTGTTCTCCTTGCAGGGATGGGCCCGAGAGGGCTTGCATGGCATTCGCCAACAGACTGAGTATTAACCACAGGATTAACAGGCTCAGGACACCTGCGACTACAAGCAGAGCCAGCCTGTTTGGTGGCATGGACTTGACTTGAGCGGAAATTTGTGCTGCGACAGTGCGCGCTCGATCGGCAAAAGAGCCTGTTAGCCCCTGACCGATCGCGCCGCCTTGCCCGGTTGAATGGGGGCGCCTGCGGTGTTTGGAGGTCGAGGCTGCGGGCCGTCGGGCCTCCGCTGTCGGGAGAGAGACGGCGGAGGCCGCGCCGATTCCTGCTGCCGTTGCCTGGTATTTCGCGCTTGAGGCTGCGCTGGTGCTATCTGCCGGTACGGGGGTCAAGGTGACGCTACTCGCTCCCTGTTTGGCTGCGGGAGGCTGTGGAGGTGCAGGCGGGCGATCGCCCGCTGGTTGCAGTTTCCCCTGGGGTTGGCCCGATCGGGGCTGCACGACGACCCACTCGTTGGCGGTTTCTGCGTCAAGCGGCAAAGCTTCTAAGTAAGCTTGGACTTTCGGGTCGGCAAAGTAATCTTTCAAAGAGACTGACTGATTTGCCAAGTCGCGGAAGTGGGGAAAAACTTCTTCTTGCAGCCAGTGTTCGGCGTACAAGCACAGTCCGGGCAACAAATCGGGTGAATCTTGGGAATGTTCGCGAATGAAGGCAAGGGGTTCTTTTTCCGAACTGAGTTCGAGGGCTCTGCTGGCTTCTTCTGTCTGGCCCAGCAGCAGGGAACACACGGCTTTTTCGAGGTGAACGTCTTGGCGGCGGCCGAGCTGCATCAGCATCAGCTTGGCGCGGCGGATCATCGCGGGCTGTCTGGCGGCAAATCCTTGGGCTAACAGGGTGTAGACCGAGAGGTAAGTGGCGACTGCCGAGGGGCGACCGGCTTCGGTTTCAAATAGGGTCTGCTGCTCGCTGCTGGTTAGGTGTTTGCGCAGTTTCTGGACGAAGCGGAGGAAGTCTTCTATGTCTAAACCCGATCGATCGTCCCCCGAGCCGTCGATACCGCCCCGTTCTTCGAGCATTTCTCGCAGGATTTGCAGTCCCTGGCGGCGCTCCGAGACTTTTTCTTCGGGGAGCGATAGTAATTCTAAAATGTTGTACGGACGGAGTTTGTATATATCGGTTTGCATTTCACCCCTCACGCTTGGAAATAAGCTTTCGCGCAGCAGCAGTTCTTGACCTGCGTCTAGTGATTTGGCGGCATTTTGGTATTGACCTTGCTGCCACTGTTCGCGGCCGAGTTCTAGGCAGGCCAGGGCTACGGTTAAAACTATATCTGGCCGCACGAGCTGGGGATCGCCGAAGCGGCCTTCGTCGATGGCGATGCTGCCATTGTTGAGATACGGGCGACCCAGCTTCTGTACGAGTTCGTATTCCCCCAGTTCTTGCAGTACGAGCAGGGCTCCTACGAATTGGTTGTCATCGATTTCAATACTTGGAGTGTGGGGATCGGGAGCAGCGTCTAAAGCCTTGGACTCTGTCGGAGCGGATTCTCCTGCGTCTTGCAGGACTGTGGCCTGCCCCGCTGACGTTTTCGACCTCTGCTTCGCTGCAATTGATGCTTCCGACTCTCGATCGTAAGTTTTGGCTAAAAAACTGGCATCATAAGCTTTGCGCCCGTCTGAGTCTGACAGAACGGCGCAGGCTTCATCGAGCAGTTGTTTGCGGGCGACGATCGCAACTTCAGAATACTCCCGGCGCGGAAGCTGTAAAGTACGATCGCGATGAGCCTGCTGCAACTGTTCGGCAGTAGCTTGAATCGGTAGACCCAAAATACGGTAGTAATCTAGTGGAATTAACACAGCGTCCACTTCCCCAAAGCGCTAGCAACTGAATTAGCCTATCTTAGCTAAGGTTGGTTTGTAACAAAAGCATTAATCATAACTTAGTCCAGTTTCTGCGGAAGTCGGTGCTGCCAGTCCGGCATTTGACCCCCGATCTCCTTGATTTTAACAATTTGCGATCGGCTACTGGGAAAATGTCCCACTATTTTCTGCTGCGGTTCTGTCCCGTCTCGGTTTACATTGATTGGAGTATGGCAAGATGCCACCTGTCTAGTTCGCCGATCGGGTATTAATTTTTTATGGTTCAGGAACGGACTTTACCAGTTTTTGACGCGCAGAGCGTAACTATTTCTCGGGATGAGGGTTTAATGCTCTACGAGGATATGGTGTTGGGGCGCTACTTTGAGGACAAGTGTGCTGAGATGTACTACCGGGGCAAAATGTTTGGTTTTGTCCACTTGTACAACGGACAGGAAGCTGTCTCGACTGGCGTGATTCGATCGATGCGCCGGGATAGTACGGATTACGTCAGCAGCACCTACCGCGATCACGTTCACGCTTTGAGCGCGGGCGTACCGGCGCGGGAAGTAATGGCGGAGTTGTTCGGGAAAGAAACTGGTTGCTCGAAGGGCCGCGGCGGTTCGATGCATATGTTTTCGGCAGAACACCGGCTGTTGGGAGGCTATGCTTTTGTGGCTGAGGGCATTCCTGTAGCTACGGGGGCGGCTTTTCAATCGAAGTACCGGCGGGAAGCTTTGGGAGATGAAAGTTCCGATGGCGTGACTGCTTGTTTTTTTGGCGATGGTGCTGCAAATAACGGGCAGTTTTTCGAGTGTTTAAATATGGCTGCTTTGTGGAAGTTGCCGATTCTTTATGTTGTGGAAAACAACAAATGGGCGATCGGCATGGCCCACGAGCGAGCTACTTCTGACCCCTTGATTTACAAGAAAGCTCATGCTTTTGGCATGGCTGGTTTTGAGGTTGACGGGATGGATGTTTTGGCGGTGCGGGAAGTCGCGAAGGAAGCTGTAGCGCGGGCGCGGGCCGGCGAAGGGCCGACTGTGATCGAGGCTTTGACTTATCGTTTTCGCGGCCATTCCTTGGCCGATCCTGATGAGTTGCGCTCTAAGGAAGAGAAGGAATATTGGTTCCCCCGCGATCCAATTAAGAAGTTGGCTGCTGATTTGATCGATCGCACTTTGGCTACTGCTGAAGAATTAAAGGCGATCGACAAAAAGATCGAAGCTGTAATTGATGATGCGGTAGATTTTGCAGAGAAAAGCCCCGAGCCAGATCCGAGCGAATTGTATCGGTATATCTATGCTGAAGATTAATAATTTTTAGCGATAATTTGCGGTTGCAGCCTACAGGATAAAACCTGTAGCTGCACGCATTTTAAGCTATAATTAAACCTATAGCATTTCTCAAGTAAATGAGGTACGTTGTTGGGCTTTAGCCCTCTTATACTGATTGTGTAGTGCGTAAAAAACTCCAATTACAGTCCTATAGCCTTTCTCACATTAGTGAGGTATGAATTTTGACCTTAAAAGCTTGCTGCTGTAAGGCTTGTAGCATACCTCATCTTTCTGAGAAACGCTATATCTCACTATCTGAGAAGGACTCTACTTTTTATACAAAAAGAGAGGCACCATGATAAATATCGATCGCAATCTAAGTCAAATCAGCCAAAATATGGGCGCAGTTCGAGTCAAGGTCAAACTAACGAATGCCATTGATTAAGCCTTAGTGCGTCGAGGATTGCTCGATCCGAATCTTTTGCCTGTTTGCGAAGCAGAAGCACTGATAAATACTGGCGCATTCAGAACTACTATACCTGTAGAAATTTGTGAACGCCTAGATTTAAGAATTCGGAGTCAGGAAATAGCAAAATATGCTGATGGCCGACAAGAAACAGTAGGATTACTGGGCCTGTGATTATTGAAATCGCAGGGCGCGAGACAATTGAGGCTGCAATAGTTTTAGGCGATATCGTACTCATCGGTCAAACTGTTTTAGAAACTTTAGATTTGTTAGTAGATTGCAAAAATCAGCGTTTAGTTCCAAATCCCGAAAATCCCGAAAGACCTGTGTTGAGAGTTTAAGCAATCTAACAACTTTAAACTATTTTCGGTACAGGCCGCAACCTTCCCGCGACTTCTACACTCGGCCAACGCGGATCGAAAGTCAAATTTTCCAAAGTTCCATCGCTACCAATTACAAACGTATCCTCAATTTTTGCTCCCGACAAACTCGGATTCCAAGCCACAACCATATTTTCTGATAAAACATCTGAAGTAGCCGGATTCGCCACAACTTCTCGCGCCAAATATCCAGTAGTTCCGCCTTGATGGTGTTCCCGAATTGCTAGAGGATATCCGTGCTGTTCGTAAGCTGTTTTTAGCCTATCATAAACAGCATTCAGCGATACTCCCGGGCGGCACGAATCTAAGCCAGCAGCTTCAATTTCTCTGACTTGTCGGTGCAACTCTGAATGCTGTTTTTCAAGAGAACCGAAACAGACAAATCGAGTTAAATTCGCATACAAACCCCATCCTCTCGCGCAAAATACTAACATCGCTTGCTTCCCGATTTGTTCGGCGGTAGCGGTGGCGTGGCGGTATAGCGGCAAACGCCTTTCTCCAGCAACTAACGTCAGGGCTGGATGCAAACCTCTCGCCCACAAAGCTTCTGCACCGGCACCCGCTAGCTGATATTCTGTCCATGTTGGTTTGGCTGCTAAAAGTACCTCTGTCATGGCTTCGCTGGCTAAACTTCCGACTCGCCGGTAGCGCTCTAATTCGCTTGACATCATGGTTTGTTTGCGGGATTGTAAGGAGGGGGCGATCGCAGTTTCGTGATGATGAATTGGTCGATCGCTCATCACGTTACCGCCCGCAGTAATTTCCTTGACAAAAGCTTCGCGCTGTGCAACATCCGCCCAAGGATAGATGTGCATTTGAAAGTTAGCTGGAAGTTCTTCATCCTGCAAGCGCTGGGCTTCAATTTCATCGGTGAGTACCCAAGCAGTATCGGCGGTGACTAAGACTTCTGCAACTCCGGTTTCCGCGGTAAGCAAAACAGTATGGGAAGCACCGGCGGTGGCCCAAGCAAACCAATCAGTGCCGCGCAACCGCAGGGCGATCGCTCCGGTTTCAATTAAGGCTTGGCGGATGAATTCGAGTTTGCAGTCAACTTCTGCATTTAATAAGTTTATCATCGTTCGTAGTAAGGACTTCAGTCCTTCTAAAAAAGGTTCGTAGTAAGGACTTCAGTCCTTCTAAAAAAGGTTCGTAGTAAGGACTTCAGTCCTTCTAAAAAAGGATCGAGCGTGAGGACTTCAGTCCTTCTAAAAAAGGTTCGTAGTAAGGACTTCAGTCCTTCTAAAAAAGGATCGAGCGTGAGGACTTCAGTCCTTCTAAAAAAGG
>NZ_JAUBUN010000005.1:135805-201945 GCF_036702665.1 Microcoleus sp. Aus8_D2
AGGACTTCAGTCCTTCTAAAAAAGGATCGAGCGTGAGGACTTCAGTCCTTCTAAAAAAGGATCGAGCGTGAGGACTTCAGTCCTTCCTAAAAGGTTAGTAGTGAGGACTTCATTCCTTCCTAAAAGGATCGAGCGTGAGGACTTCAGTCCTTCTTGAAATTTTGTAATAAAGAAGGACTAAAGTCCTCACTACTAACCTTTTTTATTAAAGGTACTAACATAAATTTACCGTAATAAAAAGGACTGAAGTCCTCACTACGAACCTTTTTTGTGTAAGTTATTAACCTGAATTTACCGTAAGAAAGAAGGACTGAAGTCCTCACTACGAACCTTTTTTATGGAAGTTATTAACCTAAATTTACCGTAATAAAAAGGACTGAAGTCCTCACTACGAACCTTTTTTATGGAAGTTATTAACCTAAATTTACTGTGATAAAGAAGGACTGAAGTCCTCACTACGAACCAAGGTTATTAACATAGATTAACAGATATGGCTTGCAATTCTTTAGCCTTTTCTTCCGGTAAAGCATCGTTAGCAAACATTCCCGCGGCCAGTTCGGTTCCAGCTAGGTATTTTAGCCGATCGCTCGATCGATAGGGCGGATAAAACTCAGCGTGCAGATGCGCCTCCGGGTGAGGCTTTCCGTCTGTCGGCCCTTGAAACCAAGCCATCAAATAAGGGAAAGGGCGGTGCCACAAACCGTCGTATTTAAGGGTGACTGTTTTTAAGGCTTTGGCAAGCGATCGACGCTGTTTTTCGGTAAGATCGATAAATGTGGCTGCTGGTGCGATCGGCGCAATCCAGACTTCGTAAGGATAGCGGGCGCAAGCGGGGACAAAGGCGATCGCATCGGAGTCTAAATACAGAATGCGCTGTTTGTCGGCTATCTCTTTTTGAATCAAATCTTGCAGCAAACCGCTGTTATTTTTTTGATAGTAAACCGACTGACATTCTAACATCCGCGCCGGCACCGGAGGCACGAACGGATAAGCATAAATTTGACCGTGAGGGTGGTGCAAAGTTACTCCGACTTCGACACCGCGATTTTCAAAGGGCAAGACATATTCTATCTCGGGATTGCTGCCAATCGCGGAAGTGCGATCGGCCCACACTTCTAACAGTAATTCTAAGTGACTTAACTCCAAAGCACCTAACGAAGCCAGCGGATCTTGAGTAAAGACTACCACTTCGCAAATGCCCTTAGCGGGCAAAGTTTCCACAATATTTGTAGGTGCATTGTGTGCCTGCAAAGTCATCGAAGGAAAGCGGTTGTCAAAAACAGCTACGTCGTATTGGCCAGGGGGTAATTCTGTGGGAAACTTAGGGTTAATTGTCGCAGCCAGCGGGTTGTATTCCGGCGGCGGCATGAATGTTCTGCCCTGGCGGTGGCTGGCATATGCTACCCATTCCCCCCGCAAAGGATGCCAGCGAAAATGTGGGTTTGCCTTGACGGGTTCATTGCTGGGACTTACGGCCGCGATGCCTTCTGGGATTGGGTAGCGGCTGTACAGTGTCAGCGGGCGGCCGTCTGGTTTTTGCAATATTTGGGAGTGCATTTTGGTTGGGGCGGGCGATCGGCTTTTAAGAGATTTTAGAAGTATAACTTCGTTCTTTAAGGATTTGCCCCTACCTAAAGTCGCAAATTATATTGATAAGTCAAGTTAGGAGTGCCAACTTAGGGCGATTGTTCGGCAGGGGTAGAAACTCCTGCCAGACTGAAGGTTGAACATTAAGCTGATGCTTTAAAGCTGATTTTCCTTAATTTGCACCATTGCCATTGAGATCGAAGTTTTCTAGGATGGGAATTTCTGAAGGTGAGGATGCTACTATTCGCAGATTGATATCAACTATGATTTGATTTTTATCAAGAACTACATTGGCTTTTTTTATGATAAATTTTGCTGATAAACAATCACCTGATTCAGGTTCTGTCGGCTGGTATGTTTTATATCCTGCTTCCTCAAGCCATTCACAAATATTTCTCCAGTTTTCTACCTTTTCATCGCCCTTGCCTACAAGTTTTTTGACATATTGATAAATTGTATTGCAAAAGTCAACCGCAATTCCCTTAGCGTTTTTATTGAGTTGTTCGGCAATTTCGGCGGGACTGTGGCTGGAAAGCAAGCCGCGCAGGTGCAGCTTTTCGGTGGGGGTGAGGCGCTTGCCTTTAGCAGATGCGAGGTCTGTGTAGAGGGTTTCTAAATCCCAGTCGCGGGCAGCTTCGGGGAAGCGATCGCCGATCGTGCTCATAGGCGGAGTGTGTGTTTGGAGTTTTCCTAATGGGATTCTAACACGATTTCTAATGGTTATTAGTTTCTTAGCTAAGCTTGGTTAAGTTATATTAAAAAAAAGCAGGTTAATTCTCGATCTCTAGCTATCACGGAAAAGCTCACTTCTTGCGGGGTGTCGTTTTGTGCTGGACAGAGTTATCGACACAAACTCCTCATTATTACGGATTAACGAATAAATGTTTAAAGATGGATACAAGAAAGAGGCACTAGAAAGACTGCGCCTTGCAGTAGAAAATTACGAAAGATCGTGTCAGTATTTACAAAATTCCGCTGGAAGTCTTTATCAAACGCGAGTCAATCGTGGGGTCGAGATTATCCAACTATGCGAGAATTACATTAACACGCTGGCCAACTCACCAAAAGAATTTAGCAAAGTTGCTACAAAACTGAAGTTTCAGCTTAAAGAAATTACTGGGAAAGATTGGGATCTAGTTTATGCAGAACCCAATACCAATGTAGCAGGATCTACTGCTGGTGCAGGAGTCATGGCTGGAGCTGGAGTTGCCCTCTTTGGACCAACAGCAGCGATGGCAATTGCCACAACTTTTGGAACAGCCTCAACGGGTACTGCGATTGCTTCCCTTTCCGGTGCTGCTGCTACTAATGCAGCTTTAGCTTGGTTGGGAGGCGGTGCACTTACTGCAGGTGGTGGCGGTATGTTGGCTGGAAATGCACTGCTGGCACTAACAGGGCCGGTGGGCTGGGCGATTGGTGGTGTAGCTTTGGCAGGTGGTGGAATGATGCTAACTGAGCAAAATAAGAAAATTGGCAAAGAAGCTACTAACCATGCAATTGAAATTGAACGTGACACAGCTAAAGTCAACGCAACCAGGACAGAAGTAAACTTGCTGGAACAGGAAACTGTCAAACTAGCAAACCTTATTCAAAGTGAACTGCAATACTTCAAGCAGAATGCACCTTTGAATTACTTGGATTTTAGCCAAGGTCTCAAACAAAGGCTGGCGACTTTAATCAATTCCATTAATTCCCTGAGCAAGTCACTTAACAAGACCGTAGACCTGAAAATGTAATTATAATTTGGAGTGCAGCATTGTTCTCTAGCCATTGGGAAGCAATGCTGCTTTTTTTTAACATGGAAACAAGAGAAAACAGACATCAGACAACTCAATTTGTGGCTGTAATAGTAGCTGAGGAAAATCTGCGCGGTGCAGAACAGCTTGCAACGGAACTCAGTAAACAAGACCGAGCGTTTTTTTCAGCGGTCGGGGAGATTGATAAAGTTCGTGATTTTGTGGGTACTCCCGAAAACATTCTGGGAAACGCAAGCACGAAACACGGTGAAATAGCCGAGCAAGTAGAGGTTGGTATTCGCAATGCAAAATCTCTTTTGAAATCCTCTGAAATGCGCGCCACTTTTGAGGGAGTGGGTAGAACAGCACCCGAAGATTATTTAATTGATGGGGTTAAGGTACAGTCTAAATTTGTAAATGGGATGGGAAATAATTTAGACCACGTTCTCGACCACATGAAGAAATACGAAAACTTTGGTAGAGATGGGTCATATTACCATATTCCTAAAAACCAATATGAGACTATTGATAAAATATTGAAAGGGGAACAAGTCGAGGGAATAACAAGCCGTACCGCTCAAATAATACAAGAAAAAGCTCAAGAAATAGAGCAAATGTCTGGTCGTCCTTTCAATCATACTGTCAAATCTGCATCATCCAACTATGAAGATGTGCAAATAGGCAAAGTTGACGAGACGCTAGAGCGCAAAGAGCATGAATTAAAGCAAGAAAACAAACAAATTAAGGATGGGATACGCGACGACGCTCAGCCTACTCTGACTGATTTTGGTCATGTTGCTGTTAAAGGCGCGGTTATCGGAGGTAGCATTCGGTTTGCTACTAAGCTTTACGCTAAGCATAAGCAAGGTAAAAACGTTTTTAAGGGCGAGTTAACCCTTGAAGATTGGCAAGAGGTTGGACTTGATACCGTCAAAGGAGCAGCGCTCAGTGGTATATCGGCAACGGCTATTTATGGGTTAACCAATTTTGCCCAAATGTCTGCTCCTTTAGCTGGTGCTTTTGTTAGTGCAGGTATGGAAATTGCTAGTTTAGTTGGTAGTTTGAATCGAGGAGAAATTACTCGCGATCAATTCGTTGAGTTGAGTTTGTTCGCTTGTGCTGATTCAGCCATTGTTGCTGCTGGGGCTACTGTCGGACAAGCTTTGATTCCGATTCCTGTTGTTGGCGCAGTCATTGGTGCAATCGCGGGTCGAATCGTGACTGGTTTCTGTAAGCAATTCTTGGGAAAAGATACTCAAATTGCTCGACAAGTGGAACAATATTATCAACAGTCTCTGGCTAGAATTGACAGAGCTTATAAGGCAGCAGTTGCTAATCTTGTTGCTACCTATGAACGATTAGGGAACTTAGCTGAAGCAGCTTTTGATCCTAACTTAAACCTTGAATTGAAATTGCAAGCTAGTATCGAATTAGCTGAAGCTTATGGCGTTTCTGATTCCAAGATTATTCACAATGTAGATGAGCTTGACTCTTTTATGCTGGGTTGAGCGAATACAAAGGAAATCAAATTTAGTATTGTTAACGCACATTTAGTATAAGGTGCGCCGAAGCGCACCCTACAGAAGCACTTATCAAGTCTGCGGCTTCAGCAGCGGTTCAATCTGCTGTCTTTGATACTGCAATTCATCCGCTAAAGGCTGGTAAATTTCCCGATCGCCCGATTCATTGCAATAATCCCACAAACCATTGTAACAGTGCCTGTCATCGTCCCAACCCGGATGGTTGACGATCGGATACAAGCAAACTCCCTCGATCGGCACTCCTGCTTTCAGCGCCGCCGCTACCTGATTGCACACATAATTAAACCAGACAGGTCTAAAATCGTCTTCAGTGCCTGTTTCTGCGACGAATAAGGGGCGGCCGTAGCGATCGAACACTTCTTGCAGCATCTCGCCAAACGGGCGGTATAGCGGATCGGTGTATTTCATCGGGTGTTCGTTGTGAATCCACTGATTGCGATCGTAATAATTCACCCCAATAATATCGAGATATTTTTCCTGGCCGCCGAGCTCGGGGAGAAAGCGTCCCGCCAACATATCCCAAGCTTGATATTGAGATAAGCGATAACCTTCTGCAAGCTCTCGATCCTCGGGTTTGTCAGGAGCGGCAATAATATTAATTACGGGGTCGATTTGCACGATGCGGCTGCGGGGATTGATTTCCCAAACAGATTCTATCGCTGCGATCGCAGCTTTGACTAGCTGAATTTTTAGTTCATCTCCCCGCCCTCTAGCAAAGGGATTGATGTAAGCGACATCGCCGCCGCCCCAGGCAATAAATGAAATTTCATTGACAGGTGTCACGAAAGGTGTTTGGTCTGTTTCATTGGTTAGGACTTGCATAAAAGCGCCCGCCATCTTGGCAAACCTCGACACGAATTCGGGGCTGAAAATATCAATATCGTCCGGCCAGCCGTAGTGAAACAAATCCCAAATTACCTGCATTTTGGTATCGCGGGCGGCGCGAATTATGGGCAGGGCGCTGGAAAAATCGTATTGTTCCGGCGACTGTTCGATTAAGTGCCAGCGGAGGCCTTCGCGGACTGTGTAAATGCCTTGCTGTTGCAAGCGCTGGTAGTCGGCGATCGCAAATTTGTCGTGGCCGGTGGCGGCTGTGACATCAAGGCGTTTTCCCGATCGCAATTTGTGCGTAGAACATTCAAAACCGCCCATGAAAAAACTTTGAAACATCAATCTAATGGGGGATGGGGAATGGGGAATTGGGCATGGGGCATGGGGGATGGGGCATGGGGGATGGGGCATGGGGGATGGGGAATTGGGCATGGGGGATGGGGAATTGGGAATTAGCCAAACAGGGAATTGGGAATTGGCAAAACAGGGAATTGGCCAAACAGGGAATTGGTAATAGGTAATTGGTAATAGGTAATTGGCCAAACAGGGAATTGGGAATTGGCCAAACAGGGAATTGGTAATAGGTAATTGGCAAGATCTGAAAACTAAGAGCTAATCAAAAAAAGCACCAATGCCCAATGCCCATGCCCAATGCCCATGCCCAATGCCCAATGCCCCATTCCCAATGCCCCATTCCCAATGCCCATGCCCAATGCCCAATGCCCCATTCCCAATGCCCCATTCCCAATGCCCAATGCCCAATGCCCCATGCCCCATTCCCCATTAGCACTGAGTAATAGTTGGCGGCTGCGAACTTTCTTCGGGAATATCCCAGCCGAGAGTTGCCGCCGCGATCGCCTGTAGGGGAAACTTAGGAGTGCGATCGGCATACAGCAAACCATTAGCTTCTTGGAAAGTATCAGTCAACTGCGTGTAACAAAATCCGCTGAACATTTCCACTCGGTTTACCACGTGCAATAGCGCCGTGTAGCGCTTTTGCAGTTCTGATGTGTCGGACGCCCGCACGTAGCCCCAAACCCGGTGAAAATCGGGGTTTTCCCGCCCCGCGCAGGCGATACCGCCGAATTCCGTCAGCATCACCGGCTGTCCTTGGTGCGGGTGCCCGTCCAGAGTGAGGACGCGCCCTCCGGGACGCCCGCGATCGAACAAATCGACTAACTGGACTTCGGGCCCGTAGCGCTTGGCTACGGTTTGCGGGTTGTTGTCGTAGTCGTGAATCGCCAGGATGTCGGTATCTGTGCTTTCCCAGCCGTCGTTACCGATGACGGGGCGAGTCGGATCGAGGGTTTTGGTCAAGAAATACAGCGCTTGGACGTAGTTGCGGTGGGCGGGCGCTTCGACTAAATTGGGAACTCCCCAAGATTCGTTGAAGGGCACCCAGACTACGATACAGGGATGGCTGGAGTCGCGATCGATCGCTTCCGTCCACTCCCGCGTCAACCTGTCAACGGCCTTGGGAGTGAAGCGGTAGGCGCTGGGCATTTCTTCCCAAACTAGCAGCCCCAGCACGTCGGCCCAATACAAAAATCGCGGATCTTCGATTTTTTGGTGTTTGCGGACACCGTTAAAACCCATTGCTTTGACTAATTCGACATCGCGGCGCAAAGCTTCGTCGGAGGGGGCCGTCATCAGGGTGTCGGGCCAATAACCTTGATCGAGCACCAGTCTCAGGTAGTAGGGGCGGCCGTTCAGCATGAAGCGATCGCGCTGGATGCTGACTGTCCGCATGGCGGTGTACGATTTAATCTCGTCGAGCAGTTTGCCGTCGGCCCACAACTGCACTTGAGCGTTAATTAATGTCGGTTTTTCGGGACTCCACAGCAGTTCGTTGCGGTAGTCGTCGATCCCCGGGTCTGAAAGGGCGATGCGGCGGTGGATTTCGCCGTTGATGACTTCGTAGGTGTCGTTGACGAGCAGCAAACAGCCGATCGACAGTTTAACTTTAATTTGAATCCCAGATTGGCGATCGCCCGCCACAAACGCCTCAAAACCGATTTCCCAGCGTTCAAACTGCGGAGTCCAGCGGATGCGATCGATATAAGTGTGAGGCACCAATTCTACCCACACCGTCTGCCAAATGCCAGTCGTGCGCGGATACCAAATGCTGTGCGGTTCAACTTGCCAATCTTGCTTCCCGCGCGGTTTCGCCAAGTCTTGCGGGTCGTCCTGGGCCCAGACTGTCACCCGCTGCGGGCCTGTGGGGTTAATAACTGCTGTAATGTCTGCGGTGAAAGGAGTGTGTCCGCCTTCGTGTTCGATGACAAACTGACCGTTTACCCAGACGCGGGCGCGGTAGTCTACGGCGCCGAAGTGGAGGAGAACTCTGCTTTCTGTGTGGGGTACGTCAAATTCGCGATCGTACCAGCAGTTAGCGTGAAAATTCGTGTCGCCGATCCCGCTTTTTGGCGATTCCGGAGCAAACGGCACTTCTATAGTGCGATCCCACTCAGAAATGTCGATCGGCTGCACGCAGCCTCCCGCGTCGTCATAAGCAAACCTCCACTGACCGTTCAGACAAATCCAGTTGCTGCGGCGCAATTGGGGGCGCGGATAACCTGTTTTGCGCCCTTGAACAGTCATCTTGTTGTCTAGAGTGGAAGACTCTTCAATATCGCAATTTTCTAGTTCTCTACCTAACCAACTCATCGGCACATCTACCCGAAGTTATATTTATAGGTTAACGACAATTCCCCCGACTTTGACAAGTTTTTTGCGATCTAATTTATCCCTCAATAATTAAAAAGTTTCACTTCAAACAGCCTGAACTTTAAATCAAACAAACTGAGCCTTAAGCGAACAAATTATTCAGTCGTAGGGTGCGTCGCCGTTAAAAATCCCTAAAAAAAATCGACTTTTCGAGTAGCGACGCACCTGATTTCTTAAATGGTTCGTACCCAAAAATCCCACAATTATAGCCTTGCTCAAAAAGATGAGGTATGCTTGTTTTTTAAGTAATGAATTAAAAATAAAATCGGCAATCATAAAAAAGCTTGGGGTTTGAAAGCCCAGAAGCCCCTCACCAATTACCACAAGCGTGCCTCATCTATCTGAAAAAAGCTATAGGGATTGTCTGGCTTCGATGTACCCTAGAAATACTCCCGCTCTCTCCTAGCTGACAACACTTTGCAAACCTCCTAACGGTTCAGTTAGCTCACTTTTGATGGCAAGTTCTTCCGGAGGCGGCAAACACTGAAATATCTGTTCTAGTCCCGTGAGTTCAAATAGCATTCTAACTTGTTCGCTCATGGCAGACATCAAAAGTATACATCCGCTGTCTCTAACTAATTTCACGATCGCCACTACAGCCATTAACTCAGAATTTTTCAAGAACTTGATATTTGAGAAATCGATCATCAGAATTTTGCCGTCGCTTTCAATTAGGCGCTCTATTTCTTTCTGAAACTGAGGAAATTGAGAACCTTCCAAAACCTGATGAGACAAAATAATTTTCACGATCACGCTCATTTTTACCTCAACGCTTGCTTGAATTGTTAAAGAACTTTTGATGAAAACCAAGTAGGTGCGCACTGCGCACCTTACATTTTCAACTATCGCCGTAGACTTTTTGCCCCTTACAAACTCAAAGCTTCCAGCTACTTGCTAGCAAATTTCCCGTTCCCGTTGACAGCAGCGACTTCTAGAGAAGCGGGGGCTGGGTTCTCGGCAACTGCATTCGACGAGCTTAAATTAGAGGCCGACTCGTTAAGATTTGCCACCAATTCAATCACCGGCTTGGTCGTAATTTGAGTATAAGTTGTCAGAGCTTGAGCGACAACTTGATCCATGTTGTAATACCTGTAAGTCGCCAGCCTTCCCACGAAAGAAACTCCCGGAGTTGCATCAGCCAAAGCCTTATATTTCTTGTAAATTTCCGCATTTTCTGGACGCGGAACCGGGTAGTAAGGGTCTCCCTCAGCTTGGGGATATTCGTAGACAATGCTCGTTTTTAGATGTTCTTGTCCGGTGAGGTATTTAAACTCCGTGCAGCGAGTATATAAATGCTCGTTGGGGTAGTTTACTACTGGTGCTGCTTGATGTACCGGTACGTTCAGCGTTTCGTGCTTGAATTCCAAGGAACGGTAAGGCAGTTTGCCGTAGCAATAATTGAAATAGGAATCCACAGGCCCGGTGTAAATCATTTCACCGTAAGGAATAAAACCTTCAATCTCGCGGTAGTCGGTATTCAGCATCACCTTGATGTTTGGGTGATCGAGCATCTTTTCAAACATCCGAGTGTAGCCGTGCAGGGGCATTGCTTGATAGGTATCGGTGAAATAGCGATCGTCCCGGTTAATGCGAGTGGGTACGCGGGCAATCACTGATTTGTCGAGTTCCGACGGGTCCATTCCCCACTGTTTGCGGGTGTAGTTGCGGAAGAATTTCTCGTAAAGTTCGCGGCCGACTTTGCTGACAACGACATCTTCGGAAGTGCGAATATAATCCTTTGGTTCGGCTACCTTCGCGAAGAAATCTTCTACTTCAAATGATGTGAGATTCAGTCCGTAAAGTTTGTTGACGGTGTTGAGATTGATGGGAATTGGCAGCAGTTGACCGTCAACGCTGGCAAGGACGCGGTGTTCGTAAGGCCGCCACTCGGTGAACTGCGAAAGGTACTCGAAAACTTGGCGGGAATTGGTGTGAAAAATGTGGGGGCCGTATTTGTGGACGAGGATGCCGTGATTGTCGTAGTGGTCGTAGGCGTTGCCGCCGATGTGGTTGCGGGTATCAATTATCAAGACTGTTTTTCCCGCCTGATTTGCTAGTCTTTCGGCAATAACGCTACCTGCAAATCCTGCTCCGACAATTAAATAGTCAAACATTAAAACACCTCTGAATTTTGGTAATTGGTAATTGGTAATTGGTAATTGGCAAGCTAGTATTTTTGAGTGTTAAACCTCAAAAATCCTAACTTAAAACTTTCATCCTGCCTTCTGTTTTCTGGCTTTTGCCTGCGATCGCACTTTCGATCAACCCCAGCATTTCGCCCCAGGTATTGTCCCAAGAATTGTCTGCTAAAAAGGCATCTACTTCGCCCAGCCACTTGGCGCGTGCGTCCGAAGTTTCGCCCATGATTTCTTCAGCAGCAGCAACGAATTCTGCAACATTGCTCGCAATCCGAACCAAGCCGTTTTCTCCGTAGGGGCGCACCACGTCGCGGATGGGAGTAGAAATCACCGGTTTGCCGGCAGCAAGGTATTCGGGAGTTTTCGTGGGACTAATAAATTTAGTCGATTCGTTAATCGCAAAAGGCAGCATTGCTATATCCCACCCGCCAAGATACGCGGGCAATTCTTGATAAGATTTGCCGCCGAGATAGTGGATGTTTGGGTTAGTTGGTAGAGTTGCCGGGTCGATTTTCACCACCGGGCCAATGATGACTAAATGCCAGTCCGGCCTCGCTTCGGCAATCCCGCCCAGCAGTTCGATATCCATGCGTTCGTCTATAACGCCAAAAAATCCCAAACGCGGGTGAGGAATGTCTTTTTGATCCGCCGGTTCTTCAGAAAGATTCCTGGCTGTAGCAAAGTGTTCTTTTTCGATGCTGCTGGGGAAAGCATGAATGTTTGGGTGCTGGTGCTGTTTGGCTTCGTAGAGGCTGTGTCCGCCTGTAAATACGACGCTGGCGCGCTTTAATAGTTGGGTTTCATTTGCTTTTAAATTCGGGTGCGCGCCCTGAAAAGCTGACAGTTCGTCCATGCAGTCGTAGACTACAGCTAGCGGCTTTAAGTGGTTGGTGAAATTGACAGCCATTGGTGTGTAATACCAGAGGATGTACTGGCTAATTTCTGCTGCTTGAAACAAATCATCTAGCATGGCTTGCTGAGCAGTTTGCGCAGTTTCTTCGCTGATTCCTTCGCTCAGGTGCGGTACTATTATCCAGACTCCGGTTTCGTGAATGCTGACATCAAGCCGCCAATCTGTAGCCGAGCTGAAAACAGGTTCTTCTATAAAGAAGACGCGGCGATTTTTGGCACAGCGGCCTAAGAGATGTTGCGGACGCTGATAGACGAAATTCCACCGCAAATGAGACAGGCAAACTAAATCCGGTGCATCTAAAGCAGCAGCTTTTGATAAGTTAGCGCGCAATGCGGGTGAGGGTGCGAATTGAGAGGGAGATTTTGCGGGATCTATCGAGGTAAATCGGATCTCCCATGCTCGACCTTTATTGCTATAATTTTTGTTTACTGAGTTTTCTGGGGGGGACATAATTAGCCTCTGAAATTTGTCAATGAAAATTGGTCAATGCAAATTGATCCGGGAAATTTTGTCAATACGATATCCTTCCCAGCAGTCTCTTGCTGAAAGTCGCAAGCATCAATCTGAGAATTTTTAGGGGCCAGCAAGCGCCGCATTTATTGGCTCAAACAAAGCAACTGCTTAGGTGCGGAAAAACACGCTTATCTGCTTTTTTCAGAATTGAAACTGGAGATAAGTTAATATTCTTAGACTTGCTATTGTTGTTAAATCTAACTCATTTTTTCTGCGATTACTTCTATCTGAAGGATGACTTCGATCGCAGGGCGTGCCTCGCTTGCACGCTTTTCAAAAGCGGTTAAAATGCCGATCGCTCTTGTAAAATGACTCTTAACTGGCAGGTACGGGGATCTACCAGTTTAGATTTGAGATTTGAGATTGAAGAATTGAATAATTGGGAATGACTGATGAATTAAGGGTTTGAAGCTTGCCTACCGTTGCATTGTTTTTTTGAACAGGTGTTAAAACTGAGCGAGTTTTAGGGCTTTATTTGGAGAGGATAGAAAATTTGCGATCGAGCTTTTGTTGCCTTTTGATTTGACAAACCTCGCCTTTCTTACACTCATCCGATCGCAAATTTCCTAAATTTGTATCTGAATATACAAGTTTTTTGCCGAGATTTATGACTTCCGATAGATTAACAATTGACAGTTTATGTATTTGGGCTCAACCCACATCTGGTACCCTTCTCAACTATACCGGAGAAACCAGGTAACAGCCACGAGAAACCTAGGATTTTACGCGAGTCTGCTACAAGAAACCAAGGTGACGAGATTGGTGCAAGATGTGAGGTTAAACTGACACCCAGAGTACAAATCTCAATCATCCCTCTAAGGGCGGGTTTGCCCATATCTGCGATTCCCGCACCAAATATCGACGCAAACCCGCGACTAGAAGATAGCAGCAACTTTACAGTCGGCGGCTGTCTATTTTGGCGATTCCCCCTCCAAAGGCAAAATCTTGCACCATCGAACTCTTTAAGAAATCGTGGGGAAAACCCAATTCAATGGCACTTACTTTGTCTAGCTGCTGCATTTGTTCGGGAGTTAATTCAAACTCCAAACAAGCGAGATTTTCTTGAAGTTGCGAGAGTTTGCGGGAACCGACAATGGGAATCACATCGATTGGTTGCTGGCGCAGCCAATTTAGGGCTACTTGAGAAGGAGGTTTGCCAATTTCGGCTGCTATTCTACCAACTTCAGCAGCAATATTTAAATCGCGTTCGCTAATTTTTCCAGATTCAGGTGAATTAAGCCGTTTGGCTTCGCCGGCGGTTTCTGAAATGTTGTATTTTCCGGTCAGCAAACCGCCTGCTAGGGGGCTCCAAGCTGTGACGCCAATATCGAAGGCTTTTGCCATGGGGAGCAAATCCCGTTCGGGAGTTCGCTCTTTTAAAGAATACTCGATTTGCAAGCCGATAAATGGTGTCCAGCCGCGCAGGTTGGCGAGGGTATTTGCTTGAGAAACAATCCAAGCCGGTGTATCGGAAATGCCGATGTAGAGAATTTTGCCTGCACGTACCAAATCGTCAAAGGCGCGCATTACTTCTTCGACGGGTGTGGTAAAATCCCAAGCGTGCAGCCACAGCAAATCTATGTATTCAACTTGCAATCGCTTCAAACTTGCTTCTACTGCTTGTACCATATTTTTGCGGTGGTTGCCGAAACCGTTGATGTCGCCATTTTTCATGTTCAGGCTGTATTTAGTTGCAATTACCCATTTTTCGCGATCGCCTGCGATGAAGTCACCGACATATTTTTCGCTGGTACCGTTGGTGTAGAGATTCGCGGTATCAATGAAATTGCCGCCTGCTTCTGCAAAGGCGTCGAACATTTTCCGGCTTTCGTCGTAGGAACCGCCCCAACCCCAGTCTTCGCCAAAAGTCATGCTTCCGAGGCAGATTTCGGAAACGCGAAGTCCGCTGTGACCTAGTAGTTTGTATCTCATGTCATTTATCCGTTAGTTCTTGACGCTTAAGAGTCTATATCTGAATTTACCGTGCCCGCATCAGTCGGAGGTGAGGGGCTTTGGGGGTGCTGTCTTTGCGGAGCTCGATGTTGAATGTTTTGCCAATTTAGTCAAATTGTCGATCGCCCTGGCATTTTACTCTTGGCTGGTGATTAAACCAATATATCTTAAATGGGTTCTATCTGGATAATTTTTCCGACCTACCTACTTGATTGCTAAGTGCTAATTTATAATCGTATGATGTCCCGTCAATTACTCGTAATAAATCAGGTTTGTAGTGAGGAATGCGAGTCCTATTCATGGATGCGGACTGAAGTCCTCATAAATCAGGTTTGTAGTGAGGAATGCGAGTCCTATTCATGGATGCGGACTGAAGTCCTCACTACGAACTAATCTGGATGCGGACTGAAGTCCTCACTACGAACTAATCTGGATGCGGACTGAAGTCCTCACTACGAACCAATCTGGATGCGGACTGAAGTCCTCACTACGAACCAATCTAGATGCGGACTGAAGTCCTCACTACGAACTAATCTGGATGCGGACTGAAGTCCTCACTACGAACCAATTCGATCTCGGTCATTGAAACAAGCATAAATACGATGAATTATTTCAAGCCTTTGTTAATTTTTACAGCCTTTGCAGCGGTTCTCAGTTTGGGGAAAACTGGGAGCATAGCTGCTGTTTGGAATATCTCTGAGACTGAGCCAAGTTCGCAGCTTCACAGGGTGCAAATAGCAGCAAAGAGCGATCGCAATTTCAAGACTTCAAAAGGTACATTAAAAAAAGGCAGTGTCCTATCTGTCGATCCAGATGAGGTTACGGGCATACCAAAAGCTGACGCGCAGAAGCTTTTCATTCTGAATAAGATATATCGAGTTCAGGAAGGCACTACCGCTGACGATTTATTTATTGTGGATGAGAAAGCAAAAAAATGGGCTGTAGAGAATGTCTCTGACGCGACAGAGGGTGCTACCACTCGCAGCGTCGCCGAGATAGTCTCTGGTAAGGGGAAAGTCTGGGCGCTGATCCAGAAGTTCTAAACTCCAAAAAAACGCCGCTTTTAAGGGCGGCGTTTGTATCAATTAAAGATTTAAAATGGTATAATTCCCCTTTTAAATTTTTCAGCTATTCTGCATTTAAATTGTATGTCAATACATAATCAAACCATGAGTGGGGCGTTGCTCCGAAGCCGCCCCGAATATGCAATTTAAATGCACAACAACTTATCGATTAACAGTCGTAGTACAGAGCAAACTCGTAGGGGTGAGGACGCAACCGCATCGGGTTGACTTCGTTGTCGAGTTTGTAGGAAATCCAGGTTTTGATGAAATCTTCGGTAAAGACGCCTGTTTCAGTTAAGAAAGCGTGGTCTTTTTCTAAAGCTTCTAAAGCGCCTTCCAAGGAACCGGGAGTTGAAGGAACTTTGCTCAATTCTTCCGGAGAAAGATCGTAGATATCCACGTCCAAAGGTTCGCCCGGATCGATTTGATTCTTGATGCCGTCTAAGCCTGCGCACAGCATGGCTGCAAAGGCTAAATAAGGGTTGGATGTGGCGTCGGGACAGCGGAATTCTAAGCGCTTGGCTTTGGGGTTGGTTCCTGACAGCGGAATTCGCACTGATGCCGATCGATTTCCTTGAGAGTAAGCTAAGTTTACAGGCGCTTCAAAGCCCGGAACCAACCGCTTGTAGGAGTTGGTTGTGGGGTTGGTGATTGCCAAAAGTGCCGGGGCGTGCTTGAGAATGCCGCCGATGTAATGCAGTCCCATTTGGCTGAAACCTGCATATTGATCGCCTGCAAATAAGGGTTGGCCGTCTTTCCAAATCGACTGGTGAACGTGCATCCCGGAACCGTTGTCGTTAAACAGCGGTTTCGGCATGAAGGTGATGGTTTTGCCGTATTTTTTGCCGACGTTTTTGATGACGTATTTGTATGTCATCAAGTAGTCGGCGGCTTGGACTAATGTTGCAAAGCGGAAACCGAGTTCGCATTGACCGCCGGTGGCGACTTCGTGGTGGTGTTTTTCGATTGGTACGCCACACTTGGCCATTGTCAGCAGCATTTCAGTTCTCATGTCTTGAGAGGTATCGGTTGGTGCTACTGGGAAATAACCTTCTTTGTAACGGGGTTTGTAGCCGAGGTTGCCGCCTGCTTCTTCTTTGCCGGAATTCCAGCGACCTTCGATCGAGTCTACGTAATAGTAGCCGGAATTTTGGGTTTGGTCGAAGCGAACGTCGTCAAAAATGAAGAATTCTGCTTCTGGGCCGAAGAATGCTGTATCGCCGAGACCGGTGGTCAGCAGGTAGTCTATGGCTTTTTGGGCTATGGTGCGGGGACAGCGGCTGTACGGTTCGCCGGTGCGGGGTTCTTTGATACTACAGATGAAGCTGATGGTGGGTTCTGCCATGAACGGGTCCATCCACGCGGTGGTAGGATCGATGACCATTGTCATGTCTGATTCGTTGATGGCTTTCCAGCCCCGAATGCTGGAACCGTCGAAGGGTACGCCGTCGGTGAAGGCTGTTTCGTCGATTTGGTCGTGGTACAGGGAAAGGTGTTGCCAGATCCCCGGCATATCGATGAATTTCAGGTCAACGATCTGGATCTTATTTTCTTTTATGTAGTTTAAGGCTTCTTGGGGTGTCTGGAACATGACTTACTCCTGATATTGGTTGTGTCTTGGCGATCCTCTTCGAGGGCTTCGCTAACGGCAGATTTCAGACTGTTTGGGCGATCCTAGGCCTTCAGTACCCACATCTTTGTAGCAATAGATACAAAAATCTAAGTAAGCCCAGTGCGGCCGGGCAGTTCGTGATGCTTGCCCTGTCGATGTTTCGGCTGAAGATACAAGGTAAACCACCCTATTTTGGGGCTGTTTGCCGGAGATTGACTGCCGATCGTAAAATCCTATCTCAAATCTTAATCAAACACCGATTTGTAGTAGTCTACAATAGGCGGTCTGTCTCAGATAGCAAAGTATTGATAAAGATTTTTGGGAGAGAAACTTATGCGCGATGCAGTGACGAGTCTGATTGAAAATTATGATGTTGCTGGTAGGTATTTAGACCGAGATGGTATCGATCGGTTGAAGTCTTATTTTGCAACAGGCACAGCACGGGTACAAGCAGCAGCAGCGATTAACAGCAATGCTGCGGCAATTGTCAAGCAAGCTGGTATTCAGCTATTTGCTGAACAGCCCGAACTGATCCGTCCCGGTGGAAATGCCTACACGACTCGCCGCTACGCGGCTTGTCTGCGAGACATGGACTACTACTTGCGTTACGCTACTTACGCGCTGGTGGCTGGAAGTACCGATGTGCTTGACGAGCGCGTGCTGCAAGGTTTGCGGGAAACTTACAATTCTCTGAGCGTTCCCATTGGCCCGACGGTGATGGGGATCGGGATTATGAAGGAGATGGTTAAGGCTCAAGTGGAAGCTGCCGGCTTGTCTGTCGGGCCTTTTCTGGAACAGCCTTTTGATTACATGATTCGCGAATTGAGCGAACAAGATATTTAAGTCAAGCAAGCTGGTTCTTTTAGCAGCAAATTGCTTTTGTGGCTTGCAATTAGCAAGCAGGAGTTTGAGCGATCGCTTTTTTGCCTTCACAGCAGAAAAGCGATCTTTTTTTATGGGTTAAAAATCGCCAACGGCTCCCCAGACTAGGCATTTGTCCAAGGGATTTTTGGTTTGGCGGCGGTTGATTTGCTCGGCAGTTATTACTTCTACTTCGCCGTTGGGGTAAAGAATGTGGATGATGTTACCGCTGACGAAGGCGAGGGGATTTTCTTGACAAATGCCCGAATCTCTGATAGGAAAGTTAATTGTTTTCATGGTCGATCGCCCTGATTGTGTTTGTAGTGCATTCCCCTGTACTTACATAATCCGCTATTTGCCAAACTTTTTATGTGATTCTACGAATGTCGATCGGTGATCCAACTACACACGCAGAGCGATCTCAGTCACATAGTGTGAGGTAGGGGCGATCGGCTATCAAGGCTCAAAACACCAGACAAATGGGGATATTCGATCGCAGTACCTCGGAAAACCACAATGGTAGCCAAAATCCGCAGTCGGGTTTTTGCGTAAGTGGTAATCTGATACTGTCCTAAAACCTATCCGTACAGATTAAAAACCTTGGCTAAACAGCGACTAGACACTTTATTGGTAGACCTAGATTTGTGCACTTCCCGACAGCAAGCTCAGGCTTTGATTCGGACTGGGAAAGTCTCTATCGACCAGCAGGTAATTGACAAACCGGGGACTGAGGTTGACATTGCAGCAAACATTCAGATTAAAGAGCGATCGCGCTACGTTTCCAGAGGCGGGGACAAACTAGCCAAAGCTTTAGAAGTGTTTGCGATTCCCGTGGCGGGCAGAATTTGTCTCGACGGCGGCATTTCCACAGGCGGCTTTACCGACTGTCTGCTGCAAGCCGGCGCGGCCCTCGTGTACGGGATAGATGTGGGCTACGGGCAAGCAGATTGGGGCTTGCGCAACGATCCGAGGGTAATTTTGAAAGAACGCACCAATTTGCGGTACATGACTGCTGCGGAGCTTTACGGGGAGTCACCGCGAGCAGATTTGGCGGTAGTAGATGTGTCGTTTATTTCCCTAGATAAGGTTTTACCGGCGCTGTGGGAATTGCTGGCACCACCGCGAGAAGCAGTATTGTTGGTAAAGCCGCAGTTTGAAGTTGGGCGCGATCGCGTCGGGAAAAAAGGCGTAGTGAGAGACTCAGCAACTCAAGCCGATGCGATTTTTCAAGTGTGGAAGGCAGCCACAGCTTTAGGATGGCAGGAAAGAGGCTTAACCTGGTCGCCTTTACTTGGCCCGGCCGGTAATATCGAGTATCTTTTATGGTTGGGGATCGATCGCGAACAGGAATCAGAGCCAAGGGCGATCGAAGAAGGTGTTGTGAAGGAACGGATCGTACAAGTCGCGAAAGCGGCTGCGGGGGAACTTGTCAATCGATTTTAGATTTTCCATTTTTCGATTTTAGATTGACTTCAAAATGTCAAGCCTATCAATTTTAAAAGTCAAATTGGGAACTCCAGATTCATCTAAAATTTCAAGTTGTTTTGTCAATCAGACTCCTAAACTTTCACTTACTGAATAATTCCATGCAGTCATTCAAACAAGTCGGTTCGCTTTTACTGTACGTTCTAGGTGGCATCGGATATCTGGCGAGTGCAGCTACGATTGTAGGCGTTTCAATTCTGATCAAGTTCGCAGCTCTGCTACTAGCAGACAAACTATTATATACAATTCTGATTATAGGCGATTTGTTGAGGGGCATCGAAATTATTGAACTGTTAAATATATTGGTATTTGCTTTTATCGGCATGGGATTTGGGCTCGCCACAAAACTGCTACCCCCTAAATACTGCCGTCAAATTAGTGCGGCTTTGTTGATACCTATAGTTCCCTTAGTTTTCATGAGTACGCCAGCCATCAGATATAATTCTTGGCTGGAAAAAGTAGGAGAATCGGATAATTTATTGCCTGCGGAAACAGCAACATTAACTAACTCATTTTTGAAACGAAAGGTAGGAGTGCCGGGTTTTATCGGTTATTACGTATATACTGGGCAGTTTCCGGTGATTCCGACCAAACAATCTGAGATGAAAGACCTAGATAGCTTTGAAAAAAAAGTTAATTCAAAATTTGTGCAGTTAACAGGTGTTGCTCCGACGATTGTTACTTGGTCAATGCGGGTGTGTTTTTGGCTGATTAGAATATTTTACTTTTGTATCGCGGTAATTGCCACGATCGCGCATTTTAGAGAAGGTGTGAGAATCGCGGGACGATAATACGATTTGAGATTTGAGATTTGAGACTGGAGATTAAAGCCGTAGAGTGGGTCAAATCAGAGCCGATCAGGTTCGCTCCTGAGGACTGAGCGTCCGCATCAGGTTCGCTCCTGAGGACTGAGCGTCCGCATCTCTCAGGTTCGCTCCTGAGGACTGAGCGTCCGCATCTCTCATGACTAGGAATAAAGTCCGAACGCTCAAACCAAGTTGATGATAGCTCGACCGGAAATGGTATTATTTACGATAGCTGCTAGATCGCGATCGCCTTTTTTTAGCTAAAGCAATTTTTAGTTACCAATTTTGAATTCTTGCTGCAAGCGATCGATAATTGTATTGCGCTCGATGGTAGCGAGAATCTCTTGAATGACAGTATCCTGTCCCAGGGGGCCCCAAGTGCAGCCTTTTTCCAAATAAACTTGGGCAGCGCGACCGACAGCGTAGGTTCCGTAGGCTGCTAAACTAGCTTGAGTAACGGCGACTCCGGCGAAGGTAGAAAAGCCGATATGCGGCGCAGCAGCGGCTGCACTTTTGCCAAATCCCAAGAGAAAACTGCTACCTAATTCTCCCAAAAGCACGCCGCCAGCGCTGGAGAAAATAGTTTGCCAAAGTTTCCCAGCTTCGTAACCAGTCATCGGTAAACAGTAAAGTCTGGATAAAGAGCGAATTAAGGCTAAATCTGCGACTGTTGCGCCCATGACATCTAGGAAAGCAACAGGATTTAAGCCGACAGCCAAAGCTTTGTATTTTGCAAATTGCCAGATTAAATCTTCGGCTTCTGTTTGGCGCAATTTGAGAACTTGATGAGCAAGATTTGCTTCGGCATCTCTAGCTTCCACTAAAGCATTAAGTGCGAGGAGCGATCGTCCTTCTCTGTTAAGAATTGTCAAAATTGTGTGCTTGAGTTCATCTATTTGGGGGGGCGGCGACTCCCATTCGTGGGTAACACTTCCATCCGACCATTCTACCCGCACTTGCACCGGTGCGGGTTCGGCGGCTACCATGACTATTTCTAAGGATTTGGCAATTTTAGCGGGTGGTTTTGCTGTAGATTGATGAGGAGGGATGTTGTTTTGGCGATCGTCCAAATCGTCCAAATCTTCCTTATCTGTTACTGCCTCGGCTGCTGACTGTTCAGAATTTCCCAGCGCTTGCAAACTTTGGTAAATAGCTTTTCTGTCTAATTCTGGATACAGGTCAATTTTATTAAAAACTAAAATTAGCGGTTTTTGAGCTGTTTGCAATTCGCACAAAGCTTGATATTCAGTGCGAGTGATATCGCCAGCTACAACAAACAGAATTAAGTCAGCTTGGCGAGTTACTTGTTTCGCCATTTCGCCGCGCACTTCCCCGCCAACTTCATCAAGTCCGGGAGTATCAATTAACTCAACTTGAACCCCCCCCGGCCCCCCCTTACCAAGGGGGGGTTCCAGAAGCCCCCCCTTACCAAGGGGGGGTTGGGGGGGTTCTACGCTGTCAAGGAGGGGTAAAGGCACACTCCAACGTACCGAACGCGGCCACTGAGTCACGCCGTTGAGGGGGCCTGTTTGCAGGATTTTTTGACCTAACAGCGCGTTTAATACGGCTGATTTGCCGCGGCTGACAAGACCAAAGGTAGCAATGCGAATGACATTATGGTCTAGTTTTTCCGAGGTAGAAGTTAAAATATCTAATTGATTTTGCAGCGCCGCTTCTAATTCTGTGTTGTTGGAGTTTTTTTTGCCTTGGCGCAGGTAGGAGTACCGCGCGAGGGCTTGGCGCAAACTGGCGCGGGCTAGGGATAAGCGATTTTCTTGGATGGAATTGTCAGCCATTGGCGATCGGCTTTTTTAAGCTATGTAATTGAGCGTAGAAATATAACATTCTATTTCTTATTTTAATACAAATTTTGATAATTTTCTAGCTTTTATTTGGGAGTTAGGTAGGAAAACGGCCCTGCCAATATGTGTCAGCTTAAGACAAAAACTTTTGAGAAATCTCGTCTGTAGCCCAGGCCAGATCCCCCTCGCATCCCCCGAAAGCAAGGGGGACTTTGATGATGACTTCCGGTTCCCCCCTTGTTAAGGCTACCCTGTACACACAACTTGAAAAACTAACGTCATAGTCCTTCGATCCCCCTCGCATCCCCCTTAAAAAGACCCACTTTGATGATGATTTCCGGTTCCCCCCTTGCTTTCGGGGGGCGCCGGGGGGATCTAGGCCTAATCGTCCAACAGACAAGGTTTCTGGGCACCGGTGCGTCCAGAAGTATTTAATTTGCAGCAGAATTAACAGCCTGGGGCCCAGATGTCTGAGGCGAGAGACGACTTGCAATTTGGTTGACGAAAGATTGCAAGAAGGAAACTTGTTGATTTTGCTGAAATACTGCTTGCAAAGTCTTAGTCAATTGGTCGAGACTGAAAATGCCTTTGGCTGCATTATCCAGTTCTTGACTTTGGAAATATTCAATCAAACTCAGTCCGGCTATTCTGGTAAAATAGGCGGCACTAATTGCCTGGACTGCGCCTCCGGCGGCATAGGTAACAGCATTGCTTTTCAGCATTCCAGTAATAGTTTGGGTAGACAGTTCTACTAATCCGAGTTTGAACATTTGGGTTGCCAAAGTTCCTGCTACTGTCTTAGCTTGGTCTAAGGAAAACTGTCGCTGGTAGATAGCACCGAGGTCGATTACAAGTTGGGTGCTGATGGCAGTTGTTGCTAGCAAGTCTAAGGCGGGAACCGGGTTAGCAAAGACGGCGGCGGCGGCGATATACTGATATTGTTCGATGATAGGTATTGCCCGATCGCGCCTGACGCCATTTAATAAGGTTTTTGCTTCTAATTTAACCGTTGCAGCCTCGCGCACTGCACTCGCCCAGACCAACTGTTGCCGTTCTTCAGTTAAGATTTGAGTGAATCTTTCTGTCAGCGGTTCGAGTTGAGAAACTTGAGTTTCGATCCGTTCTTTAACAGTGCCGTCTGCTTGGTGCTGCCGCACTTTAATCGAATTCGGGGAAGCTGCGATCGCAATTATATCTTCTGTCCCCAATATTCCTTGCATTCTTTGGTGCAACTGCTGCAAAATTTGTGACTGCTGCGCTGGCAAATATTGGTCTAGTTTGTTCAAAACTAGCAGCACGCGCTGACCTGCGGACGCTAGTTGAGATAATGTTTGAAACTCGGAATCCGTGAGATCGCCCGCTGTGAGAAACAGCACTAAATCACCGCCGATTTTGGCATCGGAATTTGTGGTATTGGCAAACAGCGGTGCTGTTTCTGAGAAAATCTGCTGTTGTGGCTGTTGGGATGCCCAATGAGAGTTTAAAACTTGAATTAAGGCAGTTTTCCCGACTGATTTACCACCAGTTACGGTAATCCGCAAATCTTGTCTGTCTAATTCGGCTTTGAGTCGATCGAGCTTTGCCGTTAGATGAGCCGGATTTACCGAGTTTTGAGCTTCTGAGGCGAGCAGTTTAATTGCTGCTTCGGCAGTCGCGATCGCTTTTTCGGCTGCTTCCCGCTTGGCCAGGGGTTGCGGGAGTTCGAGTTCGAGTTTGGGGGATTGTTGTTTCCACCACCAATACCCCGCACCGGCAGCCGCCAAGCCGATGAGTGCCGTTTCGCCCATTTCTGAACCCGAATGCTGTACAGTTTCCAACAGCCACAGCGCTGCTGAAAGTCCTATTCCGCCTATCAAAATTGGTCGCCGCAAGTTAAGTGTCATTTTTCCCTTCCTGTGGGTATTATCGCCAAGCTTAACCTTACCGGGCTTGGCCTCCCTCCCTATATTCCATCGTACCTCTGCGACATCCAAACTGGCGATCGGGCGATCCCACTTTTGGTGCGGGATTTCCGGCCTGCTGTACAATAGACATCTCCATAAATTCTTGTGGAACAGGCAGGATGCCTGTTCAAAACAGACTTTTTTGCCAGAAATCTAATCTACTTTTTGCACTTTGAGAAACGGGGGGTATAGGACTGAAGTCCGAACGATCAAACGAAGAGGTTTTTCTATTAGATTTTTTATCTAAAATAGTTGATTTTATTGGTCGGTTAATTATTCTGGAAACTGCGCTTTAAAAACATCAATTATCTCTGCGGGAATTGCTCGCGGTCGCATTGTCGCAATTTCCACCCACACCCAAAGCGCCTCAGCTTTTAACAAGATTTCGTCACTCCCATTCGAGCGAATTTCGTAGCGGCGAACGGCCCGCGGCCCGCGCATCTGTTCGATCCAAGTCGAGATATCCAGTCTATCGCCTGCGGCTGCCGATCGCAAATAATCAATTTCTATCCGCCGCATTACAAATACCCCGCCCAATTCCCGGTAGCGGTTTAGTGTAAATCCCAAGTGTTCCAAATGTTCGATCGCAGCGTTTTCTAAATAATGCTGGTACACTGCATTATTAACGTGACCCAGGGCGTCCATTTCGTAATGGCGCACTCTAATTTGTGCAGTAAATGGTGTCAATTGCTCACCTTTCCACTTGTTGCGGTATTTTGGAGTTCCGACTGCGATCGAGAATTCCAGCCCAGACGCGATCGCAACTGATTGCACGTTACAGTAAAAAATAGTTGAAACGCTACTGCTTCCCGGTTAATCTTAGTAGGCGAGGGTAGGCACGGGGGCACTACCCCTACTACAAAACCTTCATTTCGAGAATGAAACAGCCCTGTAAATCTGATGGGTAATTATCTAATCTCCCAGACAAATTCCCAAACCGCGGGCCGTTTTAACCAGAGTACCGTCGAAGTCTACAGGTCTGTATTTGGCGATCGCATCTTCCAACGGAACACTCACAACTTCCCGCTGTTGCCAAGATACCATGCGGTCAAATTTCTCTTCGGCAACTAAATCAACTGCTGCGACGCCAAAAGCCGAAGCAATTAATCTTTCTAGGGGAGAAGGCATTCCCCCGCGTTGAGTGTGTCCCAAAACTGTGACGCGAGTTTCTGCACCGCTACAATCAGAAATTGTATCAGCTAAATACTGACCTATGCCGCCTAATCGACTTTGACCTAAGCGATTTGTGTGCATTACTAACTCGCCTGCTTCTGTCCGCACAGCCTCCGCTACTATAATTAAACAGTAGTTTTTTCCGCGTTGTTGGTGTTCTTGAACTTTCGCGCAGATTTCGGAAATTTTGTAAGGAATTTCGGGAATCAGAATGATATCAGCACCCCCAGCAATTCCGGCACTGATCGCAATATGTCCGGCATCGCGTCCCATGACTTCAACAATCATGACGCGGCTGTGACTCGCCGCTGTAAAATGTAAGCGATCGAGTGCTTCTGTGGCAATATTGACAGCAGTATCAAAACCGATCGAACGCTCGGTAATACCGACATCATTATCAATAGTTTTAGGAATAGCAACTAAATTCAAATTGCCTTCTTTAGCAATCTTCCTGAGAATGGCGAGACTGCCATCGCCACCAATGCCAATTAAAGCATCCAAACCTAGTTGATGATAGCCTTCAATAATATCATCAGAGCGATCGCGCAAACTGCCATCCGGCATCGGGAAAGCAAAAGGGTTGCCCTCATTTGTCGTCCCTAGCATCGTACCGCCAATGGTGAGCCAGGAGTCTACTTTCTCCACATTTAAGGCAATTGCTTCAGGAGGACGACTCATCAACCCTTTGGTGGCTTGACGAATCCCCATCACTTGCCAATTGTATGTTCCCGTTGCGCGGTAGACAACGGCTCGAATCACTGCATTTAATCCTGCACAGTCACCCCCGCTGGTGAGAATGCCGATACGTTTTTGTTCTCCCATAATTAAGCCAGACTTTTGTTCCTCAGAACATGGTTGATATTTTTAGATTCCGATTCGTCCAATCCTGATTTTCGACGTAAGTAGGTACAAATCAACTTTACTCTGTAACAGAATGTAAAGCTATAATAACCTTTGTGATTGCTTCGTTTCACTTTGTTTCACTGGCAATGACATACTTATGTATTTTCAAGCTTCAGCGACCTAATTGAGCAGCTCATCTCTGATGCACCCTACAAGTTCGATAGCCAACTTTCGTAGCGTCCCAAATCACCGTCTCAAATACAACATCAATTTTACTTGGGATTGAGGCGTTTAGAAACTTGGTTGATGATACCGCTGAGAATTGCACCGCCCATCAGAATACCGAGGGCGGGATTAAATACGGGCTGCCAAAGACTGTACCATAAATCGAAACCGAGATTCACGCCAGTCGATCGCCCTGCTACTGCGATCGCAAACCACGCAAAAATAGCCAAGACGAAAAACACATCAGCGACTAAAATCAAGTTGAGGAAGTTAAGAATTTTATCTTTCATGGTTGATGGTTCCTTTTTGAGTGTATATGTGTCAAGTTTTGGCAAGAGGTTGGTAAGGGAGCCGATGGATAGCTGCAACAGGCGATCGAATCAAGATAAAATAAAATATCATTCAATTGTTTTCGCATACTTGTGGTCAAAATATGGTTCGTTATACACTTCCTCAAAGCCCCGAAATTATTTTAACCGTCAAAGGGAAAGATTCAGCGAAAGCCCGCGAAGAAGCAATGGATCGGCTGATGCTGTTGATGGATGAAGGTAAGCTACCTACAGAGCTCGCAGAAGGATTTGGGCCCAAGCAGTTTGTTGAAGTTATCGAAGATGCTGCTGTGTCTGACGGCGACGACGCAATTACTGAAGCAGTGCAGATTTTGAGCAATTTGGCAAGTCTCAAATTGAAGGTGATGGAATCCCGGGAAGAAGCCCTAAAAATCCGGGAGGCGATCGATATTTTGTTTACAGATGAGCCTGTGAGTGCGGAGGAAATTGGTCGTCTGAAAGACGGTTTCAAGGTTCTCAAAAACTTCGCTCAAGCTAATGTTCGCTATCGAGAAGCTAGAGGTAAAGCTGAAGAAGCGCGGGCAATTCTCGACGAAGCTTTGCAATCTGTGGAAGCGGAAAAAAAGGCACAGAAGTCTGCAAAATAGTAGCTAACTTTAGGGTGCGGAGCGGGCGCAAATTCTTAGTTTGCGATCGTCATATTCTGACAGTACACGCACCCTACAATAACTACAATAAATTTAAAAAAAATCAGTCGTAGGGTGTGGATCCACAAACAATCTCTAGCTACCTCTCGACAATTTAAGAGATCCGCACCCGATCGCAATGGTATTATACACAAAGATAACATTTATTGTGTAGCAATTTTTGGTCAAAATGGTATAAATATTATGAGCGAACAACAAACAGGAATTGTCAGAAACACGATGACAGGCAGCTTAGTGCTGGCGAAAAAATTAGGTTTTGAGCCAAAAACTGTGATTGATGTCGGTGCAGCCTTGGGAACATTTAACCTTTACGAAACTTTCCCCAATGCGCGACATTTGCTAATTGAACCCATCGTCGAAAATGAACCTTACCTCGCCAAAATTTGCCGCAAGCTCAAAAGTGCAGAATACATTATTGCTGCTGCGGCCAAAGAATCAGGAGTTTTAACTCTCAGCGTCAGTCCCGGGATGTTGCACTCTTCGATTTCGGAAAATCCCATTACTGACAGCAGCAATCCTTTTTTGAGAAACATCCCAGCAGTTACCCTGGATGGAATATGCAGGGAAAGAAATTTGCCAGGCCCGTATTTAATTAAAGTTGATGTAGACGGTAAGGAATTAGATGTTTTAGCGGGAGCAACTGAGATTTTGCAGCAGACTGAATATGTAATTGTAGAAGTTACTTTGTTCGGTCAGATCTATGAGGTAATGAGTTTTATGAAGTCTCAAGGATTCGCAGCTTACGATATTGTTGATTTGGCATATCGCCCGGTTGATGCAGCTTTGTGGCAAATTGATATGGCTTTTGTTAAGGAATCTGGTCAATTTAGAAGAGATACCAGTTACGCGACAGGAGAGCAGGATATCGAAGCACTTAACTTGCATCTCAAAGCTTATCGTGAAGATTTTATTAAACATATTGATACTCATTACAGCGACCCTGTAGAGCCGGAACCGCAGGTGAGTCAAGCAGTTTTGAGCGATGATTGTGTCATTATTTGAGATGTTGAAAAAACACGCACTCTAGGTTCGTAGTGAGGACTTCAGTCCTTTGAGTGATGCGGACTGAAGTCCTCACTACGAACCTCTCTATCAACTTTAAAAAGGCTGTTAATTTTGTTTGAGTGATGCGGACTGAAGTCCTCACTACGAACCTCTATACTAACTTAAAAAAGGCTGGTTAGTCCTCTTGGAGTGATGCGGACTGAAGTCCTCACTACGAACCTCACTAGGAACTTATAGTTACAAATTTAAAAATGGTACGTTTACTATTTCTCCGGTAATTTCTCCCACCTGAACTTTTAACCCTTCGCCTCCGGCTTTGGTGCGGATGTAAGCAAGACCAAAAAAGCCGGATTCGGTTTCGGTAAAACTGGTGAGTTTGCCGACTTTTTCTTCTCCGATTGTGATGATTGTTCCGGGTTCAACGGCGCCGCTCAATTGCACGCCCCAAAGTTGCTGTTTGACTCCTTGGTAGGTGTTCAATCGGGCAATTGTTTCTTGGCCGATGTAGCAGCCTTTGTCATAAGTAATTGTGTGTAAAAGGCGGGCTTCTAGGGGGTTGTAATCGTCTGTGAGTTCAAAATCGGGTGCGGGGCGGCCTTGTTCGATGCGCAGTTGTTCCCAAATTCGATCGCCCATCGGTACGGCCCCAGCTTTCACTAACTCAGTCCACAAGCGGGCTGCGTCGCTAGCTGCTGCAATTAACGTGTATCCAGAAGTTGCTAAACCGCTACCAACAGCAACTCTAACCCCTCCTTCATCCCCCGAAAGAGGGGGGGTTTCGATCAATTTGTGAGTAGCGTAGGATTGATTTTCTAGTTCGGTAACTCCGAGTTTTTCTAGTAGTTGAGTGCTTTCCGGGCCGAGGAGACTGAAAGCAACGGTTGTATCGGTTAGATCTGTTAATTCTACGCGATCCATGGGGAAAATGTAGCGATCGAGCAATTCGAGCAATTGGCGGCGGCGGTTGGCTGAAACTAGCAATATGACAGCATCTTCTGTAGCATAGGCTGTCGCGAGGTCGATCGTCCTAGCCGTAGAGGTGACGAAAACGGTGTCGCAACCTTGACCGGGTTTGAGTATGTTAAAGTTATTGGTACTTTGATTGTGCAGGAACCGCAGGCGATCGCTATCGGAGATTTGAATCCGTCCCCAGTGAGTGCGATCGCACAAAGCCACACCTTGTTTAGTTGCTGCGATGGCTGCTGCGTCGTTACCAAAAGTGACTGGGACTTTTTCTGTGGTTGCTAACGAAGCAAAAGTAGCACCGGCGGCGGCTTGAATGTCGTGCAATTCTTGAATTAGCATAGGATTTGAGATTTAAGATTTGACCCTGTATTGAATAATTAATGCTTAGTTTTGAGTTTAAGTTGGCGATCGCACTCAGAGGCCAAGAAACCGGGTTTTTTACAGAATCTCCTCGCTACAACCAAGTATTCTCCCGAAAAAACCCGGTTTCCCATCCCCCATGCCCGATGCCCCATGCCCCATGCCCGATGCCCCATGCCCCATGCCCGATGCCCCATGCCCGATGCCCCATCCCCCATGCCCGATGCCCCATGCCCCATGCCCGATGCCCGATGCCCGATGCCCGATGCCCGATGCCCCATCCCCCATGCCCGATGCCCGATGCCCCATGCCCGATGCCCCATCCCCCATGACTACTGACTCAAATTAGCAAAAACTTCTTTTATTAATTGACTCGCTTTGGCATCAAGCCGATTCCAGTCTACATCGCCAGTGTCCTCGTCAATTAAACAAGTGTCAATTACAACTTCCTGGCTTTGCATTTGAGCGTGGGCTGGCTGGTAGTTGACAAAGCAGACTCGATAGCAAAGTTCCCAAATATCGACGGATCTGCGATCGCCTTGATGCTCTAAAATTAGTTGATAGCCGGGAATCGGAACCTGTACTTCTTGATAAGTTCCTGTCCAGACTGACTCCTCTAGTTGTTTGCGGATGTTGTCTAGCACTCGGATCATCGCCGGCTGCATGAGCAGTTCAGCTTGTTTCCAGGCGATCGGGCTAGTTATTTTAGGCTTCATATAGTAGACGATGTTAAAAAGGAAAATCAATCAATGAATTAATTTTCCAGCATTGAGTGCCTAGTTGTGGGACATCCGCCACAAAATGTTAAATTTCAGGGCTGTTTCATTCTCAGAAAAACGAGGGTTTTGTAGGGGCTAGTACCCCGTACCTACCCCCACCGTCAAAGAAACCCGGTTTCTCTCGATAAATCTTGGCTTAGCAAAGATCATCTACGCAGAAACCGGGTTTCTGGCCTCATGCGTGTGACTTGGACAAAGAAACCCGGTTTCTAGGATATATCTTGGCTAAAGCCAAGATAATCTATAAAGAAACCGGATTTCTAGTTCCGCTCGTAAGTCGGAAATTGACTTTTGTATGGGCGATGTAGGATTTGAACCTACGGCATCCTGCGTGTAAAGCAGGCGCTCTACCACTGAGCTAATCGCCCAATTGCGCTTACAGGGATTTATCATATCACAGTATCCCAGAAAGATCAACTAGAAAAATCATAAACTTTTAATGCCCTCTGGCCGCACGCACGATCGAATCACCCTATGGAGTTTGCCCCTGGTGGCAGGCGTCACCTTTGGCCACACTCAAAACAGCAATCTGACTTTGCTCGTTTCCGGCAGCTTCCTAGTCGGCGGACTGATGTTTGGCCCGGATTTAGATATTTACTCCTGTCAGTATCAGCGCTGGGGATGGTTCAAATTTATTTGGCTCCCCTACCAAAAAAGCCTGCGCCACCGATCTTTTTTGTCCCACGGGCCTCTGATCGGCACTGCTTTGCGAATCTTGTACCTCGCTATCTGGATCGCCGTTATAGGAGTCTTGGGATTGACGATCGCCGAAAAGATTGGCAACTTAGCCGGAAATTGGCAGGAAGCAGTTTTGGGTTGCGGTCGATCGCTCTTGGAACACTATATCGAATTTATAGCCATCTACGTCGGCCTGGAATTGGGCGCGATGAGCCACTATCTTAGCGATTGGGGTGGCTCAGCTTACAAACAGTTCAAAAAGAAAGGATTGAGCGGGCTGCGTCCTCCTAAGACTATTAAGAGGCGCAAAAGTAAAGCTCCCCGCCGCACGTCTAGCAAATCTAATAGGTGAATTTTAATGTCTAATTCCCACAGTCGATCGCTCGCAGCACTGGAAAACCTGATAGAAGTTGTGGCCTCATTGCGATCGCCCGACGGCGGATGTCCTTGGGATTTAGCCCAAACTCCCGAAACTCTGATTCCGCACATCATCGAAGAAGCCTATGAAACCGCCGACGCGATTCGTAAAGGAGACAAAAGTGCGATCGTTGAAGAATTGGGCGACTTATTATTACAGGTAATTTTGCAAGCACAAATTGCCAGCGAATCCGATCGGTTTACCTTCGCCGAAATCGCTGCGGGAATCACCGAAAAACTGATTCGACGCCATCCCCACGTTTTCGGGGATGCGGAAATTAACAGCGTGGATGAAGTGAACGAAAACTGGGAAAAAATCAAAGCAGCAGAAAAAGGCCTAACTGCGGAAAACCCGCCAACTTTAGCCTCAAAAATGAGCCGTTATGCGAGCACTTTGCCGCCCATCGCCGCGGCGGCGAAAATATCTCGAAAAGCTGCGGAGGTGAGTTTTGATTGGGACAGTGTAGATGGTGTTTGGGATAAGTTTCATGAGGAAATGGCGGAATTTGAACACGCTCTCAAACACGAGGATCGGGCGGCGCAGGAGTCTGAGTTGGGAGATATTATGTTTGTGTTGGTTCAATTAGCTCGCTGGTACGATTTAGATGCGTCGGCTGCTTTGCAGGGAACGAGCGATCGCTTTGTAGAGCGGTTTGCTAGAGTTGAGGCTGCGTGCGATCGACCTTTGTCGGATTATCCGCCAGAGGAGTTAGATGCTTTGTGGCAAAAAGCTAAGGCTTTACTGGCGAAACAAAAGGGCGGATAGTAAGTATTCGTAGGGTGCGTCGCCATAAACAATCCCTTGCATTAAATCGACAATCCGATCGCGACGCACCTTCAGGAGACCCGTGGAAACATACCCAAAATTTGTTTTGTAGTACAATTTTTGATAAATGGTATTAATTTAGTCGTAAAGCTTGGCATCGTTGTAAGGAGAATGTTCGCCAAAGAGGTAAAGAGCATTTGTCGGTTCGATATTCATAAAAACATCGCGTACAATTTGTATATGAATTACCAAAGAGTTTGTCAAACAATTGAGCCTGAATCCCTGGAAGTTCGCAAAGAAATCGCTCTATCTGTAGCGAAAGAATGTATCCAACTGCTCAAGGAAAATTACGCAGCAAAAGAGGTCATTTTATTTGGCTCTTTGGCGGGTGATAGTCCTTGGCATTGGGCCTCGGATCTAGATTTGGCCGTTGTAGGTATTTCAAACGCTCAATGGTGGAAGGCTTACGGTGAACTAGAATCTTTGTGCCCAGGTTGGCTGAAAGTAGATTTGGTACAGTTGGAAGATGCTTCACCCCAGTTGCGCTGTCGGATTTTGAAAGAAAAACCCATGCCAGATAATATGTATTTAGCTCTGAAAACTCGCATTGAAGATGAGATGATTAGAATCGACCAAACTTGGGCGGTTGTGGAAACAATCTTGGCACAAGCTGAGACTCTACCAGCAATAGTTCTAACCCCTAGTTTGGCTAGTTACGTCAGTGATTTGTATGCAGGATTTGAAAGAATTAGCGAGCGAGTGGCTGTTACCTTGGATGGAGGTATGCCCCGCGGCGAAAACTGGCATCAGGAGTTGTTGCGCCAAGTCGCTGAGCCTGGTGGCAAAAACCGTCCTCCGCTATGGCAGGGTTCTATATTGTTAGAACTGGATGATTACCGGAAATTTCGTCACTTAGTGGTGCACAGATATAAGGTGGATCTGCAAGGCGATCGCGTGTTAGAGTTGGCGCGGAATATGCAGCCATTGTTGGTGAGGGTGCGCGCAGCGGTGACGGTTTTTAATCAGTGGCTCGAAAGTCAGGCCGAAGAGTAAACTTTGTTGTAATCTACTCCTGGTAAAGCTTCGCGTCGTTGTAAGGCGGGTGTTCGCAAGCGATGTAAAGGGCGTTTGTTGGTTCGAGGGGTTGATTTGTCACCGGATCGATCGGCTTGAGGACAAAGCATAACAGAGAGAGCGATCGCCAATCCAAGCTTTCTAACTTCCCTCTTTCGTAGCGACTGACAGTCGCATTGCTAATACCGACATCTTTGGGTACAGGTTCTCCGGCTGTCCGAAACAAAGCCGCCTCGTATTCTTTTGTCACCATTTCAGTTTCAATAATTGACCAACCTCGAAGCTCTCTACCTGCTTTCAGAAGCTTTCCCAGTCTACCGCGTCCCGTATCGCTAAATCGCACAGGACGCAGCTTTTCCTGCTCGACTACGGCCTTAAAGTCAAGAAATCCCGGCATTTTACAGTCCTAATTTAATCCTTAAGCGAGCCGTACTCTTGCTCGACGAAAGGCAGCATACAAGATTTCAGCATTACACATCCGGTAAGTTTGTTGCAACTCGTCTGCATTCATGTAGAATGTTACAAGCACAAGTTAAAGAAAACTAACTCAAGCCCCAACTTCAGGAGTGACTCAGCCATGACAGCACTATTTCGCCGCATCGTGCCCTCGAAAAAACTCCGTATCACCGCCCGATCGATCGCCCAATTCCTGAAAATCAGTCAAAATCTGATTAAACGGGTGGAGTGCTGGGCTTACGTAGTGTTCGTGCACCATCATAAAGGCGGACAATTTCTTAGCTACCGGAAATTGGAAGAATGGCAAAATGCGATCGCGCATCAAATCCAAACTTGCTCCACCCTGTCGCAACTCTCGCAGCTCAAAACATCTATTCTGTACGACAGCCGGAAATTCAAAAAACAATATCTTCAAAAAACCCTTGACTTTTTAAATCAAATGTGCATTGATAGACAAGACATTCTAGAAATCTGGGAAAACTCAAACTGCATTGCTTCCTAGCAGAAACTCAGCAAAGTTGCTGGGGTTGCTTTCATAGGGGAATATCGGTATCATTTCTCAAAATTTAGAACTAGCCTTCGGCGTTTCGGCGGTCATTTAATACTTGCATTGAGCAACACCGCCAAAGCTGTAATTTCTCAACAATAAAGGCGGTCAGTATTAGTCTACTCCTCGTAAAGCTGCGCGTCGTTGTACGGCGGATGTTCGCAGGCGATGTAAAGGGCGTTTGTTGGTTCGAGGGGTTGATTTGTCACCGGATCGATCGGCTTGAGGACAAAGCACAATAGAGATAACGATCGCCAGTCTAGATTATCCAACTTCCCGCGTTCGTAACGGTTGACTGTGGCGGCGCTGATACCGACATCTTTGGGTACGGGTTGATTTGTCGCGATAAACAGCGCCTCTTCGTAACCTCTGGTTTTGAACTGCGTTTCGCTAACAGACCAACCTCTGATCTGTCTTGCAGCCTTTAACATCTTACCCAAACGCATCCGCCCCGTCTCCGTGAAGCGAACGGGACGCAATTCCTGCCGATTATCTACTACAGCGTTGTTAGAGAGTGCTGACATTTTTTCCACCTAGGTTAACTCTCAAACTAGCACAGCATCAATGATTGAGGGTTGTCCGAGCAACATTTGAGCTAAAATTAAATTTTGTTGCACAAGTGAGATAAGAATCTGAAATAGAGTAATATGTAATTGAGCCTAAACAGAAATTGCATCTCAAGCCCTGAGTATACAGCCATGACAGCACTCTTTCGCCGCATCGTACCCTCGAAAAAACTCCGTATCACCGCCCGATCGATCGCCCAATTCCTGAAAATGGGTCAAAATCTGATTAAGCGAGTGGAGTGCTGGGCTTACGTAGTGTTCGTGCACCATCACAAAGGCGGACAATTTCTCAGCTACCGGAAATTGGAAGAATGGCAAAATGCGATCGCGCATCAAATTCAAACTTGCCCCACCCTGTCGCAACTCTCGCAGCTCAAAACATCAATTCTGTACGACGGGCGGAAATTCAAAAAACAATATCTCCAAAAAACCCTTGACTTTTTAATTGAAATGTGCGTAGAAAGACAAGATATTTTAGAAATCTGGGAAAGCTCAAACTGCATAGCTTCCTAACAGAAACTCAGCACATTTCCTAACTAGAACAACCGCGCCCGACAGTCCCGACAGTGAGGACGCTGTTAATTGGTGAAACCCTTGCCTTCGATTTTGCCAACTGCTGCTTTCGGAGTCAACTGTCAACTGTCAATTGCTTTCCGAATCAACTGTCAACTGTCAACTGTCAACTGCCAACTGCCAACTGTCAACTGCCAACAGAAGCGAAACATTTGCGAGCAATTGCGAGACAAATGCGCCCCAAAACTGCCCGCGAATGCTCCGCCACATCCACAAAAGCGATCGCCTCTTCAATTAAGACATTGCTTGAGCGATATAATCAAAATAAGGAGCAGCTTCCCTAGCATCATCCTGATTGAGCAAAGCCAAAGAAGCTTCCTTCAAACAGCGGATAGCTTCAACCATGCCAGGAACAGGAACGCCCAGAGAATTGTACATTTCCCGAACGCCGATCAAACCGATACTTTCGATCGGCTCCTTGTCACCGGCCAAGATACCGTAGGTAATCAGGCGCAAGTACCAGCCGTAGTCGCGCAGACACAAAGCCCGTTCGCGTTGGCCGTAAGCATTGCCGCCAGGGGAGATAAAATCGGGGCGTTTTTTCCAGAGTTTTTTGCTAGCTTCTTCAACAATTTTTTTCTCACTGTCAGACAGCGCAGTAGCAATACGCACCCGCTGTTCTCCCGTCTTAAAAAAATCATTGATGCTTTGGAGTTCGCCGGTACTGGGATAACGAAGTTCGTCATCGGCTTGGAGAATAAATTGGCTAACTACGCTCATTGTTATTCAAATTTGAGGATATTTGAGGAAAAGATTCATGGACATTCTCATCTGTTAAAGATGAGATTCTTGCTTGGGCGACTTACCTTACTGCTAACATTAATCGATCTTAGAAGCAGGCGGTCAACCTCCGCAAGCGTTATGCTTAGTGACTAAGCCAGTTTCCTTGTGTCCCAAGGTACTCTAGGAAAAATTCAAAAACTGCGATCGAGAGTTTGGATGTCGGCAGACATTTAGACTGTTTGACGAGTTTTGGCCCATCAAGCCCCAATAGCATATCGCACAGGCTCGATCGGGCGAAATTTTCCCGGTGGAAGCTTTGGCTGTAACAGAAAGGGGTTCGGAAGCAGGAAGAATGCCTGCACTTGAGCTTGAGTGCGATGGCTTACGCCTCGCTTCGCTACGACCGATCTCTCAAAAGAGAGACCAATATTGCATTACCATATTAAATCCTACCACGACTACTTGTGACCAAATCTAAATTCCCCACCCCAAACTCGACGAAAGTGGCAAACCCTTGCCAGCAAGGTCAACTGATTGAGCTTGAGATTACCGACTTGGCAGACACCGGCGACGGAGTTGGCCGCTTCGGCGAGTTAGTGGTGTTTGTGCCCGATACCGTGACGGGCGATCGCATCCTCGCGCGCCTCGTGCAAGTCAAATCCACCTATGCTACAGGTAAGCTGGACACACTTCTGGAAGCATCCGAACACCGCATCCGAGCCAACTGCATTGTCGCCGACAAGTGCGGCGGCTGTCAGTGGCAGCACGTAGACTATGAATATCAGCTTACAGCCAAGCAAAATCAGATCGTGCAAGCCTTAGAACGAATTGGCGGATTTAGCAATCTGCCAGTCGATGAAATGTTAACGGGAAAAATCGAAGGATTTCCCCAATTTTTGGGATACCGCAACAAAGCGACGTATCCCGTGGCAATTTCTGCGACAGGTCAAGTCCAAGCAGGTTACTATCAAAAAAGCACCCACAAATTAGTCAATCTCAATCAGTGTCCGGTGCAAGATCCGCGCCTCAATCCTTTATTAAAAGAAATCAAAGAAGACATCCACTGGAGAGATTGGCCAGTCTACGACGAAAAGAAACATACAGGAGAATTGCGCCATTTATCCTTGCGAATCGGACGGCGCACGGGGGAGATGCTGCTAACTTTAATAGTTCGCACGGGAGACTTGCCGGGAATTGAAGCACAGGCGGCCCAGTGGCTGAAACAATATCCTCAACTTGTAGGTGTTTGTTTGAATGTGAATTCAGCTCAAACTAATGTAATTTTTGGTGCAGAAACTCGCTGCCTTGCCGGCCAGTCTTATCTGCGAGAAAAATTTGCTGGTTTGAACTTTCAGCTAAGGGCAGATACTTTCTTCCAGGTAAATACCGAGGCTGCTGAGGCTTTGTTGCAGGTGATTGTCGCGCAGTTGAATTTGCAGGGAAGCGAGATTTTGGTTGACGCTTACTGCGGAATTGGGACTTTTACTTTACCGCTGGCCAAGCAAGTCAAAATAGCGATCGGTTTAGAAGTGCAAGCGGCGGCGATCGAACAAGCCAGATTGAATGCTGAATTAAATGATGTGAAAAATGTCGATTTTCACGTAGGAACTGTAGAGAGTTTGCTGCCTTCCTTGGGATTGACACCGGATATTGTATTGCTAGATCCGCCGAGGAAAGGATGCGAGCGCGCGGTGTTGGAAACCATCAAGGAAATGAAACCGAATCGGATTGTTTATGTTAGCTGCAAGCCTGCGACTTTGGCTCGCGACTTGAAGATTTTGTGCGAAAATGGGGATTATAAGTTAGCGCGGGTGCAGCCTGCGGATTTCTTTCCTCAGACTTCTCATGTTGAGTGTGTGGCGTTTTTGGTCATTAGTCATTAGTCATCAGTCATCAGTCATTAGTCATTAGTCATTAGTCAGTGTAGGATTAATTATCTCGCAGTCCAGTAGCTTGTACAAGTTCCTTTGCCCAACCCAGATTTTGTTCTGACAGGGACGGTATCGGGTCTCGATTGTAATCGATGCGATAATCATAGCCAGCGCGATCGTAAACACCTGCGAACAATTCTGGTAAATTAACTATAGGTTCTACATCTTCCTCGCGCAGGGGAAGTAGAAATACAGGTAGAGAATCGGTCAGATTAAAAGCATAAAGTTCGGCAAGGGGACGGCGATTGCTGCGACTGACTAAAACGCGATAATCGCTTTGAATGGAATTGTTAAGTACGGGCATAGGTTCCCCTCTTCGCAGCAAGTCGATTTCAACTAAATGGGTTAAGCTACCTAAAATACTCTGGCGTTTTTTGAGATAAGTAATTCTGCCATCTCCACTGCGTTTGTTGACGGGAGAAAGAATTTCAATTGCGGTGACAACTTGTCTAGTTGCCATTTCTCGTACTTCTAGATAAGTCTGTTTAATTTTTTCGGGGGCTGGCACTTTGACGGTAGCGGGAACTGTGAGGGTTGCAGTAGCAATTGAACGGGTAGGATTATTGGGGGTATTGGGTTGACGTTTGATGGCTACATCGGGGATACCTACTAAAAGCGAGTCATCGTTATTGTGATTGGTGTCGTTAATTTGATAGATGCGTTTTTCGATCGCGATTTCATATTTGGGGCGAATTTGGGGGACTAAGGATTCTGCAATCAGGGAAATTAACCAATGGTGAGTTTCCTGCCAGAAATCGGGGTGTTCTAAGTAGGGGTCCATTCCGGGAAAGGGTGAGGGCATAGGACTTCATTGGGATTTGTTGATTTTAAAATCATTTTAGCACTGGGTGAATGTTGCGACAAGGGCGATTCCCTACGGGATAGCTGCGCTGCACGCGCTTATTTAATTACTCGCATTTTGGTTGAGTGCTATAATATTTATGCTAACCTTCTTGAGAGTACGATCTTGCTATCAATTGAGCAACTAATGAAAGAAGCTTTATCTTTGCCAAATGCGTTGAGAGCGCAGTTAGCAGAGAGGCTAGTTGAGAGTCTTGAATTTGATATAGACGGAACAGTACAAAAGCTGTGGACTGCGGAAGCTAAGCTGCGTCGAGACGAAATCCGCAGCGGTACGATCGAGCCAATTTCAGGAGAAGAAGGGTTAGCTCAGATTAGGCGAATTGTAGCACAATGAGGTACGTTTTTCACCCGGCAGCATTAACTCAATACGATCGCCAATTCTCTAATCGATGCCTGCGCTACCCTGATGGGAAACCGCGCTTGCGTCTGCGGCTATACAAGTTAGATTGGTGGGTGGAAGGGCGATCGCACTCCACTTACCGTTATATAATTATCAATACCGTTAACGGCGAAGCCAATGCGTTTTGATACATACATCCAGTCAATTCAGAACAATCTCCAGCGGGGCAGCGAGCGCACCCATTACCCAACTCTCAAGAATTTACTCGACAACCAGGCTGCTAGTCTCGAAGCAATCATCGAAGAAAAAGGTAATAAAGCAGGCGTTCCCGATTTTACCATCAGACGGCGCGATTTGCTCGTCGGTTATGTGGAAGCTAAAGATGTCGGATTAGATTTGAATCCCGTTGAAAAAACAGAACAGCTTCAGCGATATCGAGAATCTCTAAACGGTAACTTAATTTTAACCAATTATCTAGAATTTCGCTGGTATGTTGAGGGCAAAGTCAGATTAGCCGCAGTTTTAGCCGAAAGAATAGGTAACAAAATTACACTCTGCAACCCTGACAAAACCATTGAGTTGATTGAAGGATTTCTTAACTACAGCGGTGCTGCCATTAACAGTCCAGAAGACTTAGCCAAACAGATGGCGCGATTAACAAAATCAATTCTCCTCGCTACAGAATCAGCTTTGCAAATAGAAAATAAAAGCGGCGAATTGCATCAACTAAAACGCGGTTTTAATGAAATACTGCTGCCCGATCTCAACGATGCAGCTTTTGCAGATATGTACGCTCAAACTATTTCCTACGGTTTATTTGCGGCGCGAGTTGGTCACGCTCAAAATCCCAGAAATCAAGTTTTCGATCGCCGGACAGCGGGTACGTATATCCCAGCCACCAATCCGTTTTTGCGACGGTTATTTAACAGCATTATCGAAACAGATTTACTCGGTCAAATTAACTGGGCAATAGATGATTTAGTCGAGCTACTAGGGCGAGTAGACATGACTGTTATTCTCGAAAACTTTGGTCGTCGCACTCGCCAATCCGATCCAGTTGTTCATTTTTACGAAACATTTCTAGCAGCTTACAATCCTGCTTTGCGGAAAAGTCGGGGCGTTTACTACACTCCTGAACCCGTCGTCTCATTTATTGTTCGCTCTGTCGATTTTCTCCTCAAAAACCGTTTTAATTTGCCTTTAGGATTAGCCGACAATACAAAGAATCCAGACACGCAAAAGCCGCGAGTGCAAATTTTAGATCCGGCAACGGGTACGGGTACTTTTCTTTACGGAGTTGTCGATCGCATTTATCAAAATCTGGAAGATATGGGAATATCTGGGAGTTGGAATCAATACGTGCAGGAGAATTTGTTAAACCGATTATTTGGTTTTGAGTTGTTAATGGCTCCCTATGCTATCGCACATCTCAAACTCGGTTTACAACTGCAAAATCTCGGCTATGAGTTTAGCAGCAAACAGCGTTTAGGAGTTTATCTTACGAATACTTTAGATGAAGCTTTGAAACAATCGGAGGTTCTGTTTGCTCAATTTGTCGCACAAGAAGCTAATGAAGCCTCAGCAATTAAGCGGGATTTCCCGGTAATGGTTGTGTTGGGCAATCCGCCTTATTCTGGACATTCTGCTAATAAAAGTGAATGGATAGCAGGATTAGTAAAAGATTACTATTATGTTGATGGTGTGCCGCTCAAAGAGCGCAATCCCAAATGGCTGCAAGATGATTATGTAAAGTTTATTCGTTTCGGACAGTGGCGCATTAGTCAAACTGGGTTTGGTGTGTTGGCTTTTGTGACTAATCACGGCTATCTCGATAATCCTACTTTTCGGGGAATGCGTCAAAATTTGATGCATACTTTCACGGATATCTATGTTTTAGATTTGCACGGTAATTCTAAAAAGAAAGAAGTTTCTCCGGATGGTGCGCCCGACCAAAATGTGTTTGATATTCAGCAGGGAGTCAGTATTGGCATTTTTATCAAAGAGCCTGGTAAGTCTACGCCTGCAAAAGTTCATCATGCAGATTTGTGGGGTAGTCGAACTTCTAAATATGAAGCTTTAAATTTGCTAGATATTGATTCACTTGAATGGAAAAACTTTCAGCCTCAATCACCTTTCTATTTATTGGTTCCGCAAAATCGAGATTTACTTACTGAGTATAACGAAGGCTGGAAAATAACAGACATCATGCCTGTTCACTCTGTTGGTATTGTAACTGCTAGGGATTCCCTGACAATCAAATTTTTAGGTGAGGAAGTAAAAGACACTATTAAAGATTTTGTATCGCTTCCGGTTGAGGAAGCTCGTAATAAATATGATTTGGGGAAAGATGCGCGAGATTGGCAAGTGTCACTTGCTCAAGATGATTTACGCAGAAATAACCTTGACGATTCTAAGATTGTCCCTATCTTATACCGTCCTTTTGACAAACGCTACACCTACTATACAGGAAAGACGAGAGGCTTTTTGTGTATGCCTCGCTTTGAAGTAATGCGTCATATTCTCCAAGGAGATAACTTGGCTCTGGCTACTACACGTTCCGTTGAAATAGAAGAATGGACTCATTTATTTTGTACGGCACAAATTATTCAACATCATACAGTATCTCTCAAAGAAGTTAACTACTTGTTTTCTCTCTACCTTTACCCCGATACTGAAAACGAACAGGGTAATTTATTCACCGATCGCACTCCCAATTTATCCCAAAAATTCCTGATTGCGATTCGCGAAAAACTCGGCTATCTACCAACTCCTGAAGCAATTTTTTATTACGCATATTCTGTCTTTCACAGTCCTACCTACCGCCAGCGTTATGCAGAATTCCTGAAAATAGACTTTCCCCGCTTACCCTTAACTCGCGACAATGAAATTTTCACAGCATTAGCTAAAAAAGGTGAGGGATTGGTAGCATTGCACTTGATGAAATCGAAAAAAATAAATAAAGTCATCACTAAATATCCGGTGAGCGGTGATAATGCTGTTAGTGAAGTTACTTATAATGAATCTGAACGGCGGGTTTATATTAACAAACAGCAATACTTTGAAGGTATTGCCCCTGAAGTATGGGCGTTTAAAGTGGGTGGATATCAAGTATTGGATAAATGGCTAAAAGACCGCAAAAAAGCCAACCGAAGCTTATCTTTTGATGATGTGTTGCACTATCAGCGCGTCGTGGTTGCTTTGAAAGAGACAATGCAAATTATGGCTGAAATAGATGATGTGATACCGAGTTTCCCTTGGGAATAGAGGTCTAGATGTGGCGGCGAGATAAGCTGTTGTAGATTTAGTTTGTCTCTTTGGGTGCTGCTCAAAGCCCACCCGACAAGAGTTTTAATCGAAATAATCGATCGCCATCCTCAATCCAAAGTAGGCGCGGCGCAGCTATCCCGACCGGATTCGCCCCTAAAAACGAAACTACTCACAAATAGCATTAGTCGAACTCTAATTGATTGATAGTTGCTATAATACAATACCGTTCACTTAAGACCGATCCCCCCTAACCCCCCTTAAAAAGGGGGGAACAAGAAAGCTCTCTTTCGTCCCCCTTGCTTTCGGGGGATGCTGCAAGGGATCTCCGGGCATAAATAGTGTTAAGTAAACCGTATTGTGCTATAATATGCTTGACTAATAACTCAATAAGAGTATGAAAATTAGAGCAATCATCCATCCAGCAGAAGAAGGTGGCTATTGGGCAGAAGTTCCTGCACTTCCAGGCTGCATTACCGAAGGAGACACGATAGAAGAGGTGATGACTAATTTAAAAGATGCTATGGTCGGTTGGCTCGAAGTTGCTAATAGTCGTGAAGCAATTGCCTCCACCGATCAAATTGTGGAAATTGCTGTATGAAATCTATTTCAGGAAAACAACTGTGCAAAATTGTAAAGCAGAGAGGTTGGATTTTGAAAAGAGTTACCGGCAGTCATCATATCTATGAAAATTCAGAATTAGAACAAATTTTGTCAATTCCTGTTCACCGCAATCAAGACTTGAAAGTGGGAACGTTGAGAGCCAACCATGAAAATAGCCCAGCTATCTGAGGAAGATTTACTCTAATTGTCAATTCTTGTAGGTATGGAATGCGATCGCCCGCCCCATCACAATCCTAAGTCCAAAAGTGCGATCGCCTCTCTCCTCTCCCCAATTTCACGCGAGCGATCCTCTTTCCCATGCCTAACATCACGCGATCGCTCTTCCGAAAAAACATAAGGGTATGGGAAAATTGCTTGTTAATTCTTAAATTATTTTAGCATCTCAAGTTGAGATATTGAATTCAATCATCAGCATCAGTGAACAGGGCTGACAAATCTCGATAACCACTGACAACTCGAAAGATTTCTACATCTTGTCCGATCGCCATATAGAGTATGAGATAGTTATCCATTGAAAGACTGCGTAGACTTGGTAAAATCTCGTCTCGTTGTCGTCCCAGGTTGGGAAACTGAGCAATTTTGGCAAATTTTGCATCTAGCTTGCTTAAAAAACGATCGGCTGTATCGAGTCCTGATTGACGAGCGATATAGTCGGCAATTTGCTCGATGTCTTGAATTGCGGGTTCGGTGATGCGAAATTTGGGAGTCATGCTTCCGAGGAATTGTAGCGCGATCGCAGGTTGGCGCGGATTTCTGCTATGGCTGTAGCGCCATCTACAACTTCACCGCGTTGGGACGCTTCTTGACCAATCAGTGCGTCTTTTTGGAGTTCCAGGAGTCGCCCCTGATAAATATCTTCTTGCTGTTCAAGCAGTTGAATACCTGCTAGGATAACTTCGATCGCGCTTTTGTATTTGCCAGTCGTGAGTTGACGCTGCACGAGGGCTTCGACTTCAGGTGACAAAACAATTTGCATGGCATTTTAAAGGAGAATTGCTGGTTATATTATAGGCGATTTAATATAACCTAATTTTTACTTTTTAAGGTGATTTTACTATTTGGTCGCGATCGCCTTTTCTGAAGATTGCCTTTGACCGATAACTTCATCAAGTGTAGCAAATAAATTCTAGGTGCAAACGAGATCCTGTACGTGCTGAATGGGGAGTCGTGGAGGCGTACAGTATAGAAGTTGCCCAAGCGGCACATCGCGAGGTCGATCGCCCGCCAGCAATTTGTTACCCTAAAAGTAGAATCATCCCTCCCTCAACTGCATCCCATGAACAACGCCTCTCCCCTGATTCAAACCGTGACTCCAGAACGCTGGGCCGGGTTTAGCATGGACTTTATCGGGGCGGGTTACACAGGTTTGTTGGTCAAAAACGGCCGCGCCGTGCGTACCCTAAAATCCGGGCGGCATTTCAGCTTCGCCCTTCCCCTGCTGGAACAGTGTCAAATTGTTCTCGTAGATACCAAACTTCGCAACTTGGACGTGCAGTCCCACGGGGATTTCTTGTCTAAGGATAGATTTTTAATTGATGCGACTTTGACGGTTATTTATCAAGTTATAGATCCGAAACGGGTAGCTTTGGAATTGTCCGATCCGATCGCAGCTTTAGCAAGCGCAGTTAAAGATTGTATGGGATTGGCGATCGGGCAATTTTCCTTACAACAGCTTATCACCCAAGGCCGGCTGTTGCTGCGCCAAAATTTGCTCGATCGCGTCCAAGATTTTTATCCCCTAGGTTTTAATTTAGAAGACGTGCGAATTGGCGATGTCAGCTTCCCCGAAACCAACGGAGTGATTCGCCAAGTTGAGGGAATGAGTGCGCGACAGGAAGCCGAAAATTCCGCCGCCCTGCAAATGAGAATTGCTGAAGCCGGCCGCCCGATCGCACCTCAAGCTCCCGTCCAGCAGTTAAACTTAATTTCAGGTCATTCTCCGGCGAGTCTTCCAGCTTCTGAAACAGCAGCAGGGTTCGATCGCGATTTGCAACAACTGACGGAACAACTCGCTCAAAATAGTCTCCCGCCTGCGAGAAACTCACCTTCACTTGCACCGACGGTACTCGCCAGCAGCGATCGCAAAAATACCGCCTATTTAATCTACAAGTTTTCTGGACAGGCGATCGGTTTAACGGCCAATCCTTTTACAATTGGACGGGAACCGACGAACACTTTAGTATTGCAAGATCCGCAAAGTTCGCGCTACCACGCCCAAATCCGCCGCGCTACCGATGAAGTTGGGAAACAGCGATATCAACTTGTCGATAGCGGCAGTTCTAACGGCACTTTTGTGGGAGGCCAGAGGCTGGCTGCTAACGAACCTTTTTGGTTGGCCAATGGTTGCGAAATTGCGATCGGCGACCAAAAATGGGTGTTTCAAGACGGGTGAACTGTACCCTTTTTTCGATTGAACTTAACGCTCTGTCCAAACTCGGACTACGGGTATTTTATAATACTAAAATTGTTTTTGTGTACTTAGGCTGATTGTAGGGCGATCGGTGGAAATAGTTGCTGTTTAAATCGGATGCTCATACCCATACGGAGACATAAAAAGGCTGAAATTCATTAAATACAAAGGTTTGGGGAAAGTGACTACAGAATTAATGTTGGTTTTGACCGTCATCACAGGGGATTTAAGCCCCCACCTTTAGGTGGATTGTTTTTAGGCAGGGGCTTAAATCCCCTGCCTAAAAACTTCGCTGTCAACTGTCAACCCCTCGACTTCGCTCGGGGCAAGCTGTCAACTGTCAACTGTTAAGGACTTTTAATCATAAAAATGTCAGTAATTGGGGCGATCTGCCACATCATAACTATCAAAAATATAGGTGTAAAATTATACTAAAAAACTGTTCCTTACAGAACAGTTTTGTTTGTTCAAAATAGTAGCCCCCAACCAAAGTTACGGCGTTCAAAATAGCTCATCTACTAAGTAGATGAGCGGGAAAAAATCTATGTATGTCATGATGTATAGAACCCATTTGACATCTTTGAGTTTTTGGGTTGGGTGACGAGAAATACTCCTAGAAACCCGATTTCTGAGATTTACGCCCGGGGCAAGAAACCGGGTTTCTACGAGTTTTTGGGTTGGGTGACGAGAAATACCGAGAGAAACCCGGTTTCTGAGATTTACGCAGAATATATCTCAAATGGGTTCTATATTCTGTGATGTGTCAATGTTGATTTCCGCGTACCTGCTCAGACAGTCGCATCAAACCCCAGAAACCGGATTGAGCCGATAAAATCCCGGGTTGCAGCCTGCTGATTCCGCAAAAAACCCGGTTTCTGAACCCGCGCGATCGCAAGTCTCAACTCTCTCAATTCAACAGTAGCAATTCCAAATACCTGCGAGTAGCATTCTCTTCCCAACCCTAGGGGGGATATCTCCACAAGCGTTTCGAGCGAGAATTTGTCAAGATTGAAAATATAACGAGAGGACAACCCCATGAACTTTTCAATACAATCTGTTTACAACTGGTACCGCGAAACGCTCCGCAACCCCAAGTACCGCTGGTGGATTATTCTGGGAACGTTGGCATATTTGGTAAGCCCGATCGACATTGCGCCGGATTTTCTCCCAGTAGTCGGACAAATTGACGATGTGGCGATCGCAGTGTTGCTGATTTCCGAAGTGTCCCAAATGGCGATCGACTATTTTAAATCCCGCCAAACAGAGACAGCTTCAGCCTCCGAACCAACCAGCACCTATTCCGAAGGTACAGCCCGCACCGTAGATGTAGAAGCCTCTTCCGTGCAATAGTTGCAAATAATAACTTAATAGTGCAGATTTTTGAGAGTGAGTGGGAGCAGAAGACGATCGGCTCCCTTTTGCATTGCTACTGTTAAACTCATGGGTGGGCGATCGACTTTCGTTCGTAGTGAGGACTTCAGTCCTTCTTTGGGTTCGTAGTGAGGACTTCAGTCCTTCTTTGGGTTCGTAGTGAGGACTTCAGTCCTTCTTCCCAGGTTCGATCGTTCGGACTGAGCGTCCTCATAAGTTTTAGACAATAAAAACTGAGGACTAAAGTCCTGACTACAAACAATCGAACATGATATGATTTTCAGCTTGAGGAATCGGTGTTAAGAGCAAATTTTGATTTATGCAGTTTAGCGACATAGTAGAGAAACTGACTTTAGCCAACAGCCACAGCCTAAAAGCCTCCAGCGCGGACGATCGAGAAATTACAGGTGCAGCCCCAGTCGATGAAGCCGAATCCGGTACGATCAGTTACATAGAAGGAGCGAAATTTGCCGCTCATGCAGCCACTACAAACGCTTCAGCCTTAATTTTACCCTTAGATGAAAGCCTGCAAGCTCAATGCAGCGATCGCAACATTGCTTGGATAGCCGCAGCCGATCCCAGATTGCTATTTGCTCAAACGATCGGGCTTTTTTACCAACCATTTCGCCCAGCATCCGAAATTCATCCCTCCGCTATAGTTCACCCCGAAGCCGAAATTGGTGAAAATGTCAGTATCGGCCCCCACACAGTTATTCAAGCAAAAGTCAAAATCGGCAATAACGTTTGCATTCATCCAAATGTCGTAATTTACCCAGATGCAGTAATTGGCCAGAATACAGTTTTACACGCTAACTGCGTGATTCACGAACGTGCTCGCATCGGGGCAAATTGCGTCATTCACAGCGGTGCGGCGATCGGGAGCGAAGGTTTTGGGTTCGTGCCGACAGCCTCAGGATGGGTGAAAATGGAGCAGTCTGGCTGCACTGTATTGGAAGAGGGCGTTGAGGTGGGCTGCAACAGCACGATCGACAGGCCAGCAGTCGGAGAAACCCGCATCGGCCAGAATACCAAAATCGACAATTTAGTACACGTAGGTCACGGCTGTCAAATTGGGAAAAATTGCGCTTTTGCAGCCCACGTCGGCTTAGCGGGCGGCGTCCAAATTGGCAACAATGTAATTTTGGCGGGTCAAGTGGGAATAGCCAATCAAGCTAAAATCGGAGATGGGGCGATCGCCACAGCCAAAGCCGGAATTCACAGCGACGTGCCCGCAGGTGCGATCGTGACTGGAGTTCCAGCAATTCCCCACAAACTATTTCTCAAAGCCGCCGCCGTATACAACCGCTTACCCGAAATGTACCAATCTCTAAGACAAATTCAGCGCCGGATCGATCGTTAAGTTGACAGCGGACAGTTGACAGTTGACAGTTGACAACTGACAGCGGACAGTTTGCTGTTGACAGTTGACAGCGGACAGTTGGCCTGGGACAGGTAACGAATTTTATAGGGAATTCAACAGATGTTTAAGGAACTGATTCGAGGGAATTTCCGCAACGAAGAAGTCGAATTGAATTGAGTTGTATTTATTTGCTTTTTATTTTGTGAAATCATCTGCATTCATAGGTGTTAATCCGCTTTAAATCTGCGGTTTACATATTAATCCAATATTTTGAGACAATCGCTTAAATGTGGAATAGCCTAAATAACCTGCGACTGCTGTCGCCCTCAATACCAGCAATTGTCAAAGTAATTGTTTTTTTCTCAACTTGGATTTGTTTGTGGCTACCCATAGCAACTGTATTGGCGATCGCCCTAAAATGGCATCCGCCCCAACCTTTAGGCAACAAAAAACTGCCTTTACTCGCTTCCCTCTACTTAATTGTCCCCCTAATTTTGTGGGCGACAACTTGGATAGAAGGCGCATCTTTTGCAGATTGGGGTTGGAATTTGCAACCCACAACTTTGAGATCGGCGCTGTTAGGATTAACCTTAGCAGCAGTCAGCTTAACCATTTTGTTCGGTGTGCAATTAACCGCTGGTTGGATGGAACTACAAAACAGCAAAATTCAAACCGAAACAGGCGAAACAATCATTAATTTTCCAGCTTCAATCCTTCAACCTTCAACTCTGGTGACATTGTTATTAGCTTTGTGGATTAGCACCACAGAAGAGTTGATTTTTCGTGGCTGTTTGCAAAATCTACTCCAACAAGATTACTCAATATTAACCGCAAGTGCGATCGCCAGTTTCATTTTTGCGATCGCCCACCTAATTTGGGCCACAAAAGAAACTATACCGCAACTACCAGGATTGTGGCTGATGGGCATGGTTTTAACCTTAGCCCGCATCGCCGACAATGGCAGTTTAGGATTAGCGATCGGACTGCACGCCGGGTGGATTTGGGGTATAACTACCGTAGATACAGAAGGCATAATTAATCAAACAGGCCGAATACCCGAATGGATTACAGGAATAGGAGCAAAACCCCTAGCAGGTGCAGCCGGAATCCTATTATTGCTAGCAACAGCAGCCGTACTTTTATAAAAAAAAAGACGAAAAGCGGAAAACTCAGTGACTTCAGTCCTGAGATGCAAGCGAGGCGAGGGACTTCAGTCCCCTTCAGTCTTTCCTGTGAGCTATTGTAACAACTTCGTTCATTTTACTCCGAACTTGTTAGGATAAGAATATCGGTCTGGATGTCGAAGTCATGCTAGTTTTTGAATTCAAAGCATACGGAAAGCAGCAGCAATTTGATGCTGTAGATGAAGCAATTAGGACAGTGCAGTTCATCCGCAACAAAGCAATTCGCTTTTGGATGGAGAACGAAAAAGTCAATAAATTTGACTTGAACAAGTATAGCGCTGTCTTGGCAAAAGAGTTTCCGTTTTGTGATGAATTGAATAGCATGGCTCGACAGTCTAGCGCAGAAAGAGCGTGGTCTGCAATCTCCCGATTCTACGACAATTGCAGAAACAAGAATCCTGGCAAGAAAGGATTTCCTCAGTTCCAAAAAGATAACCGCTCAGTTGAGTACAAAACTAGCGGTTGGAAATTAGCAACAGACCGGAAATCCATCACATTCACCGACAAACAAGGAATCGGGAAACTGAAGCTAAAGGGGACACGCGACCTGCATTTCTATCAGTCCACTCAAATCAAACGAGTGCGATTGGTGAAACGTGCAGACGGGTATTACGTCCAATTCTGCATTCGAGTTGACCGCTCCGAAGCACTGGAAACAACAGGAAACGCCATTGGATTAGATGTCGGATTAAAAGAATTATACACAGATTCCAACGGTATTGCAGTTGAAAATCCACGATTCCTCCGCCAAGGAGAACGCAGACTAAAAAAAGCCCAGAGACAAGTGTCAAAGCGAGTCAAGGGTTCTAAAAACAGAGGCAAAGCTAGAGTGATTCTGGGTAAGCGCCATCTCAAAATAAGTAGACAACGTAAAGATTTTGCTGTGAAATTAGCAAAATGCGTCATCCAGTCTAACGACTGTGTAGCCTACGAAGACTTGAGGATTAAGAATATGGTGAAGAATCACTGTCTAGCAAAATCAATTAACGACGCTTCTTGGTATATGTTCCGAGTTTGGATGGAATATTTCGGCAAAGTATTCGGAAGAATTACGATTGCCGTCTCCCCTAATGGAACAAGCCAAGAATGCTCTAGTTGCGGAACAATTGTCAAGAAAAGTCTGTCAACGCGAACCCATACCTGTCGTTGTGGATGCGTTTTAGATCGTGATTGGAATGCAGCTAGAAATATCCTGAGTAGAGGATTAAGTACGGTAGGGCATACCGGAACTTGGGGTAATACCCATAACGCTTGTGGAGAATTGACCGCTACTGATGTTGAAGTAATTCTACGCCAGCAAGTCGATTCTATGAATCAAGAATCTCAGCGGCTTTAGCCCTGAGAGTGTCAATAATCTAAATCATGTTGATTGCTAACGATCAATCAAAGGTTCGTAGTGAGGACTTTAGTCCGCATAATCCAGCGGACTAAAGTCCTCACTACAAACCAATTTGATTGCGGTTGGTAGAGCAGGCGAGATATAATACAGCGATTCCTCTCCGGTTAAAATTAGAGAATTAATTCAAATGTCGATCGATCGTCACAATCGAAATTGGATTCAACGCATCAAAACGAGTCAAACTGCCCGCAGACACAGAGCGCGATAACTGCACCTGTACAATTCGGTAACTCCAGTGCGGTTCCCGGCGCACCCGATCGCCAATCCAGCTCAAAACAGTAGCAATATCCTCAAAAGCATCCAAAGCCAGCACGATCGAGCCTCCAGCGACCAGCCGCAGCGCGCAAACGCCCAAAATTTTAGTCAACCCTCCACCGCTACCGCCGATAAAAATCCGGTGTGGCGGACGCAAGCGGTGCAAGATTTCCGGGGCGGTTCCGTGAATTGAGAACACATTTTGCAACTCAAAACGGCGACAATTAAGTTCGATCGCATTCGTACCAGAAACCGTTTGTTCGATCGCATATACTTCAGACTGCGGGAATAAACGAGCAATCTCGATCGACACAGAACCATTACCAGCACCCACATCCCAGACAACTTGTTCCGGTTGCAAAGCCAATTGTGCCAGTACCAACACCCGCACCTCCCGTTCCACCGTCAAACCAGGCCTGTCGCCGCAACCGACAAAAGCTGCATCAGGAATGCCCAACAAAGGCAACTTTCCCAAATCCAAAGCTTCTGTCGCCGGCGGAAACTGCCGCAGCATCACCACCACGCTCAGCGGTGCAAAAGACTGTCCCAGCAAAGCTTCCAGAGAACGGAGACCCACGCGCTCTTCGGCGGATCCCAAATTTTCGCAAACCCAGAATTGGTAGCGTGCGGGCAAATCTAGAGCTTGTACCAAACTTGCGATCGCCGCCGGAGTGCGAGTTTCGTCCGCGAGCACGGCAATTTTCTCAACACCGAGCTTGAGTTTAGCCGTCAGTTCCTCAAAAAAACGTCCCTGAGAGCCTACAAAATGAGCATCTTGCCAAGGGATGTGCAAGCGGTTAAACGCCAATTGCACGGAGCTCACATGGGGGTGAAATGTCAATTTATCCGGCGGCAGTTGAGAAATTAGCAACTTTCCCCAGCCGTGGAACAGCGGGTCTCCGGCTACTAAAATTACAATCAGTTGATGCGAGGGGGTGGAGGGGGGCGAAAAAGTCCCTGCATCTGGCTCTAAATTCGCATCTGCGGCCAACCAACGCCTAATTTCCAGAATTGCTTCGGTTAAATCTTCCAAGACCCAGCGTTCGCAAGATTGCTGGGGAAAATAACTCAAATGGCGATCGCTCCCGACGAGCAGAGCGGCCATTTCTACAACCTGCCGCGCCTTTGAGCTCAGCCCAGCAGCTCCATCTAAACCAATACCAACAACGTGTACAGTCACTTTTTAATCAAAAATTTAAAAACCAGAATTACTGATTTTTCCTGGTTTCTCATAAATTTTTTACTTGATTTTGTTATCAAGTCAGAATAATTAAAGCATTTTACAGGCAGTATCTTGACGGTTGGCACAGATGAGATGGGGAGAGCGGGAGAGGGAGAGACTTGGAGAGGAGAGGAAGATAGGAGGAGTGGGAAAATCCGCCTTCTTCCCTCTTCCTTCGTTGTCAAAACTCAAAAACAGGCCAATCCGGTTGCCGCACGTAGCTAGTCATGTCGTCAAACTTCCGCAGTTCGGCTCGGTGCACGCACAGATCCTGCGGTGTGTCGAGCCATTGATCGTTTAACTCCGACATCACGGCACAAAAATGACCGCGGTCTAGGTTCGGCCCGGTGTCCCCAAAATAAGCCAGAGTAATGTGTGCCGTAAAATGATATTGCTGTTCAATTCCCAAAGCCATTAGATCGGGATTTTGATAGATCGATCGACGAAACTCCAGAATTTGCTTGTAAGAGTTTTCGTCCGTCGGTGCCAAACACACACCTACAGCTCTAGTCATCACCATCAACCCCAGCACTGTCCAGCGAATGGGAGGGCCGCCCGCCAAGGGTTTGCAGGCCGCAAAACCATCTTTCATGCGATCGCGCAGTTGTCCCTCAAATTCTGGATTTTTCTCAGAGGCATCTCGAAAAGCGCTGCTCCAAATCAGATCGGCCACGGTGACATGGAAGCTATCAGGAGGCAGTGCTACTAGCGCACCGTCCGCGATTTCCTGCAATAGCCTTTGTTGGACTGAGTTTAAATTACTATAAAGTGCAGTATTTTCTGCATCTTCCCCCGCAGGTGGCGTAATCACCGAATAACCCGGAAAAGGTACAGGATTTCTGTGACCGGCTTCATCAGGCTTAAATTTTGGAGATTCCTGAATGTGTTCCACCTGGGACTTATAGGAGTCCAGCAGCGTCATTCGCGCCACCCGATTTACGTAAGCTTGATAAGTGTCATCCAATCTTGATTTCCTCGCGGTGAAATACTCCCACACCAAATTTTATATTATGGTGCGGGCTTCCAACAGTCTGATTCAGGATATGTTGGACTTGAAGATCGTGCAAATCTAATTTTTTTTGGCTCCTGGGCTTGAAATATGCCAATTTACCTGTTTTGGGGAGAAGACGACTTTGCGATCGCGCAAGCAGTCACAAGTTTGCGCCAAACAGTCCTCGACCCCAATTGGGCTAGTTTTAACTATGACAAGATTATTGCCGATCGACCTGACGCTGTGGTCGAAGGACTCGATCGAGCTTTAACTCCACCCTTCGGCACCGGCAGCCGTTTTGTCTGGCTGGCAAATACGACTGTAACGCAGCAGTGCTCTGCGGAACTTTTAGCCGAATTGGAACGGACGCTGCCGGTGATTCCCCCTACCACAGTTTTGCTGCTGACATCCGTCAAAAAACCCGACAGTCGGCTCAAATCTACCAAGTTACTCAATAAGTCCGCTGCTGAATTTCGAGAATTTTCACCGATTCCACCTTGGAATGACAAAGAATTAGCCCAGCGAGTGCGCCAAGTCGCCGCCGAAATGAATGTCAAATTGACCGCTACGGCGATCGAACTTTTGGCCGAATCCATCGGTAGCGATACGCGCCAGCTATACAGCGAACTGGAAAAATTGCTGCTGTTTGCCGGCAATCGCAGTCAACCTCTGAACCCCGAGGAAGTCGCCGCACTGGTGCACTGTCACGCCCAGAATACCTTCCAGCTAGCCGATGCGATTCGCGAGGGCAATACCTCCGGTGCTTTAGAGTTATTGGCGGGCTTAACGGCCCGGAGCGAGCCTGGTTTGAGGATTGTGGCGGGTTTGACTGGTAAGTTTCGGATTTGGCTGTGGGTGAAGGCGATGATCCAAGCGGGCGATCGCGATGATAAAATTGCCCAAGCTCTAGACCTGGGCAATCCGAAGCGAGTATACTATTTTCGCCAAGAAGTCAAGAATGCCAGCTTAGAAAAACTGCAAAAAAGTTTGCCTTTGCTGCTAGACTTGGAAGCTTCTTTAAAACGGGGCAGGGAAGAAGTCTCAACCCTACAAACCAAAGTTATAGAACTTTCTAGCTTGTTTCGCTGATGAGAGAGGGCCCAGCAGGAGCGGGGCGTGACTGTAAATTTTTACAACAAATTGCGCGATCGGATATATCCTTGATGTCCGATCGCGCGCAAAAAGCTCAATAGCTACGAGAAATAATCTCAGAATGCCACAGTAGAAGTTAATGTGTTGACATACTCCCCACCCTAAAGGCATGGGATTCTGGATTCAAACAGCTTTCTTCAAGCACAGCTTGTCTGATATTGCCGAGCATCGTCGGTTGATGCCCCAACCTATAATATTTTTTTGGACTATAGAGTTGAGACCGGATTTTTACATCTGGCGAATCAACAATATATGATTCTATCATGAAAGCCGTCTTATCAGGACGGGGTTCCTACCCCAAATTTTCGGTAAATAAATATTGTCCGCCGCCGAACGCCGATCGATTAATATTATTTGTCGGCTCTCCACCCCCCCCAAAAAAAAAGAGCGCTACCATGACACAACAGAACCTGCGAGAACTTCTGAAGCAGGGCGATCCAAAAGCGATCGCATCTAGCATCAACCGTACACTCAAACCCAAAGGCATCAACGCCGATGTAACGCGGGACAATGGCTGCCTCCACATAACTCTGGAGTCAGGCAAAGTACCGAGTCAAATGGCATTGGTAGATTTCATCCGCAGCGGGATGACGAATTTGGGAGTCGAATCAATTCACACTGTCAAGGTTTACGGGCGTCGAACAGGTGACAGCTCGCCTGCGTGGGAAGATGAAATAGATCTGATGCCTGCGGAGCCACTTTACGCCTCGGAGAGTGGAATGCCTGACGACTCTGTAGGTTTAGATGATGACGAGCCAGAAGGCGAAGACTATTATCAAGAGGGAGAATTCGATCGAGAAGACGAAGACGAAGACGAAGACGAAGACGAAGATCAAGCCCCGCCTCCGAAAAAACAATTCCCCAAATGGGTAATACCTGTGGCTATCTTAGTGCCTCTCGGGGCGATCGCAGGGCTTTACTTGACTGGAAATTTCCCCGGGGGCGGCGGCTCGAACCCAGAACCGAGCGCCCCGCAAGCTGCTTCCCCCTCGCCCAAAAAAGCCACATCTCCATCTCCAGCCACATCTCCATCTCCAGCCACATCTCCATCTCCAGCCGCATCTGGGGCCGCCCCCCAGGCAGCCTCTCCTGCACCAAAAGCCGCTCCCACTACTGCTGCTGCGCCCGCCAGCCCAGTTCCCACACCTCCAGCGCCCACAGCAGCACCGACATCTGGGGCCCCCAAGGCAGCATCTGGGGCCCCCAAGGCAGCATCTCCTGCACCAAAAGCCGCCGCGCCTAAGCCTGACTCTTGGAGGGAAGGCGTGAACAACGCTCAGAAGGCAGCAATTTTGGCCCAGACAGCTCAATCTCAAAATGAGTGGATTGCAGTAGCAAGCGAGTGGCAGAAAGCGGTTCAGCTTATGAGAGCAGTGCCGTCAACTAGCCCGAATTATCAAAAGGCTCAGCAAAAAGCGGCAGAGTATCAGGCTAATCTGATTGTTGCCAACCGCAGGGCGGCAGCAGCGCCTTAAGAGTTTTGAGTTTTGAGTTTTGAGTTGAATACTCGATGTCCTAAAAAGTCAAAAGTCAAAAGTCAAAAGTAAAAAATCTTGTTTTTACTGAAAGCTTTCTTACTTTTGACTTTTTAGAATTTGACTAAAAAATCCCAAGAATTTAGGTGGTGTCCCCTAGCTTCGTTGTTATACAAAAAGATGGGATGCAGTTTAAAAAAAAGAATGCAACTGTAGACTCGCGATCGAAACCCTGATAGTCATATAGGGCTTATGTTGTGAGTTTTGTCAAGCGCGAGCGATTGCTTTCTTGCCTTTTTCCCAATTACCTTTTTCCCGATCGCCCATTACCCATTACCCATTACCTGACATACCTCACCGCTCTTGAGAAGGGCTATAAGTCTTTCCCAATTATTCAATTATTCAATTATTCAATTATTCAATCTTTAATGCTATTACTGTCGGATTCTGGTTAGTGTCTATTCCGAATTCACAAATATTGCAGTATGTCAAGCGCTGGTGGGTGAGGGAAAATTAGTATTGGGTCGGGAAAAGTCCACCGGGCGCACGGGAGGAGCTGTGCCGTTGGTCTTGGTTGTGGCAGAGTCTGCCTGGTAAACTTGGATGCGATCGCGCCCTGCGTCTTTGGCTTGGTACAGCGCTGCATCGGCTGCGTCAATCAAAATCGAGGCTCCGGATTCAGATGGAGGAACCATACTCGCTACGCCCAGACTGACAGTGACGTACTGGCTCACCTGAGAACCAGCGTGAGGAAGCTGCAAAGCTGCGATTTTGATCTGTATGTGTTCGGCTACCAGCTCAGCCCCTTGACTCGCGGTATTCGGCAAAATAACGGCAAATTCTTCGCCTCCGTACCGAGCTACTAAATCGGCGGGGCGATTGACTGCATTGCCGATCGCCCGGGCGACTTGCCGCAAACAGTCATCTCCCCCTGGATGTCCGTAGGTATCGTTATAACTTTTAAAAGAATCAATATCGCACAGAATTAGGGATAGAGGCGTTTGTTCCCGCGCTTGTCTGCGCCACTCCATTTCTAAATACTGATCGAACCGGCGGCGGTTTGCTAGCTGCGTCAGTTCGTCTAAAGTTGCTAACCGCTCTAACTTGAGGTTGGCTGCTTGCAACTGCTGGTAGAGTTCTGCTTGCTTGATCGCGATCGCCAACTGGGCGGCCAGATTCGACAGCAACTCTACTTCCAACTGCATCCACTGGCGGGGAGTACACTGGTGGGCCATCAGCAGCCCCCACAAGTCGTCCCCTTGCACTAAAGGGACTACCAAATAAGCTTTCACCTCAAATTGTGCGAGCAAATCAATTTGGTTTTGGGGTAAATCGGCGGCCGAGACATCGGCGATCGGCCTGATCGTCCGGTGTTGGTACGCTTCGAGATAGAACTCGTCAAAACAGAAATTTTCCAGGGTTTCTCCCAGCATCGGCCGACAGTTGGGTGCTACAGATTCCACAGTCACCGCCCCCGTCGCGGGTGCAGCGCAGAGACTGCCCGTACAGGGGTTAAAGCGGACGATCATCACTCGATCGGCTTGAAGGAACTGGCGCACTTCTGTCACTGTCGTGCTGAGCACTTCGCCCAAATCCAGAGACTGGCGGATGTGCTGAGTAATCGTCGCCATCAGCAGTTCCCGTTCGTTTTGCTGTCGCAGCGCCTCTTCTGCCTGCTTGTACTCGGTAATATCTTGAGCAGTGCCGAAAATTTGTTTGGGATCGCCCTCTGCTGTGCGGGCGAACACTTGATCGCGGCAGCGGAACCAGCGCCAGGAGCCCGATCGGTGTTGGAGCCGATAGTCCAACTCCAAAATATGCCCGTCAAGGGCCGAGGGAAATTTTTGCAAGTGGGCTCGGAGCCTCGGCAAATCTTCTGGGTACACCAAACTGGAGTACAAAGCTGTTTGCATCTGTAAAATTTCTTGGGGAGTGTAGCCTAGCAGCTTAGAAGCTTGACCGTTGACATAGACGTTGCGCTTTTGAGTCAAGTCGTAAATGTAGAGTAAATAAGGCGCCGCATCGGCAATCTGCTGGATGAAATGCTGGCTCTGGCGCAATTCTGCTTCCACCCGCTGGCGCACTTCCACTTCTTCCAAAGCTTGATCCCGCATGGTGCGGTAAGCTTGGATGCGGTGGGTGAGGTCGGTTACGTCTTGTATTACCAACAAAGCGTAAAACGATTGGCAGTTTGATGGCACAAAGCCGTAAGGCGAAATTGAAGTCCGAAAGTTTGAGGGGTTTGCAGCACCAACAGCTTCTCCTTGTCGCACCATACCTTCTGGTTCCAACTCAAGAGTCGATCGAACCAAGTCGGGAATATCCAGTTCTGCAACGCCCGGTGAAAGTGCAGGGACAGCCGTCACCGTAGTTTGCTGGATGCGCTGCTGGCCGTCTTGCCAAGTTGCCGGAATCAGGTGCTTGTGAATTTGAGAAGAAAAAATTGTGGGCGGGCCTCCTGCAAAGATTTGCTGGAAGCGATTTGCGTACTTGAGCTGGCTCAGGTGAGGAAAATGAGTTGTGATCTTGGTTCCCAACATTTCAGCGCGGGGAATTTTCGTCCAGTCTTCGAGACAGGCATTCCAAAACAGCACCACAAAATCATCTCGCAACAGGCAGGCGCCGACTGGTACGCTGTCGAGAACTCCAAACTTTTCCTCAATAGTTTTGCTCTCCTCGATCATAGACCCCCGGCAAGTTGATTGATCGCAGCCAACAAGGCGTCAAAGGAACTGACATTGAAAATGAGGATGATATCTCCTTCAATGTGAAGCCTTTCAATAATGAAACGGGTCTGGGCTAATAAAACAACTGTATCAACAGTCAAACCGCCAGATGTCAGCAAAGTAGCGATCGTCCCTTCCGTGTAATTGGGAATTGAGTAGTTCAGGCGCTGCTGAAGTATGTTGCTGATTGCACCCATGACCCCATTGATTACAATATTTCCCACTTCACTCAGCGTACCAATTTTGACTGAATCCAGGTCGTGAGTTCCGGCTTCTTCCCCTGTCAGCATGGTCACGAGGGTGGCCGCGCTGTTGGTAGGAAAAACTAGCTGGGCAATACCTCCAAAGGAACCAGTGAATTTGAGCTGGACGGCGGCGATTTGTTCGCCGTTGAGGTGCTGCTCTAATTGTGCTTGCACGTCGGCGGGAGATAGGATTTGGAGGTAGGGGATTTGCAAGCGAATGGGAGATTCGATCATGTCGTTCAAAATCCCTGCTGCTTGACCGATCCCGATGTTGACGAGTTCCTGCAAAGCATCGAGCTGTCGAGCGCTTAATTTCATTGGGTGCTCTCCTCGCTGGCACTGAGAGCTTTTTTGATCCACCCGATCAGTTCGTCTGAGTTGGGCATTTTGTGAATGACTGCCAGGGCTCCGAGTTCCATGCACTCGGATTTGGTTGTGGCTTGAATGTCTGCTGTAATTACGATGACTGGAATTTGATATCCTCGATCGCGCATGGCTTGCAGGACTTCCCGACCTTCCATTTCCGGCATCAGGAGATCTAAGAGCATACAGTTTGGGGTTTTAGTCGCGAGCAGTTCTAGAGCTTCCGGGCCGCTCGATGCTTCCCAAGTCTCGTATCCTTCTGCTCGCAGGATTTTGCAGATTACCCTGCGAGTCAACCACGAATCTTCGACAACGAGAATTGATGTCACTACGTTCTCCTCCTTCAATTGTTTAGGACTGACCGGCGTTGCAGGTACTGCTTTTATCTTGACAGTAGTTTAAACTGTTGGGACGGTGTGCGATCGAGCACAGCAGCCGAATTCCTGTTCTTAAAAACTAACGCATTAAGGTGTTCGATAGTCGAGTCTCTTTGATTATGGGAAGAAAAAACCCGGTTTCGGAATGAAACCAGGTTTGCGGGATCTCTATTGCTCGTAACACCGGCGCTTAATTATAGATTACCAAACGCTTCCTGAGGGACTCTACTCGTCCTTTAGCAGTGGCATTGTCAGGATCGCAGGCGAGAGCTTGTTCGTACATTTCCAAGGCTTGAGCTGTTAATTTCTTGCGCTCGTAGGCGTGACCCAGATTGTTGAGAGATGTAACGTATTCGGGCTGCAACTTCAGGGCTTCTTTGTATTGGCGGATCGCGATGTCATACTGTTCTTGGCCGAAGTGCGCAAAACCTAGAGCGTTGTAAAGAAACGCCAGATCTTCTTCGCCTTCTACGTCTTTGGTTTTCAGGGCTTTTTGAAACAGTACGATCGCCTGGGAGTAAAGTTTCTTATCTACATAGATACTTCCTAACTCGTAGTATTCCTGTGCTGTTCCTTTTTCTAGGGTCAGCTTGTTTTCTAAGCGTTCGAGAGACATTTCCAGCTTCCGAGTTTTGAAAATCTGGCGCACCACAAACCAGGAAGTGCTGCCGAGTATCGCGAGCAGGACTGACACGTAAACAATTAGCAAATTACTGTCCATGTTTTTCTTAAAATTAGGTAGATCGGTGGAAGCTTTTAATTATTTTAATCCGCTAGCAATCTCTGAGATTTGCCTCTGCAACTGTATAAAAAAACGAAAATGGCGATCGACCGGAACGATCGCAATTTCTGAAAAAGCAAGCATTGAGAAGTAAGAACAAAGAAGGAAAATTAATCTCAATCTCCTAGATTTATCAGGAGTTTTCCTTCTCTGGCAGATAGCTAAATCTTTCTTACTTCTGCTTTCTTCCTTCGGAAAACTATTCAAGCTTTCACGAGCCGGAGCGATTGGCCATTTCCACGACTTTACCGAATGTTGCGGGGTCAATGATTGCCATTTGTGCCAGCATTTTGCGGTTGATTTCGATATTGGCTTTCTTCATGTTGCCGATCAGTCTGCTGTAGCTCGTGCCGTGTTGGCGCGATGCAGCATTGATCCGAGCAATCCACAGGCGGCGGAAATCGCGTTTCCGTTTTTTGCGATCGCGATAACCGTTACGCAGGGCCTGCATCACCCGCTGGTTAGCTGTGCGGAACTGTTTCGACTGTGCGCCTCGGAAACCCTTGGCTAACTTGAGAATTTTTTTGCGGCGCGCTCTGGCGACATTACCGCGTTTTACCCGTGTCATCTTTAATTTCCGTTAAACTTTACAAGTATGGAAGCATTAACCGCACGTTACCATCATTGGTCTCATCGATGACGACCAGCTTAGAGAGACGGCTTTTGCGAGCTGAACTTTTGTGTGAAAGCAAGTGGCTTTTGTAAGCTTTGCGGCGCACAATTTTACCGCTGCCGGTCGCTCTAAAGCGCTTTGCGGCTGCTTTGCGAGTTTTGAGTTTTGGCATGGACTGGTGTTATTTGGACACAAGCTTCAACGGTATCACGTTTGTGGTACTTTCGGCAAGGGAGATTTGCGGGTTGGGATTTGGGGACCTGGGGAGGGCCCTGTTGGGGAGAAAATTTGACGATTTTTTCGATTTAACGGGGCTGGAGATTACTTAAGGCGACGCTGCTCTCGGTACAACCGGAGTGCGTGAACTCCCGCAGCAGTAGCCTGCAATTCTCTAATTACTGATGCCATCTCGATCGGCAATTCCTCAATTTTAGCCACCAAAACCGGGTGTTCCGGAGGCTGCAAAACTGGAGCAGCTAGTGCTGCAAAAGTCAAGTCAGCCGCCGACAATCGATCGCCAGCTAAATACGGGCGATCGTCTGCTAATCTTTGATTCACTATCTCGAAAACTTGCCGAATCCCTTGCAGCGAAAGGGCGGCTGACTCTGGTGCAATCTTGTAGGTTTGTCGCACTTTGGCGCTAATAAACGGAAAAGCTATTTCAAATCCAACTCGCTCAAACAGGGGCGTCCCCTTGCACCAAGCTTTTCGCATTGTATCGCGGTTATTCGAGCGATAATAATATCCCCAATTGCGAATATCTACCCCCAATCTGGTATCAAATAACTCTTCCATTTCTTCGACTTCTCGGCGCAATTCAGGCTCGGTTGGATATAAGCGAAAACCTGATGAACTTATGGTATCGAGATAATGCAAAATATCTGTTGAATCGGTAAGATTGCCAGATTTGATAGCTAAAACTGGAACGCTGCTACCTCGGTATTTGCGGGTAGCCCAGCGGTGAAAAGCTGGTATAGCGGTTCTCAAAAAAGTGAGGTATGTCCTATGCCCTATGCCCTATGCCCTATGCCCTATGCCCTATGCCCTATGCCCTATGCCCTATGCCCTATGCCCTATGCCCGTCAAGTACCTCATCTTTCTGAGAAAGGCTATACGTGTTTTTCTTCAATGTAGGGAAGTTTTAGCAAGTCTAGCGCCCAGCGAACTTTTTCGCAGTAGTGGCCGATCGGAATAGTAATCAGGCGAACTATAGCAGAGCTGGCAACTGTTGGGTGATTCATTGGGTGATCTGCATATTTTGACATTAATTTGTCCTGAATTTTCCTGATAGTAAATTGAGCCTCAAAAAATTAAGACCGAACGGTCTCTTTGATAGTAAAAAAAAGTGGGATTCTAAAGTTGATTGTCGAGATAGGCGTGTAAGTGGGTAATTGCTCTTTTGATGTGAATCGTGTCTCCGTAAAGCTTGCTCATCATGATTGCTCCCTCCAGCGTTGAAATCACAATAGTTGCAACTGCATCAGCTTCGACATTTGCTCGCACCTCGCCTTTAGCAATTCCTTTGTCAATAATTTTGCCAATCAAAGCGCGCCAACCGTCCATAGCTATTTGCGCGCGCTGGCGCAAAGCTGGATGAGCGTCGTCGCTTTCGACTGCTGTATTTAACAGGGGACAGCCGCCGGGAATAGGAGGATTTGTGGCTAAATCGCTAAATACTGATACCATAGCTTTTAGGCGGGCGATCGCATTTTTGTTACCTTTTAAAGCCCCGAGATATTGTTGGCGCATACATTCAACTGCAAAATCAAAAGCTTGCAAGGCTAGTTCGTCTTTGCTCTGGAAGTGGTTGTAAATTCCTCCTTTTTGCAAGCCTGTAACGCGCATGATGTCAGACATAGAAGAACCGGAGTAGCCGTACTGATTGAACAGTGCTGCGGCTTCCCTGAGAATTTTTTCTCTGGTTTCTTGGGCTTTTGACATTTTGAGCTAGAGTTTACAGACCGATAGGTCTTTTTTAGAGAATAGCAGAGATAATTGTGGATGGCAAGGGGCGATCGCAAATTGGTTTGTAGTGAGGACTTTAGTCCTTTAATGGATGCGGACTAAAGTCCTCACTACCAACCTGCAAATTAGTTGGTAGTGAGGACTTTAGTCCTTTAATGGATGCGGACTAAAGTCCTCACTACCAACCTGTACGATCGTTTTCTGCGACCATGATCTTACACCAAAAATGGAAATTTTTAGGTTTAATGTAAAAAAAATAGGCTAGCCATATTTCACGGCGCCTATCTCTATCAATATTTTAATGGCTCCCCGCAACGCCGTCTTACCTCAGCTTTTGACCTGGTATTTTACCAGGTGGGCACCGTTGGCTCGGACTTAAAGTTTCTGGGTACAAGCCCAGTTTACTGCTGTCCAAACATCTTGATTCCCGAGAGTTAAGAGTTATAGATCAAAAAAACATTATTGGCAGTCACCAACGTCGCAGTAGAACCTTTATTTAATATACAGCAACTAACTAGATTTTGGCAAGCTTCGAGCAATTTTAAGTTGCATACCAGATGGATTCTACGGTTTGAGCGATCGCACTAGCGGACGATCGCCCCTGAACCCCCAAGTCTTCGTCGAGTACAATAGTCACGTGACCGAGTTTGCGGCCCGGACGCGATACTTTCTTACCATACCAATGTACAAAAGCGCCACTGATTTGTGCCAGTTGTTTTCGTTTCTCTAAATAATCTGACTCAGCAGACTCGTAGCCGAGCAAATTTACCATCACAGCACCTGGACTTTTCAGAGCCACATTGCCTAAAGGAAGTTGACAAACGGCACGCAAATGCTGTTCAAATTGTGAAGTTTCGCAAGCATCGATTGTAAAATGTCCCGAGTTGTGGGTGCGGGGGGCAATTTCATTGACAAACAGCTTATTGTCGGCGGTTAAAAATAATTCAATGCCGAATACGCCGACAGCTTCCAAGTCATTGAGGAGAGTGCGGGCGATCGCACAAGCTTCGGCTTTCACATCTAAACTAATATCCGCGGGCGCAATCACCACACGACAAACCTGATGAAGCTGTTGGGTTTCCACGATCGGGTAAATCGCCATGGAGCCAGTTGGCGATCGAGCTGCAATCACAGCCAACTCGCGATCGAACGGTACAAACTCTTCCACCAGCAAAGACTGGCCTTTAAGTTGAGCGCTAATTGACTCAAAACTCTCGCGATCCTTCACAATAAAAGTACCTTGGCCGTCGTAACCGTGGCGGCGAACTTTGACGACAAAGGGAAAATCTCTCGGCCCAAAATCAGAGTCTCCTTCCATCTGCACGCTGTCGGAAACAGAAATTGCCAAATTGTCGATCGCAACTTCCCCGCAGATCTGCCCATCCCCCACAGCCCGCGTTGCAATTTGCTTTCCCTGGGGTTCCAGCGACGAATTCAGGTGCAAAGAAGCCAGCTCGTTGACCGCCCAAAACCTCGGAGTTGGCAAACCCAAACCTTTTAAATAACAGCGCTGCACGTACTTATCCAACAACGGAGAAAGGGATGACAAACTCGGCTGAAATAACACACCTTGCTGTTCTAATACCCGCAAACCATCCAAATCTACAAACTCATTTTCAAAAGTAATAACATCGCAGCCATCCGCCAAATGAGCCGTAGCCAAAACATCATCAACAGCAGCCAAAATAGCACCAGCAGCAACCGAAACTGCCGGGTCAGTAGCATGAGGAGTTTGCACTACCAATTCGAGATCCAGCGCCCTAGCAGCATCCCCCATCATCCAAGCTAGCTGGCCGCCGCCGACAACGCCGACCCGCTTAAATTTTGCAGGCGAACTCGCAGCGGTTTGATTTGATTTCATGTGAGTAAAATTCCGCAAAGTCAACCTGACTATTTTATCGCTATTTGTCCCCGGATGAATTACAGTAATTGGACAGTTGACAGCTAGAAAATACTTTTAATTGCATCATTAAATCGAGCCAGAACCCAGAAAAATTCGGCAGCGAAAGTATTTAATTATTGCACGAACCCAGCCGTTGGGAAACGGCGATCGAGCTGCCGCCCTCCAGAAAAGTGCCACATCTAGCAATTGCTTAGCGCCAAGCATGGCATAATTGACAGCACTGCAAAAAGCAGATAGACAGGTGGAAACACGGAAAATCAGATATTCAGAGAACAAAAGTTATAGGTGAGGATGCTGTGAAAGTTTTGGTTGTGGGGAACGGAGGTCGCGAACACGCGATCGCAAAAAAACTGCTAGAATCTACGCGGATTAAACAAGTATTCTGCGTACCGGGCAACGGCGGGACAGCTACCACCAAAGGCTGTCAAAATCTGTCGCTCAACATCGACGACTTCCAAGGCATCGAACGCTTTGTGATGGTCAACAACATCGGATTAGTGATTGTCGGCCCCGAATTGCCCCTATCGCTAGGCATCGTTGACTACTTCCAACAGCGAAAACTGATGATTTTCGGCCCCAACAAAGCCGGCGCCCAAATAGAATCCAGCAAATCTTGGGCCAAAGAATTGATGCTCTCTTCAGGCATCCCAACACCCAAAGCTGCCGTATTTACAAACGCAGAAGCAGCCAAAGCCTACGTTGTCGAGCAAGGAATTCCCATAGTCATCAAAGCAGACGGACTCGCATCAGGCAAAGGAGTCACCGTTGCCACCACCGTCAAAATGGCTAACAGCGCCATCAACACCATTTTTAGAGGCGAATTTGGCACAGACAACATCCGAGTCGTCGTCGAAGAATATGTAACCGGTCAAGAAGTCTCGATTCTCGCCCTCACAGACGGTATCACAGTAGAACCGCTGCTGGCAGCTCAAGACCACAAAGCCATTGGCGAAGGCGACAAGGGAGCCAACACTGGCGGTATGGGAGCCTACGCCCCAGCGCCAATTGTCACGCCCAAACTCATGGACAGGATTCAAGCAGAAATTCTTGAACCTACCCTCGCTGCACTCCAAAAACGCAACATCGATTACCGGGGCGTCCTCTACGCAGGTTTAATGATTACACCGAAAAGAGAACTTAAAGTCTTAGAATTCAACTGTCGTTTTGGAGATCCCGAAACTCAAGCGGTTTTGTCCCTCTTGGAAACTCCCCTGGAAGATTTGCTGTTCGCTTGCTGTCAGCAGCGTCTCGGTGAATATTCCAACATTCGCTGGAAGTCGGGGGCTTCTGTTTGCGTAGTTTTGGCTTCTGGGGGCTATCCGGGAAATTACCAAAAAGGCAAAGTTATTACAGGTATTGAGGAAGCTGAAGCCAAAGGAGCAGAAGTGTTTCACGCCGGCACCCAGTTGAAGCAGCAGCAGTTGGTGAGCGACGGCGGCCGCGTTTTGGGCGTCACGGCGGTTGCAGAAACTTTGGAACAAGCTATCTCTAAAGCTTATGCAGCAGTTGATTGCATCCAATTTGAAGGGGTTTACTGCCGCCGGGATATCGGCCTTCGGGCGCTGGCTCATCAAAATGTCGAGCCAAGTGTCGAGCCAAGTGTCGAGCCAAGTGTCGAGCCAAGTGTCGAGCCAAGTGTCGAGCCAAGTGTCGAGCCAAGTGTCG